>JAUNLB010000062.1 GCA_030532485.1 Pseudoclavibacter sp.
GGCCCTGCCCGTCGACGACCAGCCAACGCAACTCCACATGACGCAGATCGCCGTGGAGCGGGGCGCCGGTGCGGTAGTCCACGGGCGTGCCGTTCGCGTCGCGTGCGGCCTGCTCGACGACCGAGGCCTTGTCCGGCACGACGCTCGGCTTGGGCGCCCGCACCCGGGACAGGCCGCCCGAACCGTCCGGTCGCCAGGCGCCCCAGCCGTGGCCGGGGTTCAGGGCGAGCCATTCGCGGGCGTCCGGGTCCCAGCGCATCTCCCAGGCCCGTTCCGCGGGACGGAAGAACTTCACATTCCGCCACCACTCCATGAGCGGCGCGCCCGTGCGCACGTCCACGGCCTCGCCGCGCGCATTGCGGGGCGCACGGGCCCGGGCCGCGTCCACATCGCGCTGCGTGAACTCGGGCACCCCGTTGGCGGACGCCTCCTCGGGCGTCCAGGTGCGCCGCGGCGGGGCCGGTAGATCCGGAACGGCCCGGTTGCCGGGCAGATAGTTGCGGAGGGATCCGCGTCCGCCCCGCGAACCGTCCGCGTAGCGGCCGCTCCGGGGCGCCTGCGTGTCGACCGTCGCCGCCCCGGTCTCGCCGTCGCTCCGACCCGATCCGCCGTCGCGGGGCGCGTGCGCCGGCTCCTCGCCGCGGGGCGAGGGCGCCTCCTCGGGCCGGGCGCCGTCCCGGACTTGACCGTCCGGGCCCTTCGAGCCGCTCCCGGCATCCGGGACCGTCGGCCGGGAAACCGCGCCGGGCTCCCGGTCTCCGCCCGCGCGGTCGTGCTGCGCAGCGTCCTCCGCGCCGCGGTGGCCGGCTTCCGGCTCCCGGACGGCGGGCTCGGGTGCTTCCGCGCCGCGAGCCGCCCCGCCCCGGGCCTCGTCCGGGTGAGGCCCCGAAGCCTCCTGCTCGCTCCGGCCGGCCCCGCCCCGCTCGCCGCCCCGAGCGGAAGGCGTCGGAGCACGACCGTCCGAACCGGAGGAGGTGCGGCCCGGGCCGCTCCCGTGACCGCGACCCGGCCCGGCGCCGGTCCCGGGGGAGGCGGCCCGCCCGGTCGTCGCGGCCGCATGGCTCGCCGCATGCGCCGAATCCAGGACGGGCGAAGCGACCGCGGCGCCCTGCAGGGGGAGCTCCCCGATCGCGGTCGCGGCCGGAGGCGCCGCAGAATCGGTGCGGGCTGCTGCCTGCGGGCGCCGCTCGGACCGGCTCCCGGCCGGCTCGAGCAGCTCCTCGGCCGCGGCCGGGTCGCGGCGCAGCGACCCTTCGAGCTCCTCGTGGCGGGGCCGGGCGAGCGGGTCCCGCTCGTGGCGCATCCCGCTCGCCGCGGGCTCGCCCCGGTGCCCGCCGTCCCCGCGGCGAGCGGGACTGCCGTCGGGGAGAGGCCGGGGAGCCGACGCGGCGGCGCCCGTGCGGCCGTCGCCGGAATCCAGGGTGGGACGGCTCGTCTCGGGGGCCGGGGCGCCAGCGGCCTCGCCGTCCGGACCGGGGCCGCGTCGCGCGGCCGCCGCCTCCGGATCGGCGGCGGGGACCGATCCGCCGCTCCGCTCCGTCTCCGGCGCCCTCGTGCTCCCGCCTGTTCCTCTCCCGGGGCCGGTTTCGGCGGTGGCCTCGGCGGCTCGGTCCGCCTGCGCGCCCGTGTCGGGACGGCCCGGATCCCCGGGAGTCCCGTCGCCTCCGGCCGTTCGGCCGCTCCCGGCGTCTGCTCGCCCGCCGCTCGGCTCAGCGGCGGCATCCCCCGGCTCGGCGGGGGCGTCCCCCGGGCGGGCGGGACGCTCGGGGACGGTGGAGGCCGGCGAAGCCGAACCGTCGGGACGTCCGGGCGGGATCGGCGCGTCCGGCGTCCGCTCGCCCCGCAGATCCGGGACCCCGGCGGGTCGAGTGCCTGCGGTGCCGACCGGGGCCGGCCCGTCCAGGAGGGAATCGCTGACGGGGGTGCGGTCCAGATCCGGCGTGTGCGGCACCTCGGTGACCGCCGCCAGCGCTCCCGGTCCGGGCCGGAGGGCCGAGGGGGGCAGGGGCTCCAGGCCGCGGACGGCGTTCAGCCCGTACTCCGTGACGTGCACGCCGCCACGCACGAGCCAGCTGCCGCCGGGGACCACGAACTCGGCGGCCTCCGCGGCGACCCGGAGGGCGACGGCGCCGGCCCGAGCGCCGTTGCCGCCGATCTTGAGCGCGTTCGCCACAGCGCCTGCCGGGACGAAGAAGCTGCCCACGTTGAGCGCGCTCTCGGTGAGCGCCGCGACCCCGTTCTCCTTCCAGGCCTGCAGCGGGTCCCCGCCCTGCCGGGCGGCGTGCAGATCGACGGCGACGACGGAGGCGAGCGCGGCGGCCACGGTGAACTCGCGATCCTCGAACCACTCGGCGAAGTCGTCGTTCATGCCCGCCCCCGCATGGACCAGGCCGCGGGTGACGAGCAGGCCGGCGTACGAGAGCGTGACGACGGCCAGCGAGCCGGCCAGGTCCGCGAGCCCCGCCCAGGCCTGACCGGCGAGTTCGCCGCTGAAGCTCCCGGTCGTCGGATCCCAGCCGATGAGCGCGCCGAGGCCCGTCACGTTGTTGTGGAACCAGGTGCCGACACCGTGCCCGATCGACTCGCCGCAGCTGAGCTCCTCGCTCGCCGGCGGCCCCCACAGGAGGGTCAGGGAGTCCGAGGTGATCGCCTGCGCCGCCTCGACGCCCTGGGTGTGCACGATCAGCAGCTTGATCACGTTCGCGGTCTCCGCCGCCACCGAGGACACCTGCCCCAGATAGCCCTGGTATTCGCCGAGCAGCTCGGCGTTCCGCGTCGCGGCCGGCCCGTGCTGGTTCCACGGGATCCGGACCGTCTCGAAGGGGCTCTTGCCCGAGAAGAGCGCGGCCAGCACCGTGCCCTCGGCCTCGTACGCCGAGACCTCGTACCCCTGCAGCGCTTCCGCCCGGAAGTCGCGGGCCCGCTGCTCGACGTCCCGCAGACGGGGCTTGATCTGCCCCAGCGCGTCGGCGAACCACTCCAGGTGGCCGGCCGCCTTCTCCAAGCGGTCGCACAGATCCTCGGCCGAGGCCTCCGCCGGATCCATGAGCGCGTACACCCGCTCCTGCTCAGGCGCCTCGTAGGAGCCGGGCAGCTCGTCCCAGATCGCCCCGATCGCCCGCACGCGGTCGCGCACGGCGGCCCCCATCGCCCGCAGCGCCGCCGCGGAGGCCTCGACCTGATCAGGCTTCAGATCCTCGTCCGCGCAGGGGAACAGGTCCGGGTCGATCAGCCCGTCCGCGCTCGTCGGGGACAGCGGCAGGATCGCGCCGGTGCCGCCGCCGCCGTCCGGTCTCTGGTTCATGCCCCCTCCCCCCGGTAGCCGTGCTGCTCGAAGTAGGAGAAGTCGCCGTCGCCGGAGGCTTCCAGCATCTCCCGTTGGAACTCGCCGACCATCTCCTCCTGGCCCCGGTTGTAGGAGATCGTCGCGTTCATGACGCCCAGCGCTCCGGCTCCGATCCGGTTGCGGATCACGATCAGATTGTGCTGCTGGTCGCTCAGCAGCTCGGCGACGGCGTTCGGCACCTCCGCCGTGAACACGCCGCCCCCTTCGAGGCCGGAGAACACCGCCGTCGCGGCGCTCTCGCCGAGCGCCTCGGCCAGCCCGTCCTGCTCCGCCTGCACCCGGCTCAGCACGCCGTGCACACCGGCCGGGTCGATTCTCCACTGCGTCATCAGATCCGCTCCTTCACGACCCCGTCGACGCTCCGGGCGATCGCCTCGGCCAGGCTGCGGCCCGGCTCCGGGTCGCCGAAGGGGATGATCATCTCGGTCCACAGCCCGAACGAGGCGGGCGGTTCGGCCAGCGCGGCCGCGGCGTCCTGCGGCCGCTCCACCGGCTTGGCGGCGAACAGGGTCAGCACCGAACGCCCCGAGGCGTCCAGGAACTGGACGATCCGGCCGCCCCGGTGGGAGAGCGAGGCCCCGCCGGGCAGCAGCCGGGCGGCGATCGGCTGCACCAGCTCCGGTCCGGGCGCGGTCTCGCTCAGCAACACCAGCTCTAAAGCCATCAGCGTCTCATCCCCCGGGCCGCGTCCATACCGAGCGCCGCGGCCAGCCGCTCGCCGTCCAGATCGTGCGCGAAGGCCAGCAGCTGGTGCCACAGCTCGTCCCGGCCGGTGAAGCGGATCAGGGCGGCGGGCGTGCGCTTTCGCCCGAGAGGGACGATGTCGTAGCGGGCGGACAGCCCGTCGAGGTCCAGCCGCAGATCCCGCACCGCGGTGGCGCCCAGCAGCACCGCCAGCGGCTCGTCCAGCGGGTGCCGTCGGGGCCGTCGGCCGACGCGGCCGTCCGGCCCGGCCGGGTCGAACTCGCCCCGGGAGACGATCGCGATCGTCGGCCGGAAGCGTTCGGCCAGGCCGGTCAGGGTCTCGCTCACGCAGGGCCGTGCGGCCAGCTCGCGCCCCTCGGCCCGCTCCGAGGCGTCCAGGGGGACGAGGCCCCGCGTGTGCTCCAACAGGCCCCGGCCGGTCCGGGCCGCCGCGAGCGAGGCGGTGCGGCCGCGAGGCCCGGCGGCGAGCAGCCGTTCGCTGCGGGGCATCTGCGCCCGCACGGCGCCTGTGACGCGTTGGAGGTCCCAGGCCGCGCACGCCGGCTCCTCCCGGCCCCAGCGGTCCGGTCCCGCCGCCGGGTCTCCGCTCAGCCCGGCGAGCATGTGCTCGGCCGTACCGCCGAGGAGGGTGCGCGGCTCGGCCCGATGCCGGACGTAGGCCTCGAAGAGCAGAGCGGGCACCGCCGGGCCGGGCTCGTCGAAGCCGGGCATGCGCTCGCGCTCCGTCGAGTGCTCGGTCCACAGCTCCCGGAAGGAACGGATGCGGGAGCCGGAGAGGGCGTCGAAGACGCGGCCGTCGGGGGCCCGGCAGGCCCACAGGCCGCCGGCGAAGCGCAGCGCGTCGAGGAGCGCGGGCGAGAGCGTCGCCGTCCCCTCGCTCAGCAGCACGGGCCGCACCCGGGCCTCGCGGGCGCTCTCGATGAAGCCGAGGACCGGGGCGGAGAGGGTGAGCCTCGTCCCCGAGGCGCAGTACAGGAAGTACTCGGCCGTGTGCTCGTCCGCGATCGGGTGCGGGACGGCGCGCTGTCGCATGCTCCGCCCCGATCAGCCGATTCCCCGGCCCGTTCGGCGCCCCACGAGTCGTGACCGGTTCATCTGGCCTCCCCTCTCCGTCCCGGAGCCTTCCTCCCGTTCTCCGGATCCCACCAGGGTGCCAGCGAGCACTGACGATCTCAAGCCGAATACATGGTCGGATCGTGCCTCCTGCCCTGGTTTCCGGGGGACGCCCGGAGGAGACGGGAGGGGAAATGTCGGAGCACTCGTTTTCTCTGTTTCCGATGCGGCGTGTTGCGACACGCCGCCTCAGCGCGGCAGGAGCGAGACGATGCCCGCCCCCGCCGCGGCCAGCAGCGCCGCGACGACGAGGCAGTAGACCGCGTAGTGGGCCAGCGGGGGGAAGGGCAGGCGGGACTCGCGGGCCAGGAAGTGGAAGTCCGTCTCCCGCCGGCCCCGGACGACGAGGGGGCCGGTGCGCAGCAGGTCCAGCACCCCGCCGATGATCAGCAGGGAGGCGATCCCGGAGACGATCCCGTCCCCGAAGCCCCGCCAGTCGATCGCGGCCAGTGCGAGGGCGCCGAGGTAGAGGAGCATGACGAGCAGCCCCTGCCAGTTCCGGATGAACAGCAGCACCGCGAGCCCGACGGCCACCGTTGCCGCCAGGGGCCAGGGCTCCCGGCCGAGCAGGACGAGGGCGAGCAGCCCCATGCCGGTCAGCGGCGGGGTCAGATACCCCGCCCACAGGGACATGGCCCGCCCGATCCGGCGCCGCGCGCCGGGCGGGTGGGCCAGCCGGGCCTCGCCGCTGCCGTCGAAGAAGACCCGGATGCCCGCGACGCGGGCGCCGAAGAGCACGCCGACCAGGGCGTGCCCGAATTCGTGGTAGATCGTCGTGACCGGGCCGAGCAGCGACCGGGTGCGGGGCACCAGCAGCAGGACCGCGATCACGGCGGGCACGAGCCACGCGGGGTCCAGCAGCCGGGCGATCTGCTCGGGCATGCCGCTCCTTCCTCCGTGCCGGTACCGCCGCGAGAGGCGAGGCGGCCTGTTTCCGCCCGTTTTTGACGTTTCCGTCCGCTGCAGCAGTGGGCGGAAACGTCAAAAACGGGCGGATTCCGGCGGCGGCCGCCGGGCGGTCCGCCGCCGGGCGCCGCCTACTGGGCGTCCAGGTCGGTCTCCAGCAGGGTGACCAGCTCGTCCAGCGCGGCCTCGGCGCCCTCGCCCTCGGCCTTCAGAGTGACGACGGTGCCGTGGGCGGCGCCCAGGCCCATGAGGGAGAGGATGCTGCCCGCGTTCATCGCGGGGCCGTCGCCCAGCTGGATCGTGACGTTCACCGGCTGCTTCTGCACCGCCTCGACGAAGAGCTTGGCGGGACGGGCGTGGAGGCCCGACTTGCTCGCGATGGTCGCCTGACGTTCGGCCATGGTGGTGTCCTTTCTGGAAGGGTCGCCCTCACAGTCTGGCCGATCGGGGCCGCCGGGGCCAGCGTATCGAGGGATGGACGTCGCGCCGCGGCCTGGCCGATCGGGGCCGCCGGGGCCAGAGCGGAGCGGCTCGGGTGGGGAGGGGGTCAGGGTGCGGCGGCGGTCCGGCGCCGGGCGACGCCCTTGAGCGCGATCACGAGCAGGCAGCTGATCGCGGCGCCGGCGAGGATCGACAGCACGAACCACAGCAGGTTCCCGATCGCGAAGAACACGAAGATGCCGCCGTGCGGGGCCTGGGATGTGACGCCCATGGCCATGCTCAGCGCGCCGGTGACGGCGCCCCCGGCCATGCAGGCGGGCAGCACGCGCAGCGGATCCGCCGCGGCGAAGGGGATCGCCCCCTCGGTGATGAAGGAGAGCCCCAGCAGCCAGCCGGCTTTGCCGTTCTCCCGCTCGGCCGCGGTGAAGCGCTTCGGGGCGAGGAAGGTCGCCACCGACAGGGCGATCGGGGGCACCATGCCCGCGGCCATGACGGCGGCCATGATGAGCCACGGCCCCTGGTTCTCCAGCGAGCCCGCACCGAGGCCGGCGACCGCGAAGGAGTAGGCGACCTTGTTGACCGGTCCGCCCAGGTCGAAGCACATCATGAACCCCAGGATCGCGCCCAGCAGGACCGCGCCGCCGCCGCTCAGGCCGTTCAGCCAGCCGGTGAGCCCCTCGCTCAGGCGGGCGATGGGGCCGCCCAGGACCAGGGCCATGAGGCCCGCCGCGAAGATCGAGCCGAGCAGGGGGATGACGACCACCGGCATGAGCCCGGCCAGGAATCGGGGCGCCCGCAGGGTGCCCAGCCACCAGGCGGCCAGGCCGGCCAGCAGGCCGCCGATGATGCCGCCGATGAACCCGGCGCCCATGAGGGCGCTGACCGCGCCGGCGACGAAGCCCGGCGCGATGCCGGGGCGGTCGGCGATGCCGTAGGCGATGAAGCCGGCCAGCACGGGGACGAGGAAGCCCATGCTCGCCGCGCCGATCACGAAGGCGACCGCCCCCAGGAAGTACCCCGGGCCCTCCGGCGGCGGATTCGTCAGCGAGTGCCGCTGGAAGACCTCAGCGGCGACGTTGACGCCGTCCCCGTCCGGGTCGAGCCCGAGCCCGAAGCCGCCCAGCAGGAAGCCCAGGGCGATGAGCAGGCCGCCGCCGGCGACGAAGGGGATCATGTAGCTGACCCCGGTCATGAGCCAGCGCTGGACGCGGGCCCCCGGCCGTTCCGGCTTCCGCTCGGCCGTGCCGCCCGCGTGCGCGGCGACCCGTTCGGCGTCCGGGTCGCGCGCCGCCGCGAGCGCCTGCCGCAGCAGCTCGTCCGGCCGGTCCACGCCCCGCTTGACGGGTGCTCGGACCACCGGCTTGCCCGAGAAGCGGCCCGGATCGCGCACGTCCACGTCCGTCGCGAAGATCACCGCGTCGGCGGCCTCCACGACGGCCGGGTCCAGCGGGGTGACGGTCGAGGAGCCCTGGGGCTCGACGTGGAAGTCCACGCCGGCCCGCTTCGCGGCCGCGGCGAGGGCGTCGGCCGCCATGAAGGTGTGGGCGATGCCCGTGGCGCACGCGGTCACGGCGACGATGCGCGGGCCGTCCGCCGACGGGGCGGCGCTCGTCTCGGCGTCCGGATCGGGCGCGCCGTCCCCGGCGGCCGCCGCGGCGGGGGTCGCCGGGCCGTCCAGCGCCTCGTTCACGAGCTCGACGATCCGCTCGGCGGAGGGGGCCTCGCGCAGCGCGGCGGTGAAGTCCTCGCGGATCAGGGAGCGGGCGAGCGTGGACAGCAGCTGCAGGTGGGCGTCGTCGGCCCCCTCGGGGACCGCGATCGCGAACACGAGGTCGGCCGGTTCATCCGCGCCGAAGTCGACGCCGGGGCGCAGCCGGGACATGGCGAGCGTCGGCTGCTGCACGGCGGCGCTGCGGGCGTGGGGGATGCCGATGCCGCCCGGGATGCCGGTGGGCTCCTGCTGCTCGCGGGCCCAGAAGCCCCGGAAGAGCTCGTCGGCGTCCGTCGCCCTGCCGCAGGCGGCGATGCGCTCCGCCATGGCCCGGATCACCGCGGCCTTGTCCGGGCCCAGATCCTGGTCCAGGGCGACCAGCTCGGCTGTGATCATCTCCGTCATCGCTGACTCTTTTCTTCCGTGTTTCTTCCGTGCGCCTCTTCCGCGTGGGGCGTCCGCCCGGAGGCCTCCAGGCTCCGGACCTCGACGGCTCCGGGGTCGGTCTGCTCGGACGTCGGCATGGTGGAGCCGGGCAGACAGGCCGCCGCGGCGCCGTGCGCGGTCGCCTGCGCGAGCGCCTGCTCGTCGGAGCGGCCCAGGCTGCGGGCGAGCAGGAGTCCGGCCAGGCTCGCGTCGCCCGCCCCCACGGTGGAGACGGGGCGGATGCGGGGCGGTCGGGCGAAGAGGGCGCGTCGTGCGTCGACGAGCAGCGCGCCGCCCGCGCCGAGCGTGACCAGGGCCTCGCGCACGCCGCTCGTCTCCAGCAGTCGACGGGCGGCGGCCAGGGCGATCCGGGGCTCGGCCTCCATCGCCTCCCCGTCGCCGCCGGTCAGCTCGGCGAGCTCCTCGGCGTTGGGCTTGATCAGATCGACGCGCTCGCCGGAGGCGATCAGGCTGCGCATGGGCGCCCCGGAGCCGTCGACGACGATCCGCGGGCAGGCGTCCCCCAGCGTCGTGCGCAGCTCGCGGACGAGACGCGCGTACTCGGCGTCGGCCGTCCCCGCGGGCAGCGAGCCGGCGAACACGAGCTCGCGGACGCCGCGCGAGCGCACCTCGTCGAGGATCGCCTCCTGCAGCGCTCGCAGCTCCTGCGCGCTCAGCCGCGGCCCGGGCTCGTTGAGCTTCGTGGTGGTCCCGTCCGGCTCGGTGAGGGCGATGTTGGTGCGCACCGGGCCGCTCACGGGCACGGCGCGCACCGGCAGGCCCAGGGTGCGGGCGGCGCTCAGGAAGGGGTCGCCGTCGGCGGCGGGGACGATCGCGAGGCTCTCGACGCCCGAGGCGAGCAGGGCCCGGGTCACGTTGACCCCCTTGCCGCCGGCCTGCTGCCGGACGTCCCGGACCCGCTGCACCCGCCCCCGTTCGAGCGGGCCGCTCAGGGCGACGGTGCGGTCCAGGGCGGGGTTGAGGGTGACGGTGAGGATCATCGTCCGATCACCACCTCGACCTCCGCCTCGCGCAGGGCGGCGGCGAGCGGCTCCGGCGGCTCCGCCTCGGTCACCAGGACGTCGACCTCCTCCAGTCCGGCGAAGCCGGTCAGGGCCTCCTGCCCGAACTTGGCGGCGTCGGCCAGGACGACGGCGCGTCTGGCGGAGCGCACCATGCGCCTCTTGACCTCGGCCTCGTCCGCGTCGGGCGTGGACAGGCCGAATCCGGCGCTGATCCCGTTCGTGCCGAGGAAGGCGAGGTCGGGGCGCATGCCGCGCAGCTGTTCGATCGTCGCCGGCCCGACGGCGGCTCTCGTGACGCCCCGCACCCGGCCCCCGAGGGCGACGACCCGTACGGTCCCCTCGGCTGCGAGCAGGGCGACGATGGGCGCCGAGTTGCTGATGCAGACGAGCCGTCGGGCGCCGGCGGCGGCCCGAGCGCTCAGGAGCGCGGCGAGCTGCGCGGTCGTGGATCCCGCGTCGAACAGGATCGAGCCGCGGAAGCCGTCCGGGATCAGGGCGAGGGCGGCGCGGGCGATACGGCGTTTGGCCTCGAGGTTGCGGCGTTCGCGCTCGGCCACGTCCGTCTCGTGCATCGAACCGCGCCCGGCGTCCACGGCGCCGCCGTGGACGCGCTGGATCCGGCCGGCCGACTCGAGCCGGTCCAGATCGCGGCGGACGGTCTCGCTCGTGACGCCGAGCAGTTCGGCGAGGGCCGCGACCGAGACGCGGCCGGTCGCGCGCAGTTCGGCCATGATGCGCTCGCGTCGCTCCGTCGCGTACATCCGCCGTCCCTTCCGCCTTCGTCGCGGGCCGCGCTCGGACCCGGTCGATCGGGTGCGAGCCCTCGGCGTCGCCGTTCGGGCGACGCGGTCAGCATACCCCTGAAGCACAGGGAAAGCAAGAGAAAAACAGAAAAACAAATGTGTTCGCAGCCGGCGGCGAGCGTACGACCGGCGGCGGCCGAAAGGCGCGGCGCCCTTCGCCGGTACACTCGCGGCGTGAGCGGCGAAGCAGACGCACGAGACCCGGACCCCGGCGGCGAGCCGGGCCCCGCCGAGCGGAGCGCGGAGCGAGAGGAGCTGCGGCTGCTCGCGCTCGACGTCGCGAGCGAGGCGGCCGAGCTCGCCGCCCGCAGGCGCGCCGAGGGCGTGCGGATCGCGGCGACCAAGTCGAGCCTCACCGATGTGGTCACCGAGGCGGACCGCGAGGTCGAGGCCCTCGTCCGGGGGCGTCTGGCGCGCGAACGCCCCCGTGACGGCTTCCTGGGCGAGGAGTCCGGCTCCCTGGCCGGGTCCAGCGGGCTGAGCTGGATCGTGGACCCCATCGACGGCACGGTCAACTATCTCTACGGCCTGCCCCACTGCGCGGTGTCCGTCGCGGTCGCCGCCGGACGGGTGGACGCCGAGGCGGACCCGGTCGAGCACGAGGCGCTCGCGGGCGCGGTGGTGAACATCATGACCGGAGAGGCCTTCAGTGCGGCCCGGGGCGGCGGCGCCCGCTGCGGCGAACGGCGGCTGGCCGTCTCGCGGACCGCCGAGCTCTCCCGCGCACTGGTGGCGACCGGGTACCCCTACGGTCCCGAACTGCGTCGGCAGCAGGCCCGGACGTGGGCGGCGTTCGCCGGGGAGGTGCGCGATCTGCGGCGCATGGGGGCGGCCGCGCTGGACCTGTGCGCGGTCGCGGACGGGCGGGTGGACCTCTACTTCGAGCGGGACATCAAGCCCTGGGATCACGCGGCCGGAGCCCTCGTGGCCCGCGAGGCGGGCGCCCTGGTGAAGGGGCTGGGGGAGCGTCGAGAGGGGCGGGACATGGTGCTGGCCGGGGCCGCGCCGCTCGTGGAGGCCTTCGAGCCCGTGCTCCGGGCGGCTCTGCGCCGTGCAGACGCCCTCGGTTGATCGCTTCGTGATCTATCCGTTATCCTTGAGGAGACCATTTGTAAAAGTAATGGTTATTCATTTCTTCCGTTCAGAAAGAGCGAAGGGAAGCCAGCGGTGACATACCCCACGGGCCAGGAGCCCTCCTCGACGGGTTCCATGTCTCGGCGGGAGCGGCGCGAGGCCGAGCGAGCCGCGCAGGCCGCGGCCGAGCGGTCCGCCCGCGGCGCTGCACCCGCCGAACCCGCCGAGCGCGAGCGTCCCCGTACCGCCCGGGCCCCCCAGCCCCCCCTGACGCGCCGGGCCCGCCGGGCTGCCGAGCAGGCGCCGACGGAGCGGGGTGCGGACGAAGCGGCGGCGCCCTCCGCCCGAGGGCACGCTCCGGCTCCCGCCGCCTCCGGTTCCCGGCCGACGGCCGTCCGCGAGGGCGCCCGGACGCGCTCCGCCGCCCCGGCTCCCGCCGTCTCCGAGCGCCGCCGGGACCGTCGTCCCGCGAGCGAACCGCCCGTCGGCGCGCAGACCCCCGTCCGGCCCCGACCGGAGCGGACGCGGCCGGCGGACTCCGAGCCGCAGCGTCCCGAGCGGCAGGCCGGTCCGTCCCGTCCGGACGGATCCGCCCGCCCGCAGACCCCCCGGACCCCGCTCGCCGAGACGGGGCGGCGCCCCGAACGCCGCGTCCGCTCCGAGCGCCAGATGCCCGGCACCGCCCTGCTCGCGCCGGTGACCCCGATCTCGGAGGCGCCCAGCGCGGCGGCCTCCTCGTCCCGTTCCCGTCCCGCAGCCCCCGACCGCTCCGCACCGCCCGTCGGCTCCAGCGTCGCGCGCGGCGACCGCTCCCGGACGCAGGAGCTCCCCTCCGCCCCTCGCTCGCGCCCGGTCCGGCCGGCCTCCGCCCTGCCCCGGGTGCGTCCCGCCCGTCCGGTCGTCCGGCCCGCCTCGAGCGCCGCGACCGGCGAGCAGCGGATCCAGCGCCCCGCCGCCCCGAGCCGCCGCCCGAGTCCCGCGCCGCAGCGCCCCCGGACCCCGGTGGAGGACACCTCCCGCATCGAGCCGGCGAGCGGCGCGATCGACGGCATTCCGGTGCCGCGCAGCTTCCTGCGCAACGAGCAGGAGCTGCGCCCCGTCAAATCCGGTTCCTCGCGCGCCAAGGTCGTGCGGGTGCGCCAGGCCGAGCGGCCCGAGCGCAAGAGCAGGCGCGGCGGCCTCGTCCGCGGTGCGGCGGGGGTGACGGCGATCGGATTCGCCGCCTCCGTCGCGGTCGCCTCCACGATCCCCGCCAACGCCTCCTCGTCCTCCTCGGTCTCCGAGGACACGGTCGCCGACGCGAATCTCATGACCGGGGCCCAGGAGCTCACCGTCTCGGGGGTTGCGCCGCAGGGGCAGAACGCCCGGCCCGACTCCTTCGCGGTCGCCACGCTCGGCAGCGCGACGGCCGCCAACCTGGCCTCGGGGCTGCCGGACGCGGGCGCCTACCGGAACGACCTCACCGGCACGGTCCAGTGGCCGTTCCCCGTCGGCGTCAAGATCACCGACTTCTTCGGCAGTCGTGTCGCGCCCTGCGCCTCCTGCTCCAGCGATCACAAGGGCGTCGACTTCGCCCCCGCCGAGGGCACGCCCATCGGCGCCATCGCGGCCGGGCGGGTCATCACGGCCCACCAGACCGACAACGGCGGTCTGGGCGTGTACGTCGAGGTCGAGCACTTCATCGACGGCGAGCGCGTCGTCTCCGTCTACGCCCACATGCTGGTCGGCTCGATCGCGGTCAAGCCCGGCCAGATCGTGAACGTCGGCGACGAGCTCGGCAAGGTCGGCAATACGGGCTCCTCGACGGGTGCGCACCTGCACCTGGAGGTGCACATCGGCGGCGTCAAGGTGGACCCGAAGGCGTTCATCGAGTCCAAGAACAAGCCGGACACCGTGGTGACCCGCCCGGATGCGGGCGCCTCGGCCTGAACGATTCGAGTTCGGCGCCCGCAGGTGCTATGCTCGACCGGTGCCTTTCGGACCACAAGTCCGGGGGCCATCCGCCCCGATAGCTCAGTGGCAGAGCACTTCCATGGTAAGGAAGGGGTCGTCAGTTCAATCCTGACTCGGGGCTCGATCGCCGCCCGCATGACGGGCGGCGTCCGCGTGGCTGGGTAGCTCAGTTGGTGAGAGCGCACGACTCATAATCGTGAGGTCGCGGGTTCGA
>JAUNLB010000063.1 GCA_030532485.1 Pseudoclavibacter sp.
GCCAGTACGGCGCCCAGGCCGGCCAGTACGGCCAGGTGCCCTACGGGCAGAGCGGCCTGGCCGAGGCGTCCGCCTCGCCGGGCCTGGGACTGGCGGCCCTCGTGCTGGGCGGGCTCGGCCTGCTCCTGCTCCTGCTTCCGGGCTGGGCCTACATCCTCTCGCTCCTGCTGGGCATCGCGGCCATCGTGCTCGGCGCGATGACCATGCGCAAGACCGGCCGGGCCAAGACCTTCGGGCTCGTCGGGCTCGGCCTGGGCGTGCTGGACGCGCTGATCGGGCTCGTCACGGTCGTCGTCGTCCTGCTCATGGGCTGATCGGGTCCGGCTCGGGCTCCGCTTCGCGATCGGCCAGGATCGCGCGGCGGGCCGCGCCGATGCGGGTCAGGATGAGCGTCGCCTGCTCCTCGCCGCGCAGCGCGAGCCGTCGGCGCAGCTCGGCCGGGTCGACGTCCACGCCGCGCTTCTTGATCTCCAGGGCGCCGATGCCGCGCTCGCGCAGCTCCCGCTTGAGCCTGGCCGGCTGGAGGGGCAGCACCTCCCGGACCCGGAAGGACGCGGCGAAGGGGCTTGCGGCCGCCTCGTCCGTCGTCATCCAGGCGATGTCCGGGGCGATCATCCTCGCCCCCAGCTCGCGGGCGAGGTCCCCGATGAGCCGGGCGCGCACGACCGCCGGGTCCGGTTCGTGCAGATAGGCGCCCAGCTCGCCGACGGGCTCGTCCTCGGCGGCCCCCTCGGCGTTCAGTTCGTGGCTGCCGCGCCGACCGGTCACGAGCGCCGAACGGGTGACGCCGGGCCGCTCGGTGCCGCCGGCCCAGACGGTCGACTCCACCAGCTCCCGGTCCACCGAGACCCACTGGGTCTCGACGCCCTCCCCCTCGGGCAGCAGTTCGTGCGGCACGGCGGGGGCCAGCTTGACCCCCAGGGCGTGGCGTCGGCCCGGCCCGCCGCGGGCGAAGACGAAGTCGAGCGACGGCGACCAGTCCCCGGGGTCGCGCAGCCGCTTGCCGTCCGCACGCCGGGCGGGGTCGAACCAGAGGGCCTCCACCTCGCTCAGATCCTGCTCCTCGGCCGCGCCGTGCCGCACCTCCACATCGTCGAAGACCGCCAGATTGTGCGTCGCGACCGCCGCGGTCACCTCGTCCCGGTCCACCGCGATCACGCGGAAGCCGAGCGAGGCGAAGGCCATGCTGTCCGCGCCGATGCCGCAGCCCAGATCCGCGATGGAGCGCACGCCGGCCGCCCGGAAGCGCTCCGCGTGGTGGGCCGCGATCTGCAGCCGGGTGGCCTGCTCCAGCCCCGCCTCGGTGAACAGCATGCGCTCGGCGAAGGGGCCGAACTTCGCGGCCGCCCGGCGGCGCAGGCGCAGCTGGCCGAGCACGGCCGCCACGGTCGCCGGCGCGTGCCCCTCCCGGCGCAGGCGGGTCACCAGGCCGAGCGCGTCCCCGGGTCCGTCGAGCCGCGGCAGGCGGGCGAGCAGTCCCATGGCCTCGGGCGTGAGCAGTGCGATGAGTTCCTGGCGGTCCACGCGACTACGCTACCGGCGGACGCCTCGGCCCCCGCGTTGCCATCGCCGCGGGCATCCGCCTAGACTCCCTTTAGCACTCTCCACGCGAGGGTGCTAAGTCATGAACTTTCCGAACGCAGAAAGAGGGTTACCGTGTCGGTGAACATCCAGCCGCTCGAGGACCGCATCGTCATCCAGCAGCTCGAGGCCGAGCAGGTCACGGCCTCGGGCCTCGTCATCCCGGACACCGCCAAGGAGAAGCCCCAGGAGGGCACCGTCGTGGCCGTCGGCCCGGGCCGCGTCGACGACAACGGCAACCGTGTTCCGCTGGACGTCGCCGTGGGCGACAAGGTCATCTACTCGAAGTACGGCGGCACCGAGGTCAAGTACGGCGGCACCGACTACCTCGTCCTCTCGGCGCGCGACGTGCTCGCCAAGATCGGCTAGACGCCGCAGCTCCGAGCGCAGCCGCCCCGGGTCCGCCCGGGGCGGCTGCGTCGTTCGGGGCGCACGGCGTTAGCATCGTCCGGTGCCGGACGACACTCAACGACGCGGAGGCTTCCCCACCGCCATCGCCGCCTACGGGCTGTGGGGCACGCTGCCGCTGTACTTCAGCCTCATGGACGACGTGCACCCGGTCGAGATCGTGGGCTGGCGGATCCTGTTCAGCGTCGCCCTGTGCCTGCCGCTCGTGCTGCTCGTGCCGGCGAGCAGAGGCGCCGTGTCCGGCCTGCTGCGTTCCGCGCGGGCGCTGGCGGGGCTGGCCGCCGCCGGCCTGTTCATCGCCGTGAACTGGCTCGTCTACGTCTACGCGGTCTCCACCCACCAGGCCCTGGACGCCTCGCTCGGCTACTTCCTGAACCCGCTCGTCTCGGTGGCCCTGGCCATGCTCGTGCTGCGCGAGCGGCTGCGGCCTCTGCAGTGGGCCGCGGTCGGGGTCGCCGCCGCGGGGCTCCTCGTGCAGCTGCTCGCCTACGGCCGACTGCCGTGGATCGCGCTCGTGCTGGCCGTGAGCTTCGCGGTGTACGGGCTGGTCAAGAAGCTCGCCGGCGCCCGGATCGACGCGCTGGCGGGCTTCACGGTCGAGACGACGATGCTGGCCCCGCTGGGGGCGGCCTGCCTGGCCTGGACCGTCTTCGCGGGCGGCGGGCTCGGCTTCGGGCGGGCGCCGGTGCCGACGATCGCCCTGCTGTTCGCGGGCGTGGCCACGAGCCTGCCGCTGCTGCTGTTCGCCCGGGCCGCGAAGCGGCTGACGCTCGTGGAGATCGGGATCGCCCAGTACATCGCCCCGAGCCTGCAGTTCCTCATCGCGGTGCTCCTGCTGCACGAGCGCATGCCGCCGGAGCGCTGGGCCGGCTTCGTGCTCGTGTGGGCGGCGCTCGCGCTGTTCACGGCGGATCTGCTCCGCAACGCCGGACGCCCGGCGGCGGGGGAATAAAGACCCCGCCCCTCCGGTTCCCGCCTCCAGGGCCCGGGCAGCGCCGGAGCCCGGCAGTTCGAAGGCCTGGCAGCCCCCGCGCCGAGGCGTTACGCTGCTGACACCCTCCGCCGACCCCGATGCGAAACAGGATGCGATGACCGAGCACGACCCGTTCTCCCTGACCGGACTCACCTACGACGACGTGCTGCTGCTGCCGGGACACACCGACGTCATCCCCTCCGAGGCGGACACCGCCAGCCGCCTGACCCGCCGCATCAGCCTGAAGGTGCCGCTGCTGTCGGCGGCCATGGACACCGTGACCGAGACCAGGATGGCGATCGCCATGGCTCGCCAGGGGGGCCTCGGGATCCTGCACCGCAACCTCTCGATCGACGAGCAGGTGGAGATGGTCGACCGGGTCAAGCGCAGCGAGTCCGGGATGATCACCAATCCGATCACGACCGGTCCGGACGCGACGGTCGCCGAGGTCGACGCGATCTGCGGGCAGTACCGCGTCTCGGGCCTGCCGGTCGTCGAGGAGGACGGCACGCTCGTGGGCATCATCACGAACCGCGACATGCGCTTCGTGGACGAGGGGGCCTTCGAGACCACCCGGGTGCGCGAGGTCATGACCGCGGCTCCGCTGGTCACCGCGCCGGTGGGCGTGGAGCCGGCGGAGGCGATCCGCCTGCTCGGGCGCCACCGGATCGAGAAGCTGCCCCTCGTGGACGGCGAGGGCCGGCTGCGCGGGCTGATCACGGTCAAGGACTTCGACAAGTCCGACAAGTACCCGAACGCGACCAAGGACGATTCGGGCCGCCTGCGGGTGGGCGCGGCGATCGGCTTCTTCGGCGACGGCCGGGAGCGGGCCATGCGGCTGGTGGAGGCCGGCGTCGACGTGCTCGTCGTGGACACCGCGAACGGCCAGTCCGCGGGCGTGCTGGAGATGATCCGGAGCCTGAAGGCGGATCCGGCCGCGCAGGCGGTGGACGTGATCGGCGGCAACATCGCCACCCGCGAGGGCGCCCAGGCGCTCGTGGAGGCGGGCGCGGACGCGGTGAAGGTGGGCGTGGGCCCCGGTTCGATCTGCACCACCCGGGTGGTCGCCGGCGTCGGGGTGCCGCAGGTCACCGCCGTCCATCAGGCCTCCCTGGCGGCCGGCCCCGCGGGCGTCCCGGTGATCGCGGACGGCGGGCTGCAGTACTCGGGCGACATCGCCAAGGCCCTGGTCGCGGGCGCCTCCTCGGTCATGCTCGGCTCGCTGCTGGCGGGCACCGACGAGTCCCCGGGGGACCTGATCTTCGTGAACGGCAAGCAGTACAAGTCCTATCGGGGCATGGGCTCGCTCGGAGCGCTCCAGACCCGAGGCAAGCGCACTTCCTACTCGAAGGACCGCTACTTCCAGGCGGACGTGCCCAGCGACGACGAGCTCATCGCCGAGGGCATCGAGGGACGGGTCGCCTACCGCGGCTCGGTGCGCCAGACGGTGCACCAGCTCATCGGGGGCCTTCGGCAGTCGATGTTCTACGTCGGCGCCCGCACGATCCCGCAGCTGCAGGAGAAGGGCAAGTTCGTCCGGATCACCAGCGCGGGGCTCAAGGAGTCCCACCCGCACGACGTGCAGATGGTCGTGGAGGCCCCGAACTACCGCCGCTGAGCGGGCAGGCGGACGGCGAGCACCGCCGCGGCCGCGAGGGCGGCCGAAAGGCCCGCTCCGGCCAGCAGCGTCGGCGGGCTCGGCGAGGTGATCGGCTCGCCGGCCAGGGCTTGGACCGTCACCAGCGCCATGAGCCCGAGGTAGCCGGCCGAGCCGACCCCCACCAGCCGGTTCCGCACCCCCTCGTCCCGCAGCCGCGGCAGCCGGGCGGCCAGCCGCTCCAGCAGCAGCGCCAGCAGCGGCACGGCCTGCAGGGCGTGCATCCCGAAGAAGTGGCCGATGCGCAGATCCCCTCCGGTGGTGCTCCAGCCCAGGAACCACAGTCCCGGTCCGTCGTCCGGGGCGCCGACCGCGTGGGCGCCGGCGATGCCGCCCTGCTCGGGCCGGGCGGTCATGAGGAAGGCGAGCCCCATGCCGACGACGGTGAGGGCCAGGCCCGCCTGCACGGCGAGCCGGCGCGCGGGCCGCCCCCGCTGGACGTCCCGGCGGCAGGCGGCGACGGCCAGGACGATCATCAGCACCCAGGCGATGAGGACCGAGACGGCCATGATGCCGTAGGCGAGGGCGTGCTCGGGCGTGGACACGTTGAAGTGGCTCGTGGCGCCCAGGGCGGCGGCCCCGGTGATCACCGCGATCTCGACGAGCATGCACAGGGCGATCCCCGTGCCGATCCGGCCGAGCGCGCGACGGGGCGACAGCAGCCCCAGCAGCCAGGCCGTCGTGGCGGTGTACAGGGCGATCGAGAGGCTGAACTTCAGGGGCTTGAACCAGCCGTTGCGTCCGGTGATCTCGTTCGGTGCGACGACGGCGAGGACGGCCAGCGCGAGGGAGAGCGCGGCCATTGCGATCGCGGTCCACAGCAGTGGACGATGCAGGGCCGTCCGCGAGGGAAGCCAGGCGCTCGGGGGCATTCGGAACTCCTTCTCGGAGTCAGGGGCGTGTGTCGTGCGGAGCTTCGCGTGTCTGCCCGCTCTGCGAGCAGGCCTCCTCATCGGGGGGCCCGAGTACCTCGCCGGAGCGGGACTGCTGGGCGATGCGGCGCAGCCCGGTCAGGAGTCGATCGCCGACGATCGTGCCGACGACCGCGCTCTCGACCATGCGCTCGCGCGCGCCCGAGGCGAGGGTGAGCTCGAGATCGGCGGTCGCGATCAGATCGGCCGCCTCCGCGTAGTCGTCCAGACCGTCGGCGAGGTCGTCGCGATCGATCTCCCGATAGGCGTCGAGGGCCGCTGCGGCGATCGCGACGGCGGGATCCTCCTCGCGCACGGCCCAGTTGCGACGGGAGGCGAGCTCGTGGATGCGGCGGGTGGACTCGGGGGAGGGCGCGCGCTCGGGGCCGGGCAGGGCGCTGTGGGCCGTGCCGATCGCACAGGCGGTGGGAACGTCCGGGTCGTCGAGGACGGCGAGCACCTCGCGCACGGCGGTCAGCGACAGTCCGCCCTGCGTGAGCAGCGCGCGCACGAGCCGCAGTCGGGCGAGGTGCTCCTGGCCGTACTCGGTCCGGTTGTGGCCGGTGCGTCTGCCGGGGGGCAGCAGTCCGGAGCGCGTGTAGAACTTGATCGTCGCTGCGGGGACGCCGCCGCGTTCGCTGAGTTCGGAGATGCGCATACTGATACTATAACTATCGATAGTTACGGTATCAATTCGCGCGAGGCCATCGGGAGGATCGCCATGCACGCTGATCGACGCGGTCCGAGGGGCGAGGGGGAACCCCTTCAGCATCCGGTGCGCGGCAGACCGTGGCGCGCCGGGCTCTACGCCCTGCTCGCCCTGACGGGCCTGGTCGGCACCTGGTGGGCGAACATCGCCTTTTTCCGGGACCCGCAGGGCATGAGCTACCTCGGCTCCTGGTTCGCGAACCCGGGTGCCGCCTCGGCCGCGATCGATCTGCTCGTCGTCTCCGTCGCCGCCTGCGTGCTGCTGCTCGCGGAGGCGGCCCGGCTGGGCTGGTCGAAATGGGCCTGGCTCGTCGTGCCGATCGGGCTGGCGATCGCCATGGCCTTCGCGATCCCCGCCTTCCTCGCGCTGCGCGAGTGGGCGCTGTGGCGTCGCGGGCAGGGCGCACGGCTGCGCTGAGGGCGGAGCCGGATAGGCTGTGCGGGTGACTGAGATCGAGATCGGCCGGGCCAAGCGGGCGCGCCGCGTGTACTCCTTCGACGACGTCGCGATCGTGCCCTCGCGGCGCACCCGGGATCCGGAGGACGTCTCGGTGTCCTGGACGATCGACGCCTTCTCCTTCGACATCCCGGTGCTGGCCGCCCCGATGGACAGCGTCGTCTCCCCGCAGACCGCGATCGAGATCGGCCGCCTGGGGGGCCTGGGAGTGCTGGACCTGGAGGGGCTGTGGACCCGCTACGAGGACCCCGCGCCCCTGCTGGCCGAGATCGCGGAGCTGCCGGACCGCGAGTCGACCGCCCGGCTGCAGGAGCTGTACCGCGAACCCATCCGCGGCGAGCTGATCAAGGAGCGGCTGCGGCAGATCCGTCAGGCGGGCGTGACCGTCGCCGGGGCCCTCTCGCCCCAGCGGACCGTGCAGTTCTACAGCGACGTGCTGCAGGCCGGCGCGGACCTGTTCGTCATCCGCGGCTCCACCGTCTCGGCCGAGCACGTCTCGCGCAGGCAGGAGCCGCTCAACCTCAAACGGTTCATCTACGAGCTCGACGTGCCCGTGATCGTCGGCGGCGCCGCCACCTACACGGCCGCGCTGCACCTCATGCGCACCGGCGCGGCCGGCGTGCTCGTCGGCTTCGGCGGCGGGGCGGCCTCCACGACCCGGCGCGTGCTCGGCATCCACGCCCCCATGGCGACCGCGATCGCCGACGTCGCCGGCGCCCGCCGCGACTACCTGGACGAGTCCGGCGGCCGCTACGTGCACGTCATCGCGGACGGCGGCATCTCCACCTCCGGCGATCTGGTGAAGGCCGTCGCCTGCGGCGCCGACGCGGTCATGCTGGGCGCCGCGCTCGCCCGCGCGAGCGACGCGCCGGGGCGCGGCTGGCACTGGGGCGCCGAGGCGCGCCACGCCACCCTGCCGCGCGGCAACCGCGTGCGGATCGGCCAGACGGCGCCGATGCGGGAGATCCTCTTCGGCCCGGCCTCCGCCGCCGAGGGCCGCTCCAACCTGGTCGGCGCGCTCGCCTACGCCATGGCGACCACCGGCTACTCGGACCTCAAGGAGTTCCAGCGCGCCGAGACGATCCTCAGCCCCGTTGCGGACGCCTGAGGGGCCCGGGGAGACCACCGCCGAGCCCCTCCGTACTCGAAAGGAGTCATCAGACATGTCCGAATCCGCCAAGCGATCCACGCGCCTCGGCCCGGCCGAGCGCGCCAAGGCCATCGAGGCGCTGCGCGCCAAGAACCTCGACGTGCTCGTCATCGGCGGCGGCATCGTCGGGGCCGGGGCGGCGCTCGACGCCGTCACCCGCGGTCTCAGCGTCGGCCTGGTGGAGGCCCGCGACTTCGCCTCCGGCACCTCCTCGCGCTCCTCCAAGCTCATCCACGGCGGCATCCGCTACCTGGAGCAGATGGACTTCGGCCTCGTGCGGGAGGCGCTGATCGAGCGGGGCCTGCTGCTGCAGCGCATCGCCCCCCACCTGGTCAAGCCCGTCCGCTTCCTCTACCCCCTGCAGAAGCCGCTGCTGGAGCGGTTCTACGTCGGGGCCGGCATGCTGCTGTACGACGTGTTCAGCCACACCGGCAAGCTCAGCCCCGGCGTCCCCCATCACCGGCACCTGAGCCGTCGACAGGTCGCCAAGCTCGCCCCCGGCCTCAGCCGCAACGCCTTCGTCGGGGGACTCACCTACTACGACGCGAGCGTCGACGACGCCCGCTACGTGGCGACGCTCGCCCGCACCGCCTCCGCCTACGGGGCCCACGTCGCTCCCCGGGTGCGCGTGGAGGGCTTCCTGAAGGTCGGCGAGCGGGTGGTGGGCGTCCAGGCGGTGGACGCCGAAAGCGGCGAGCGCTTCGAGATCCGCGCCAAGCAGGTGGTCAACGCCACGGGCGTGTGGACCGACGACACGAACAAGATGGTCGGCGCCCGCGGCTCCTTCCGGGTCCGCGCCTCCAAGGGCGTGCACCTGCTGGTGCCCCGCGACCGCTTCCAGTCCCAGTCCGGGCTGCTGCTGCGCACCGAGAAGAGCGTGCTGTTCGTCATCCCCTGGGGACGGCACTGGATCGTCGGGACGACCGACACCGACTGGAACCTGGACAAGGCCCACCCGGCGGCGACCGCCGCGGACATCGACTACATCCTGGAGCGGGTCAACGAGGTGCTGGCCGTCAAGCTCAGCCGGGACGACGTGGAGGGCGTCTACGCGGGCCTGCGTCCCCTGCTGGCGGGCGAGAGCGACGAGACCTCCAAGCTCAGCCGGGAGCATCTGGTCGCCCACTCGGTGCCGGGTCTGGTGCTCATCGCCGGGGGCAAGTACACCACCTACCGGGTGATGGCCAAGGACGCGATCGACGCGGCCGTGGACGCCCTGGACGGGCGCATCTCGCCTTCCATCACCGAGGACGTGCCGCTGCTGGGCGCGGTCGGCTACCGGGCGGCGTGGAACCGGCGCGGCAAGATCGCCCGCGCCTTCGGCCTGCACCGGGTGCGGGTCGAGCACCTGCTGAACCGTTACGGCACCCTGAGCGACGAGATCCTGGACATCCTGCAGGAGCGGCCGGAGTTGGCCGAGCCGGTGCCCGGCGCCGACGACTACATCCGCGCGGAGCTGCTCTACGCCGCCTCCCACGAGGGGGCGCTGCACCTCGACGACGTGCTCGCCCGCCGCACCCGCATCTCGATCGAGGCCTGGGACCGCGGTGTGAGCGCGGCGCCCGTGGCCGCCGAGCTCATGGCCGAGGTGCACGGCTGGGACGCCGAGCGCACCCGGCAGGAGGTCGAGACCTACCGCCGCCGGGTCGCCGCCGAGATCGCCAGCCAGCACGAGCCGGACGACGAGTCGGCCGATCGCGTGCGGCTGGAGGCCCCGGACATCACGGCCGTGCTGACCGGCGCCGGCGGCAACACCCCCATCGGGACGGCCCCGGAGGAGTAGTCCGCCGTGCTGCGCGTCCTGGCCAGGCCCAAGTGGATCGCGGTGCTGCTGCTCGCACTGGCGGCCGCGAGCGTCTTCGCGGCGCTCGGTCGCTGGCAGCTGGAGGCCGCGATCCGCTCGGCCCAGCCCTACCGTCCCGATCCGGGTCTGGAGCAGGCCGTGCCGCTGGGCGAGGCCCTGCGGCCGTTGGAGCCGGTCACGGAGGAGCGGCTCGGGCAGCGCGTCCGGATGCGCGGGGTGCTGGATCCGCGCGACTTCGAGCTCGTGCCCGGCCGGCTGCAGGGCGAGCGCGAGGGGTACTGGGTGCTCGGGCACCTGGTGGTCACCGACGACGGCAGCGTCGATCACCTGGCGGCCGAGCCCGAGGCGGAGGCGGGCCGGCTGCCGGGCCTGGTGCTCGCCCTCGGCTGGGCCCCCGACGAGGGGAGCGCGCGGCGGGCGGCCGAGCGCCTCGCGGCGGAGTCGGACGGGGCCGCCGCGAGGGAGTGGACGGGGCGCCTCCAGCTCGGCCAGGCGCCCGAGCGTCCCCGCGCCGGGGACCCGGGCCGGCCGCTGACGGTGGCGCCCGCGCAGCTGGTCAACCGCTGGGCGAGTCCGCCGGAGCGGCCCTACGCGGCGTACGCGATCCTGGAGCCGGCCGGGCCTGCGCCCGCCGGGCTGGAGGCCATCGAGGTGCGGCCGGCGGTCGACTCGGCCGGGGTGAACTGGCTCAACGTGTTCTACGCGATCGAGTGGATCGTGTTCGCCGTGTTCGCCGTGGTCATGTGGTGGCGGCTGGCGCGCGACGAGTTCGAGCGGGAGCGGGCGGCGCCCCGAGGCGCCCGGGAGCGGCTGACCGCCGAGGTGCGGGCCGAGCGGCTGCGCGCCCTGCGCGAGCGGCGGTCCGCGCACGGGGCCGGGGGCGGAGGCGGCTCGTAGAATGGTCGGCATGCACGAGGAACCCAGGCCCGCCCTGCCCCGCTTCCGTCTGCGGCTGGGCGCCTACCGGGTCGCCTCCTACGTCACCGGCGTGCTGTTGATCCTGCTGGTGGTCGAGATGGTCCTGAAGTACGGCTTCCACCTGGAGGTCGACGCCTTCGGGGCCTCCGGGCCGATCGCCCTGGTCCTGGAGGGCTCGACGACCGGCCTCAACCTGAGCCTGTGGGTGCTCATCGTGCACGGCTGGTTCTACGTCGTCTACCTCCTGGCCTGCTACGTCCTGTGGCAGTCCCTGCGCTGGCCGCTGTGGACCCTGCTGGCGATGGCCGCCGGCGGGGTGGTGCCGTTCATGTCCTTCGTCACCGAGCACCTGATGGTGCGCCGGGCCCGCCGGGACCTGGACCGGATGGAGCGGAAGGCGGCGGAGCGGGCAGCCGAGGAACGTGAACTGGCCGAGATCGAGGCCGGGCTGAGCGAACGCGAACGGGCCGAACTGGACGCCGAGGTGGCCGCCGAGGTCGAGGCGCGGCTCGACGCGGAGCGCCGGGAGAAGCCGGCATGAGCCGGATCCCGCCGCGGCATCCCTTCCCACCCCGCCCCCTTCGCGAGAGGCAGCCATGACAGCCCAGGCCGACCCCGTCCCCTCCGCCGGCACCGCGCAGCGCCCGGTGCTCGTCGTCGACTTCGGCGCGCAGTACGCCCAGCTCATCGCGCGACGCGTGCGCGAGGCCCGGGTCTACAGCGAGATCATGCCGCACACGGCCACCGCCGAGCAGCTGGCCGCCAGGAACCCGGCGGCGATCGTCCTGTCCGGCGGTCCCTCCTCGGTGTACGAGGAGGGCGCGCCCGCCCTGGACGCCGGGATCCTGGAGCTCGGGGTGCCGGTGCTCGGCATCTGCTACGGCTTCCAGGCGATGGCCGCCGCCCTCGGCGGCGAGGTCGCCCGCACCGGTCGGCGGGAGTACGGCTCGACGGCGCTGCGGGTCGAGCAGTCCGGCACGCTGCTGCGCGAGCAGCCGGCCGCCCAGACGGTCTGGATGAGCCACGGCGACTCGGTCGCCCGCGCCCCGGAGGGGTTCCGGGTCCTGGCCGCGACCGAGGACACGCCGGTGGCGGCCTTCGAGTGCCCCGCTCGGCGGATGGCGGGCGTGCAGTGGCACCCCGAGGTCCGCCACTCCGAGCACGGCCAGGACGTGCTGGAGCGCTTCCTGCACGATATCGCCGGGCTGCCGGGGGAGTGGACCAGCGGGAACGTCGTCGAGGAGCAGGTGGCCCGCATCCGGGAGCGGGTGGGCGGCGCCAGGGTGCTGTGCGCCCTGTCCGGCGGCGTCGACTCGGCCGTCGCAGCGGCCCTGGTGCATCGCGCCGTGGGCGATCGGCTGGTCTGCGTCTTCGTCGACCACGGCCTGCTGCGCCAGGACGAGCGCCGCCAGGTGGAGGAGGACTACGTGGCCTCCACGGGCGTGCGGCTGGTCACGGTCGACGCCCGGGAGCGCTTCCTGCAGGCCCTCGCGGGGGTGGCGGACCCGGAGCACAAGCGCAAGATCATCGGCCGCGAGTTCATCCGGGTCTTCGAGACCGCCGAGCGGGAGCTGGTGTCCGAGGCGGCGGAGGCGGGCGAGCCGATCCGCTTCCTCGTGCAGGGCACGCTGTACCCGGACGTGGTCGAGTCCGGCGGGGGCACGGGGACGGCGAACATCAAGAGCCACCACAATGTGGGCGGGCTGCCGGAGGACCTGCAGTTCGAGCTGATCGAGCCGCTGCGCACCCTGTTCAAGGACGAGGTGCGGCGGATCGGGCGCGAGTTGGGCCTGCCGGAGGCGATCGTCGGCCGCCAGCCCTTCCCCGGGCCGGGGCTGGCGATCCGCATCGTCGGCGAGGTGACCGAGGAGCGGCTGGACACGCTGCGGCGCGCGGATGCGATCGTGCGGGCCGAGCTGAGCGCGGCGGGGCTGGACGGCGAGATCTGGCAGTGCCCGGTCGTGCTGCTCGCGGAGGTGCGCTCGGTGGGGGTCCAGGGCGACGGCCGCAGCTACGGGCACCCGATCGTGCTCCGGCCGGTCTCCAGCGAGGACGCCATGACCGCGGACTGGACGAGGCTGCCCTACGATCTTCTGGCCCGCATCTCGAACCGCATCACCAACGAGGTGCCCGAGATCAACCGCGTGGTCCTGGACGTGACCTCCAAGCCCCCCGGCACCATCGAGTGGGAGTAGCCCCGCCCCTCCACACTTCCCCCCCCCCGAAGCGAAACGTGCAGGAACGCCCGAACCGTGCGGTACAACCGCACGGTTCGGGCGAGGACGCACGTTTCGAAGGCGCGTGCGAGGCGCGGGGCGCCTCAGTTGTTGCGCAGGATCGCGATCAGGCGCAGCAGCTCGATGTAGATGAACACGATCGTGCTGACGAGCGCGTAGGCGCCGATCCAGCCGTACTTGCGGGGCGCGCCCGCGTCCACGCCGTTCTTGATGAACTCGAAGTCCATCACGAGCATGTAGGCGCCCATGAGCACGGCGAGCACGCCCAGGATCACGCCCAGCGGGATGCCGAAGACCGGCATGCTGCGCATGCCCCACGAGCCCATGGCGGGGTTGAACATCGTCACGAACACGTTCGAGAGCGAGAACACGAAGTAGGCCAGCATCGCCACCATGACGATCTTGGTCATGCGCGGCGAGGTGCGCACCTTCTTGGAGCGGAAGAGCAGCAGCACCGTGGCCACGACCGCGACGGTCGCGAGCACCGCCTGCATGGCGACGCCCGGGTACATGCGCTCCAGGATGGAGGTGATGCCGCCCACCAGCAGGCCCTCCGCGACCGCGAAGGCCCAGATGGCGCCCACCTTGGGCTCGCGCTGGAAGGCCAGGTAGATGCCCAGGCCGATGCTGCCGAGCATCCCGAGGAACGCCAGCGGCCAGACGAACCACGAGACCGCGGCGGCCGCGAGCACCGCGAGGAACAGGCCGCCGGTCTTGGCGATCGTGTCCTCGTAGGACATGCGCTCCATCTGGTCGGGCGTGGCCGGCGGCTGCTGGAACTGCTGCTGCAGCTGCTCGGGGGTG
>JAUNLB010000064.1:0-1849 GCA_030532485.1 Pseudoclavibacter sp.
TGCGCCGACCGCCACGACCCGGCAGAACCGACACCGCACGCGCCCGCACGACCGCGCCCGCCGCCACGACCCGGCAGAACCGACACCGCACGCGCCCGCGCCGCCGGGCAGCCGCCCCTCAGGCGTCCTCGGGCGGGCGGACGGTCCTCGCGTCGATGACGAGCGGCTGGCCCTGGCCGGGGGCGGCGCCGGTGCGCTCCCGAACGGCCTCGGCCATGACCGGCAGATCGAGCGCGCTTCGGACGGTCAGCCCGTCCGCGCCGAAACCGCGCGCCACGGCCGCCACATCGGGGTCGCCCGAGGCCGCGTTCGCGGTCGGGGCGTTGTAGACGAGCACGACGAGCGGCATCCCCAAGCGCACCGCGGTGTCCAGGTCCGCGACCGCCCGGTGGAAGCCGTCCGCGTCGGTGCCGAGCACCGGGACCCGGTCGGGCCGGGCGATGCCCGCCCCGATCGCCGAGGCGAGTCCCAGCCCGGCGGGGCCGGAGGCCTCCGAGCAGCAGAAGCCGACCACATCGGGGACCCGGAGGAAGCGGCCCGCGTAACCGGCCCGCTCCGAGCCGTCGACCGTCACGATCCGAGCCTCCGGCAGCGCCTCGTCCAGCGCGATCGTGACCGCGCGCGGATCGATGCGTCCCTCGCAGGCGTCGCTCAGGTCCTGGTAGGGCAGATCGCCCCAGCGGCCCTCCTGCCGGATGCGCTCCAGCACCGCGGGCGTGCGGTATCCGGCTCGCACCCCGTCCAGGAAGCCGAGCGCGTCGTGGGCGACGAGCGCGCAATCGCCCACGATGCCCAGCCCCACCGATCGGTGGGCGCCGATCGCCCCGGCCTCGATGTCGATCTGCACGACGAGCACGCCGTCCAGCAGGCGGCCGCGCCCCGTGGTCCACTCGTCCAGCGCACAGCCCCAGGAGACGATGAGGTCGGCCCCGCGGATCAGCCCCGCCGCCAGGGGGGTGGACAGACGGCCGCTGATGCCGATCGCCGCGCCCCCGTGGTCCGGCGCCCAGCCGTCCGCGTCGCCCTCGAACAGCCCCTTGACCGCGGTGCTCGTGGCCAGCAGCGCCCCGCAGCGCCGGGCGAGCTCGGCGATCCCGGCCCCGGCCTCGCGGGCGCCGCGGCCGGCGATGAACACCGGCCGCTCGGCCTCTCGCAGCAGCGAGACGAGTTCGGCGACCTCCGCCTCCGGGGCGCGCACCGAGCGCGGATCGTGCCGGTGCGAGGCGCCGTGCCCGTCGGTCGGCGCGAGGCTCGCGCTCGTGTCCGGCGCCGGGCGGTCGAGCAGATCCGCCGACACGCTCAACAGGACCGTGCGGCGTTCGCGCATCGCGGTGCGCCAGGCCCGCTCGGTGTCCGCCCCCGCGCTGGCCGCCGAACGCACCTGCGCGCACACGGCGCCGGCCGCGCGGGCCAGGTCCTCGTGTCGGGCCGGCGATGCGCCCGCGCCCCGCCCGTTCTCGGCCGCGAGCACGATGAGCGGCGTGCGGGCGGCGGCCGCCGCCGCGATGGCCGCGGCCGCGGCGAGCGGTCCGCGCCCGTCCGGCACCGCGACGGCGGCGAGCCTGCCGGCGATGCGGGAGTAGGCGTCCGCCATCCCCGCGGCGGCCCCCTCGTGCCTGGCCGCGGTGAAGGACACTCCGCGGGCGTGCAGCTCCCGGGCGAGCACGGCCGCGGCGTCGGCGGTGCCGAACAGGTGGCCGACGCCGAGCCGCACCAGGGTGGCCGCGATCACGCCGGCGACGGGCGCGTGCCCGGGCGCCGTCGACGCCTGCGTCCGAGTCCCGGCGGGATCCCCCGCCGCGGCGGGCTCGGGCTGCGACGGTTCCGCCCCGATCGGTTCGGCCGTCGT
>JAUNLB010000064.1:1859-2483 GCA_030532485.1 Pseudoclavibacter sp.
GCTCCTGTACGGAGGTCGCTGCGGCGGACGCGGCGGCCCCGGAGGGATCCGGCGTCGGCTCGTGACGGGTCGGCTCCTGCGGGAAGCGCCCGGACCGCCCTCCCGGGAACTGCCCGGGCCGCGCCCGCGGAAGCGAGGTGGTCGCGACGGGAAGCGCCTCGGTCACGGGCGGGAAGGGGTCGTCGGCGCGGATCACGCAGGTGGCGAGGCGGTCCGTGCGCGTCGCGGGCTCCTCCTCCGAAGAGCCGCGAGGAGGCGGCACCGCGTGGACGCCGACGGACTCCGTCGCCGGATCGCCCGCCTCGACGAAGCCGAGGTCCTCGACGGCCCCGGCCTCCTCGACGAGCGCGTCCTGCGCCGCCGCTGCGGCGTCCCCCGCGGACTCGAAGTCGACGGAGCCGTCCTCGACCGGGTCGGACTCGTCCTCGAGGAACTCTTCGACGGGTCCCTCAGGCGGCCGCCACGGCGCGGAGGCGACCGCCTCGGGCGGCCAGGTGTCCCCGATCTCGGGCTCCCACTCGGCGGTCTCGAGCTCCCACTCCTCGCCGGCCCCGGGCTCCTCGTCCCCGGACGCCCGGAAGCTCTCCGCCTCGCCGGCCTCGGGCTCCTCGCCCCATGCCGGCT
>JAUNLB010000064.1:2493-13495 GCA_030532485.1 Pseudoclavibacter sp.
CCGTCCTCGCGCCAGCTGCCGTCCGGATTCGTCCAGGAGGCGAGCGGCTCCTCCTCCGGTTCCTCCGGATCGGCCCACGCCGCGTCGTCCGCGGGCTCGCCCGGCGGCACCTCCCGCTCGCTCCGCCCGCTCCACGCCGCGTCCTCCGCGCCGCCGTCCGCGAAGTCCTCCAGCGGCTCCTCCTCGTCCTCGAGCGGAGGCGCCCAGGGCGCGGGCGCCGCGGCGACGGCCGCCGGGTCCGGGTCCGGCCGCCACTCCGACTCGGGGACGATCTCGGGCAGCGGCTCGACCGCCCGCAACGGCCGGACCGCCTGCAGGGGCGGGGCCGGCTCGACCGGCCGGTGCACGGGCACCAGTCCGATGCGCACGGCGGTCGCGAGCCGGGAGCCCGCGTGCCGACCGCTGCCGGCCTGCGCGAAGACCTGCCGCGACTCCCGTTCCAGCGCGAGCCGCTCGTACACGGGGTCCTCCGGCGGCCCCGCATGCCGGGGCGTCATTCCCGCAACCCCCGCTTCCCGCCGGGGACGCCCCGGGGCCGGTACTCGAACCCCGCGGCGCGGAGGCGTTCGCGGGCGTGCAGCGTCGCCGCGGCCGCACGGCCGGGCACGGGTGACGTGCTCATCGGATACCTTCCTGCCGGTTCGGACGATGGGCCTCTGGGGGACATCGCGACGGTCCGCCGAAAGCGATGCGCACGAACATCGTGACACGAAGCCCGGGGGAACTTCCTCACCGTCCGCTGCGGAGCCGCTCGCAGCCGCCGCGGGCTACGCCGCGCCGTCGAACATCGAGGTCACCGAGCCGTCGCCGAAGACCTCCTGGATCGCCCGGGCGATGAGCGGGGCGATCGGCAGCACGGTGAGCTTGTCGAAGCGCTTGTCCTCCGGCAGCGGCAGGGTGTCGGTCACCACGACCGTGTCGACCGCCGCCGAGGAGGAGAGCCGCTCCACCGCGGGCGGCGAGAAGACCGCGTGGGTGGCGCCGACGATCACGCTCGTCGCCCCGTTCGCCTTGAGCGCCTCCGCCGCCTGCACGATCGTGCCGCCGGTGTCGATGAGGTCGTCCACGAGCAGGCACACCCGCCCGGCCACCTCGCCGACGATCTCGTGGACCGTCACCTTGTTGGCGACCTTCGGGTCGCGCCGCTTGTGGATGATCGCGAGCGGGGCGTCCAGCTGGTCGCTCCAGCGGTCGGCGACCCGCACGCGGCCCATATCGGGCGAGACGACCGTGAGGGTGTCCCGGTCCAGCCGCTCGCGGAAGTGCTCCAGCAGCACGGGCATCGCGAACAGGTGGTCGACGGGGCCGTCGAAGAAGCCCTGGATCTGGGAGGCGTGCAGGTCCACGGACATGATCCGGTCCGCTCCCGCCGCCTTGTACATGTCCGCCATGAGCCGGGCGGAGATCGGTTCGCGCCCGCGGCCCTTCTTGTCCTGGCGCGAGTAGGGGAAGCAGGGGGCGACGACCGTGATCCGCTTGGCCGAGGCCCGCTTGGCCGCGTCCACCATGATCAGCTGCTCCATGATCCACTCGTTGATGGGATCGCTGTGGGACTGGACGATGAACACGTCCGCGCCGCGGATGCTCTCGCCGAACCTCGCGTAGATCTCGCCGTTCGCGAAGGTGCGGCACTCGGTCTCCAGCACCCGGGTGCCGATCTCCGCCGCGATGTCGTCGGCGAGTCGCGGGTGCGCACGGCCGCTGACGATGACCAGCCGTTTCTCGCCGGTCTTGATGATTCCGGTCACTGGGTGCCTGCTTCTTCCTGATCGGCCGCCCCGTCCGCACGGCCGGCGGCCTGCGCCGCCGCCGTCCCGGGTCGACGCGCCTCGACCCATCCCTCGATGTTCCGCTGCGGAGCGACGCTGATCGCGAGCGCCCCGGCCGGCACGTCCGTGCGGACGACCGTTCCGGCACCCGTGTACGCTCCGTCTCCGATACTAACTGGCGCGACGAAGACATTGTGAGACCCCGTCCGAACCGCGTCCCCGATCCTGGTGCGGTGCTTCTCGACGCCGTCGTAGTTCGCCGTGATCGTGCCGGCCCCGATGTTCGCGCCCTCGCCGGCCTCGGTGTCGCCGATGTAGCTCAGGTGGGGCACCTTGGAGCCCGCCCCGATCCGGGAGTTCTTGGTCTCCACGAAGGTGCCGACCTTGGCGCCCTCGCCGATGATCGAGTTGGGGCGCAGATAGGCCCAGGGCCCGATCGTGGCCCCCGCCCCGACGACCGAGAGGGTCGCATCGGTGCGCTTGACCACGGCCCCGTCGCCGACCTCGCAGTCCACGAGGGTGGTGTCCGGGCCGACGACCGCGTCCTGGCCGATCGTCGTCGCCCCGCGCAGCTGGGTGCCGGGCAGGATCTCGGTGTCCATGCCGATCGTCACGTCCGCCTCGATGCGGGTGGTGTCCGGATCGTGGATCGTCACGCCCGCCAGCTGCCAGCGCACGATGGTGCGGCGGTTGTACTCGCGGGCCGTCCGGGCCAGCTGCTCCCGGTCGTTCACGCCCTGCACGAGCCAGCGGTCGCCCACCCCCACCGCCTCGATCCGGCCGCCCTCGGCACGGATGACCGCCGCCGCGTCGGTGAGGTACTTCTCGCCCTGGGCGTTGTCCGAGCCGATGCCGCCGAGCACGCGGCGCAGCGTGGCCGCGTCGAAGGCGTACACGCCCGCGTTCGCCTCGGCGACCCGCCGCTGCTGCTCGTCCGCGTCCTTCTCCTCGACGATCGCCTCGAAGGCGCCGCCGGGGCCGCGGATGATCCGGCCGAGGCCCGTCGGGTCCTCGTAGAAGGCGCTCAGCAGGGTCAGCTGGTTGCCCTCCTCGCGGTGGGCGCGCACGAGCCGCCGCACGGCCGGGGCGTCCAGCAGGGGCACGTCCCCGGACAGGACGACCACGCAGCCCTGGAAGCCCTCCGGCAGGCGCTCCAGCCCGGCTTCGACCGCGCTGCCCGTGCCCGGCTGCTCGCCCTGCTCGGCGATGCCGACGCCCGGGGCGATCTCCTGGACCGCCGCCACCACCCGCTCCCGCTCGTGCCGGACGACCACGACGGTGTGCGCGGGGGCCAGCTCGGCGGCCGTGTGCAGCACGTGGCCGATGAGCGGGCGGCCGCCCAGCGGGTGGAGGACCTTCGGCAGCTTCGACTTCATCCGGGTGCCCTGGCCGGCGGCGAGGATGATGATGGCGAGATCGGGTTCGGACACGGTACCTCCAGGATTCGCTGTCACGCCGGCGGCCCGACGGCTCCTCCCCCAGGATTCGAACCTGGACCCCGCAGCTCCAAAGGCTGTTGTGCTGCCGTTACACCAAGGAGGATCGCGCCCGGCGCGCCCCCACAGTCTGCCAGATGCACCGCTGCGCGACGTCGAACCGAACACGACCGTCGCCACCCCACAGACCAGTCAGCCAGACCCACCGCTGCGCGACGTCGAGCCGAACACGACCGTCGCCACCCCACGGACCAGCGCGGGACGCACCGGGGCCGGCCGATGTATGGTTTCCCGGCGCGCAGGCTCCGATCCGAGATCGCGGAACCGCCCGCCGGGGCCGCGCCGCCCGAGCCGTCCGACGACACGCGCCGAGGAGATCGCATGCGCCACATGGTCCCCGACTACCTGCAGGAGATGCTCGAGGCCCACGCCGGGGAGCGCGGCGGCGAGCTGGCCGACTACATCCCCGAGCTGGCCGCCGCCGATCCGGACCCCTTCGGGGTGGCGATCGCGATGATCGACGGCCAGGTGCACGCCGCCGGCGACGCGCTCGCGCCGTTCACGATCCAGTCGATCTCGAAACCCTTCGTCTACGCCCTGGCGCTGGCCGACGCGGGCTTCGAGGAGGTGCTGCGCCGCATCGACGTCGAGCCGAGCGGCAACGCCTTCAACGAGCTGAGCCTGAAGCCGGGATCCGGGCGCGCCTACAACCCCATGATCAACGCCGGCGCGCTCACGGCCCACTCGCTGGTCTCCGGCGCCGACGCGCAGGAGCGCAGCGAGCGGATCCGAGAGCTGCTGGGCGAGCTGGCCGGGCGCGAGCTGGAGGTGGACGAGACGGTCTTCGCCTCGGAGTTCGAGGTCGCGCACCGCAATCTCGGCATCGCTCACATGCTGCGCGCCGCCGGCACCGTCGAGGAGGATCCCGAATCGGTCGTGCGGGGCTACACCCGGCAGTGCTCGGTCCTGGTGACGGTGCAGGACCTGGCGATGATGGCCGCCACTCTCGCGAACGGCGGCGTGCAGCCCGTCTCCGGTCGGCGCCTCATGGCGCCGGCCGTCGTCCGCCAGGTGCTGAGCGTCATGATGAGCTGCGGCATGTACGACGCGGCCGGCGACTGGATCACGAACGTCGGCATCCCGGCCAAGAGCGGCGTCGCCGGCGGCCTGATCGGCGCGCTGCCCGGACAGCTCGGGCTGGCGGCCTTCTCGCCCCGCCTGGACGAGCACGGCAACACGGTGCGCGGGGTGCGGATCTTCGAGCGGCTGTCCCGGGACATGTCCCTGCACGTCATGGAGAACGCGGAGCCGGCCCGGAGCGTCATGCGCGCCGCCCGGCTGCTCCGGCGTCCGGACGGCGGCCGGGAGGTGGTCGTGGAGCTGCAGGGCACGATCCGCTTCGCGGGCGCCGAGCGCATCGTGCGCGCCTGCACGGCCGATCTGCCCCGCGGCCTGGTCACCCTGGACTGCACGCGCGTGTTCTCGATCGACCGCGTCGCGCGCACGATGCTCTACGAGCTGGCCCGGCGGTTGCGCCTGGACGGTCACGAGGTGCGTTTCCTGGCCGCCGGCGCGGAGCTGTTCCCGGACGCGCCCGAGGGCCCGGAGGCGCCGCGCATCGAGCTGCGCGAGGAGCCGGGCGAGCACTGAGGGCGGCCCGCCGGACGCCGCCGCCGCACCGGGGCCCCCGCAGGCCATAATGGGCGCATGGACCGGGGCACGGCACGTCGCGACATCGTGGACGGCATCGTCGACGACTGGACGAGCGCCCGGCGCGACCTCGACGTCGAACCGCTCGGCGTGTTCTCCCGGATCCGGCGCATCGCCAAGCAGCTGGACAACGAGCGCAAGCGCGTGTTCGCCGAGTCGGGTCTGGAGCCGTGGGAGTTCGACGTGCTGGCCTCGCTGCGCCGGGCCGGCCCCCCGCACAGCCTGAGCCCGAAACGGCTGCTGGAGACCAATCTGGTCTCCAGCGGCACCATGACCAACCGCATCGACCGCCTCGTCGACCGCGGCCTGGTGCGGCGCGAGCTGCACCCCGACGATCGGCGCGGGGTGCTGGTGCGCATGACGCCCGAGGGGCTGGCGCGGGTGGACGACGCCTTCACCCGGCTCGTCGAGGTGGAGCACCGTCGGGTGGCCGGGCTCGACGGCCGGCAGCGAGCCGAGCTGAGCGCGCTGCTGCGCACCCTGGCGCTGTCCATGGAGCTGGACCGGGAGCTGCCCGGCGCCTGAGCGGGACCGGAGGGAACGGAGCGGTCATTGAGCGAGACGACGCCGACGGGACGGGGCCCTCGATCGGGCCCGGAGCACCGAGGCCGGGCGAGGGGGCGATCATGAGCGGGACGACGCCGACGAGCGTCCGCATCGACGCCTGGCTGTGGGCGGTGCGGGCCTTCAAGACCCGCTCGGCGGCCACGGCGGCCTGCCGGGCCGGGCACGTGCGGATCAACGACGAGACGGTCAAGGCCTCCTCGCCGGTGCGGGTGGGCGATCTGGTGCGCATCCGCGTCGACGGCTTCGACCGCGTCCTGGAGGTGACGGCCCTGGCCGTCAAGCGCGGCAGCGCCCAGGCCGCCCGCGAGCGCATGATCGACCGCAGCCCGCCCCGTCCGGCCGTGCCGCGCATCGCGGTGCGCGATCGCGGCGCGGGCCGGCCCACGAAGCGCGAGCGGCGCGAGATCGACCGGCTGCGCGGGCGCGAATCCTCCGGCTGACGCGATCCGGCGGCCGGTTCAGCGGCCGGCCGGCCCCCGGTACTCGCGGTCCGGCTTGCCGGCCGCGGTCCACTCCAGGGCCCACTGCGGCACCCGCAGCTCCTTCGGGAAGCCGCCCACGAAGGCTTCCAGTTCGTCGTGGTCGACGCTGCCGCCGCCGCGCCGGAGGAACCTGGCCCGCACGACCGCCTGCGCGGAGACCTCGCCGCCGGCCACGAAGCTCTGCTCCAGGTAGCTCCACCGCTCGTCGAAGCCGAGGATGCGGGTGTACAGATCGAAGCGCTGCCCGAGCTTCAGCGAGCGCCGGTAGCTGATGGTCTGGGCGGCGACCACGGGGTACCAGCCGCGCCGGCGCAGCCTGGCCCAGGTGCCGGAGCGGATCATGAGGTCCAGGCGGCCCAGGTCCATGATCGAGAGGTACTTGCCGTTGTTCATGTGCAGCAGCGGGTCCAGATCGCTCGGCGCGACCCGGAAGGGGGTGCGGGCCGTGTCCCACAACCCGAGCCGGGGCCGGCCTCGGGCGCGCAGCAGCAGGAGCAGGAATCGCAGGTACAGGTTCATCGAGGCGCAAGACTACGGCAACGGGACGGCGCACCGGCGTCTCGGCTACCGTTCGGCGGTCTCGCCCTCCGAGCGGGGAGCCGGATCCGCAGCGAACATCGGCCCCGGCAGGAGCAGGCCGAGGAAGCCGAGCGCGAGGACGAGGAAGCCGCCGCCCAGGGGGGACGGATCCCGAAGGACGAATAGGCAGACCCCGGCCATCAGGGCGCTTGCGAGGGCCCCGCCCGCGCCGAGCGTCCTCCCGGGCCCTCGTGCGCCCCGGAGGAGGGCGGCGAAGCCTCCGGGGCGGACGGAGGAGAGGACGAGCGCGACGGCGAAGAGCCCCCACAGGCAGAGCGCCGCGGCGTGCATCGCCCCCGATCCCTCCTCGGAGAAGGACCAGCAGAGCATCCCGATCAGGGCGAGCAACGCTGCCGTCACGGACCACCTGAGCATCGGATGATGAAGAAAACGACCTCGACGGATCATGCGCACCCCTCCCTCCGTCCGCGAGAGAATTCCCTACGACAGGAGCCGCCTGCCGTGCGGAGAGGAGGAGGCGAGGCAAGACGCCCCGGGCGCGTGCTGCGAGCGGCGCCGAACCTCGGATACAAATCTGGTCTCCGCATGTTCGTCCTCTCGCATATTCGTCAAGAAATGTACATCCTCGAACGGCCCGGAACCCGGGAGACCGGTTCGTCGGGGACGTATGCGAATCTCTTCAAAACATGGAATCGTCAACGGCTTCTCCCCATGCTAGGACACGGTTCCATCGAGGACAAGGCCGGCGATCGGGGCACCGGGGTCAATCGCGCTCGGGCCGGGCGCCTCCGGCGGTGGCCCTCGCGACCACGGCGCGCCCGACCAGGGTCGCCGCGAGCAGGCCGAGCAGCATCAGCGCCCCGCTCAGGACGACCGTCCACGGCGCGCCCAGCGCGGAGCCCGCCGCCGCGAAGACGAGCAGGCTGAGCGCGTCGGCGCCGTACAGCAGGACCGCGGCGGCCGCGAACCCCTGGCCGATCGCCCATCGCGGGATGTGGCGCTGCAAGAGGAAGGCGCGGGACTGTGAGGCGAGACTGACCCCGACCCCCAGGACCGCGACCCCCAGCGCCACCGGGGTGCGATGCGGGGCCAGCCCGATGAGCAGCAGGCTTCCGGCCCAGATCAGCACGGCGATGCGGTAGTGCCGCAGGCTCAGGGCCTGCGTCAGGGCCGGGAGGACCAGAGCGGTGACGATGCCGGAGACCGCGAACAGGGACAGCATGGCGGCGTAGAACCAGGTGTCGCCCCGCGGGTCGGGAAGGCTGATGAACAGCACGCCCATCCGCCAGGCCCACGTCCCGCACAGCACGGCGAGGAAGGTCGAGACGAACACCAGCACCAGGGTCGGGCTGCTCGCCACCCCGCCCCAGAACAGGCGGACCCTGGCCCAGCTGCGATGCAGCGGGCCCGGGGCGCCCACCGGCGGCGGCTCCGCCCTCGACAGCTCGGCGCCCCGGGGCCGACGCCCCAGTGCGCCGAGCAGCAGCGCCCCGGCGACGAAGGTGAAGGCGTCGAGAGCGAAGAAGAGCCAGAGCGCATCGCCGAACAGGAGGATGGCGCTGGCCGCCAGGGGCGCCACGATGGCGGTGACGTTCTCGATCAGCGACATCACCGAGTTGGCGGCCACCCGGTCCTCCTCGTCCACCATGTGCACCACCGAGGCCCGGCTGCAGGGGTTGTAGACGACCCCGCCCAGCTGGATCAGGAACGGCAGCGCCACGACGGCCGCGTACGTCATCGTGCCGCTCAGCAGCAGCACCACCGTGACGGCTTCGAGCACCGCCCGGTACCAGTTCGCCCCCTTCATCACCCGGAGCTTGGGCAGCGAATCGCTCAGCACCCCGCCCAGAAGACCGAACAGCAGATACGGCACCACCTCGGCCGCCGCCACACCGCTCGTCGCGGCCTGCGAACCCGTCATCCGATAGGCCAGATACAGGAAGCCGAGCCCGGCGACGACGTCGCCGAAGCGCGAGAGCAGACTGCTCGCCGCCAGCAGCCCGAAACCGTGCCGGCGCAGCACCGTCGCCTGAGGCAGTCTCATGGAGCCTCCGCTCTCCCGAACTCGCCCGGTCCCGCCTCGGCGCCGTCCCTCCCCCGGGAGCGGCCCGGCCGGTCGCGTTCACCCGGTCGTCCGCTCCTCGCTCTCCAGCAGCTCGTCGACGACCCGCTCCAGCCGGGCGTGGATCGCCTCGCTCGTCAGCTGCGGGCCCGCCTCGGTCTGGGTGAAGTCGCTCGTGTTCGTGACCACGCCGACGTTGAGGACTCGGGCGTGCAGGTTCACGCCGACGGCCCGGAGGTGGTCCAGCGCCGAGCCGCTGAAGCGGCCCCCGCCGTGGACCATGACCGCGACGGGCTTGCCCTGCATCAGGGAGATGTTGACGTTGTCGATGGCGTTCTTGAAGCCCGAGGAGTACGAGCCGTGGTAGACCGGGCTGATCCACACGAACGAGCCGGCCTCACGGACCCGCCGCGCGAAGGTCCGCACCCGCGGATCCGCGGAGGCCTCCGGATCGCGATGGTCGATCGGATCGTGCATCGGCAGATCCAGACCCGCGAGCTCCACCAGATCGACCTCCCGCCCCTCGGCGACCAGCCGCTCGGCCACGGCCCGGGCGAGCGCCGTCGAATACGCGCCGGTGCGATGACTGCCGGCCAGGATCATGATCCGCCGCCCCCGATCGCGGACTCGCCCCGAGCCGTCGGGCTCGCTCCCCCGATCTTGCGAATGTGCCTTCATGATTTTCTTGTTTTTCATATCGAGGTCGATGTCCGAGTGCCGTTCCGATCCGGCACCTCACGCCCGTCGCGACACCGACGCGAGGGGCCGCAGAGCCGCGCCGCCCGGTTCCGACACATGGACTTCCCGCAATGTCGATAAAGAAGTATGTGGCGATTTCGATATCAAACATTCTTCTTCAATGCGAATGTTCGGCAACCATACGAGCGTGAACCGCCGAACGCAAGTGCGCTCCCGTCACCTCTCAGCAGACTCACAACTTCCGCGTCCTTCGGCTTCCCCGTCCGCCCCGCGGACCGCCGGGCTCCGAGCCTGCAGGGGCCGCGACAGGCACCGGCCCGGAGACTGCGGCTCGGGGAGCTGTCGGCGGGACACGGCGCCTCGGCCGGATACGCTGACGGTGTCCGCCGATCCACGAACGAAGCGAGCACGCACGATGACGAGCTGGCGCATCCGCGACTTCCTGCCCGGCGATCTGGACGCCCTGCTGCGCCTGTGGCGCGAGTACCGGGACACCGGGTCCGAACCCGTCTACGACCTGAGCGAGGTCATCGCCTCCACCCGCGAGGACACCGCGGTGGTCGCCCTCGACGGGGACGAGGTGATCGGGGCGGCCGTGGGACGCGCCGCCCACGACCAGGGCTGGATCGTGTTCCTCGCGGTGGCCGGCCACCGGCAGCGGCAGGGGGTGGGCGGGGCCATGCTGGCCGCGCTCGAGCAGCGCATGGCGCCGCTGGGGCTGGAGAAGCTGTCCATCCTGGTGCCGGACGAGCAGACCCACGTGGGCTCGCTCGCCAAGGCGGGCTTCGCCGACAAGCGGCATCTGCGCTACTTCGAGCGCACCCTGCCGGTGCGCCAGCAGGAGCTCGCGCTGCTGCGGGAGCTCGGCGGCCGGATCCTGGGCCGGGACCGCTGGGAGGCGATCGGCGGCATGCAGGAGGAGAAGCGGGTGCTGGAGCAGCGGCTCGTGCTGCCGCTCAGCCGGCCGGAGCTGGCCGCCCGCCACGGCGTGGTGCCGCCGCGGGCGATCGTGCTGTTCGGCCCGCCCGGCACGGGCAAGACGACCTTCGCGAAGGGCATCGCCTCCCGCCTGGAGTGGCCCTTCGTGGAGGTCTTCCCCTCCCGCCTGGCCGGCTCCCCGAAGGGGCTCGCCGGCGAGCTGCGGGACACCTTCGAGCGGATCGAGGAGCTGGAGCACGCGGTCGTGTTCATCGACGAGGTGGAGGAGATCGCGGTGCGCCGCGGCGGCGAGCCGCCCTCCCCCATGCAGGGGGTGACGAACGAGCTGCTGAAGATCATCCCCGCCTTCCGGGAGCGGCCGGGCCGGCTGCTGATCTGCGCGACGAACTTCGTCCGCTCCCTGGACCCGGCCTTCCTGCGGCACGGCCGCTTCGACTACGTCATCCCGATCGGGCTGCCGGACGAGGCCGCCCGGAAGGCCATCTGGGAGCGCTTCGTGCCGGCCGGTTCGGCCGGACGGGTCCGGCTGGCGGCGCTCGTGCGGGCCAGCGACGGCTTCTCGCCGGCCGATATCGAGTTCGCGGCCAGGAAGGCCTCCCAGGCGGCCCTGGAGCGGGCGGTCGCAGAGGGCGCGGACGGGGCCGGCGACCCCGCCGGCCCCGGCGAGGAGGACTTCCTGGCGGCGATCGCCGCGACCCGCACGACCGTCTCGGCCGAGACCGCGGCCGAGTTCGAGCAGGACATCGTCCAGATCGCCCGGCTCTGACCGCCCGCCCGGCTCCGCCAACCCGGCCCCGC
>JAUNLB010000065.1 GCA_030532485.1 Pseudoclavibacter sp.
GGGCGCTACATCATGCGGGAGGCCTCGCCCAGCACCTCGCGCAGGATGCCGCCGATCTCGCGGAACTCGTCCGGACCGATCGTCAGCGGCGGCGCGAGCTGCACGACGGGGTCGCCCCGGTCGTCGGCGCGGCAGTACAGGCCGGCGTCGAAGAGGGCCTTGGACAGGAAGCCGCGCAGGAGCCGCTCGGACTCCTCCTCGTTGAAGGTCTCGCGGGTGGCCTTGTCCTTGACCAGCTCGATGCCGAAGAAGTAGCCCTCGCCGCGGACGTCGCCGACGATGGGCAGATCGCTGAGCTTCTCCAGCTCGGCCCGGAACAGCGGCGAGTTCTCCCGCACGCGCTCGCAGAGCTTCTCCTCCTCGAAGATGTCGAGGTTCTCCAGGGCGACGGCGCAGGCCACCGGGTGGCCGCCGAAGGTGTAGCCGTGGTAGAAGGCCGTGTCGCCCGAGCGGAAGGGCTCGTAGACGCGGTCGCTGACGATCGTCGCGCCCAGCGGGGCGTATCCGGAGGTGATGCCCTTGGCGCAGGTGATCATGTCGGGCACGTAGCCGAAGGCGTTGCAGGCGAAGATCTCGCCGATGCGGCCGAAGGCGCAGATGACCTCGTCCGAGACGAGCAGCACCTCGTACTTGTCGCAGATCTCGCGGACCCGCTTGAAGTATCCGGGCGGCGGCGGGAAGCAGCCGCCGGAGTTCTGCACCGGCTCCAGGAACACGGCCGCGACCGTCTCGGGCCCCTCGAAGAGGATGGCCTCCTCGATGCGGTTCGCCGCCCACTCGCCGAAGGCCTCCGGCTCGGTGGGGGCGCCCATCTCCTCGGCGCGGTAGATGTTCGTGTTCGGCACCCGGAAGCCGCCGGGCACGACGGGCTCGAACATCTCCTTGATGCCGGGCAGGCCCGTGATGGCCAGCGCGCCCTGCGGCGTGCCGTGGTAGGCGACCGCGCGGGAGATGACCTTGTGCTTGCCGGGCTTGCCGCGCAGCTTCCAGTAGTACTTGGCGAGCTTGAAGGCGGTCTCCACCGCCTCGCCGCCGCCGGAGGAGAAGAACACCCGGTTCAGATCGCCCGGCGCGTAGTCGGCCAGCCGGGCGGCCAGCTCGATCGCGGCGGGGTGGGCGTAGGACCAGAGCGGGAAGAAGGCGAGCTCGTTCGCCTGCTTGGCCGAGGCCTCGGCCAGCCGGGCGCGGCCGTGGCCCGCGTTCACCACGAACAGGCCCGCGAGCCCGTCGAAGTACTCGCGGCCCTGGTCGTCCCAGATCCGGTGGCCGTCGCCGCGGACGATGACGGGGACCCCGTCCTTCTCGAGCGTGGACTGGCGGGAGAAGTGCATCCAGAGGTGGTCCCGCGCCTGCTGCTGCAGGGCCTCGTGCCGGGCGGCGTCGCCGGCTCCCGCGAGGTCGGGGGCGCTTGCCGGGGGTGCGGTGGTCATGCTGTCTGTCTCCTTCTGGGGCGTCAACGTGTGCCCCAACGGTAGTGCTCCTTGAACAGGTCAAGGTAGATGAGCGTCTCGGTGGACGTGACGCCCGGGATGGTGCGGATGCGCTCGTGCAGCAGGGTGATGAGGTGCTCGTCGTCCTCGCACACGAGTTCGACGAGGACGTCGAAGCGGCCCGCCGTCATGACGGCGTACGAGACCTCGTCGATCGCGGTCAGCGCGTCGGCGACCGCGCGGATGTCGCCGTCCACGCCGAGGCCGATCATGGCCTCCCGCGTGAAGCCGAGCCGGGCCGGATCGGTCACGGCGACGATCTGCATGACGCCGTCGCCGACGAGCCGCTGCACGCGCAGGCGCACGGCGGCCTCGGACAGGCCGACGGCCTTGCCGATCTCCGCATACGAGCGGCGACCGTCGATCTGCAGCTGTCCGATGATCGCCTTGGCGGCGTCATCGAGCGGCTGCTTCGTCGCGTTCGCTGCCATGCAGTCGAGTATGACCGCCCCGACCGGGAAACGCAAGCGAATCCATCGTATCTGCGGCCTCGCATTGACGAGATCCGCCGTCTGGCGGCAGAATGTCTGCGGAATCAGCAGCGCCGCCGGCTCCGGACGGCGCTGTTCGGAGGAAGACGAGAGGAACGGACGGCGAGCGATGCACCTGCGGAACTTCATCGACGGCGAGTACGTCGAGGCGCGCAGCGACGAGCGGATCGAGCTGATCGATCCGGCCACCGAGGAGGTCTACGGCACCTCGCCGGTCTCCGGCGGAGCGGACGTCGAGGCCGCCTACGAGGCGGCCGGACGGGCCTTCGAGCGCTGGGGCGCCACCACTCCCGCCGAACGGCAGCTGGCGCTGCACCGCATCGCCGATCGGGTCGCCGATCTGGCCGAGGAGTTCGCCGATCTGGAGTCGAAGGACACCGGGAAGATCCGCGCCACGCTCGTGGCCGACGAGATCGACCAGTCCGTCGACCAGCTGCGCTTCTTCGCCGGCGCCGCCCGCAATCTGGAGGGGCGGGCCGCCGCCGAGTACCTGGCCGGGCACACATCCTTCGTGCGGCGCGAGCCGATCGGCGTGATCGGCCAGGTCACGCCCTGGAACTACCCGCTCAACATGGCCGTCTGGAAGATCGGGCCGGCGCTGGCGGCCGGGAACACGGTCGTCCTCAAGCCCTCCGACACGACCCCGCTGTCCACGCTGCGCCTGGCCGAGGCGGCCGCCGAGTTCCTGCCTCCGGGCGTGCTCAACGTCGTGGCGGGGGACCGCTCCACGGGTGCGGCGGTGCTCGGCCACCCGACGGCGCAGATGGTCGCGATCACCGGTTCGGTGCGGGCGGGCCGCGAGGTGGCCCGGGCCGCGGCCGAGGACCTCAAGCGCGTGCACCTGGAGCTGGGCGGCAAGGCTCCGGCCGTGGTGTTCGACGACGCGGACCTCGCGCGGGCGGCCTCCGGCATCGTCGCGGCCGCCTTCTTCAACGGGGGCCAGGACTGCACGGCCGCCGCCCGGGTGCTCGTGCACGAGTCGGTGCACGACGAGCTGGTCCCGCTGCTGGCGGCCGCCGCGGCCGAGGAGGCCCGGACCGGGGCCCCGGACGAGGAGGGGGTCCTCTTCGGCCCGCTCAACAACGCCGCCCAGCTGGAGCGGGTGTCGGGCTTCGTGGAGCGGCTGCCGCAGCACGCCGAGATCGTCTCGGGCGGCCGGCGTCCCCGGGAGCGCGGCTACTTCCACGAGGCGACCATCGTCACCGGGGTGCGGCAGGAGGACGAGATCGTCCAGCAGGAGGTCTTCGGACCGGTCCTCACGGTGCAGCCCTTCCGCGAGGAGCGCGAGGCGCTCGCGATGGCCAACGGCGTGGACTACGCCCTGGCGGCCTCCGTGTGGACGGCCCGCCACGACCGGGCCATGCGCTTCGCCCGCGGGCTCGACTTCGGCTGCGTGTGGATCAACACCCACATCCCCTTCGTCTCGGACATGCCCCACGGCGGGTTCAAGCTCTCCGGCTACGGCAAGGACCTGTCCCAGTACGGCTTCGAGGACTACACGCGCATCAAGCACGTCATGTCGTACCTCGGCGAGGAGTGAGGCGGCGGGGGCTCGGCGGCCTCACTCGCCGCCGAGCTCCCGCTTGGCCGCGCGCTGCGCGAGCACCAGGCCGATCACGGCGTGGCCGAGCGTGACGAGGACCGCCAGCGCGAGCGCGAACAGATAGGGGCCGGGCGTCCCGGCGAGCGGCAGGGTGCCGACCGCGAGCAGGGCGCCCGCGACGGCGCCGAGCCGGTTGACCGGCAGCGCGGCCCGGTGCGCCGCGATCCAGGCGGCGTCGCTGCTGCGGGTCGCGGCGGTGCGGTAGCCGGCGAGCAGGCCGGGGGGCAGGGAGCCGTTCACGGCGAGCCGCACCGTGAGCAGCATGACGAGATTCCCCACGCTCAGGAGCACCGCGACGAGCAGTGCCGAGGCGAAGGGGGGCGGCTGCAGGCCCTCCACGCGCGTCCGGGAGGCGCGCTCAGGCGCGCCGCTGCTCGTAGTCGCGTCCGTGGTCCCCGTCGGCCCGGCCCTCGTCGACCTGGTCCTCGGCCTCGAGGTGTTCGGAGTCCTCGAGGTATTCGGACCACTTCGCGAGCTCGTCCTCGTGCGGGTCGCGGGCACCGGCAAGCTCGCGCTCGAGCGCGTTGTAGTCGGTCTCGGGAACCGAATACTTGAGCGTTCGGGCTACCTTGGTGTGCTTTGCCTTCTGACGGCCGCGCCCCATGCGCAACCCCCTCACGCTTTTCAAGCTGGACGAGCCCTCGTCCAGACGCCAGACACGAACGGAAAACTGGGCATCAGCCTAGCACGAACGGCCCGCCCGGAACCTGTTCCGAGTGTCCCCGGCGGGCCCGGAGCGCGTCTGCGGGACTTGCGGGAGTTCTGTTGCGGCCGGGCGGGCCCCGGCGGGCCCGGAGCGCGTCTGCGGGTCCCGCGGGATTCGCGGGACTCGCGGGACCCGCGGGCCTTCGGGCGACGCCTCTAGGCTTCGGGGAGGTGCCCGGAGGGGAGGTCGCAGGTGATCGACGAGGTGGACGTGCTCGTCATCGGGGCCGGCTCGACCGGCCTGACGATGGCGGTGACCCTGCAGGCGCTGGGGCTGCAGTCGCTGCGCGACTTCCTCGTGGTCGACGCGGAGGCCGGGCCGGGCGGCTCCTGGCGGCGGGCGTGGGACTTCCTGCGGGTCCGGGAGGCGATCGCGAGCGGCGAGCTCTTCTTCGTGCCGGGCATGTCGGAGCTCGGCCTGGAGCCGGGCGCGGACCGCCTGGACGAGCCGGTGCGGGACTTCGTGCCCAGGAGCTTCGCGCTGTACGAGGACGCGAACGACACGGCGGTGCACCGCGCCACGCGGGTGCTGCGGGTCGAGCGGGTCGTGCGACCGCGCTCCCGGCCGGTGCTGCGCGTGCTGGTCCGCTGCGGCGACGGGGCCCTGCGCTCCTTCCGCACCCGGGTCGTGCTCAACGCGAGCGGCCGCTGGTCCGCCCCCTTCGTGCCCTGGTACCCCGGCCGCGACGAGTTCGAGGGGCCGCAGATCGCGGCCGCGCGCCTGGAGCGGATCGACGAGCTGGCGGGCCTGCGGGTGCTCGTGGTCGGGGGGCGTTCGACGGGGCGCAGCCTGCTGCGGGCGCTCGTGCCGATCGCCGGCCGGGTCGTCTGGTCCCGGCGCGCCCCCTGGCCGGATCCGCCGGAGGGCGTCGCCTCGCTGCCCGGCCCGATCGAGCGGATCGGGCCCGGGCATGTGCGCTTCGCCTCCGGCACGGAGCCGATCGACGCGATCGTGTGGGCCACCGGCTCGCGCGACTCCGCCCGGCATCTCGCGCCCGTGCACCTGCGCGAACGCACTCCGCCCGGGCGGCTGCCGCGGCTCATCGAGGGGTGGAGCCGGCGCGAGCCGACGATCGCGAACCTCGGCGCGGGCCTCGCCCTGCCGCCCGCGGAGGCCCGGCGGCGGGCGATCTCGATCGCGCAGGAGGCGCTCGGCCGCCTGCAGGACGGGGGCTGAGCCGGGCGGGTGCGCCGCGCGGGTCGAGCGCGCCGCGCCGAAAATTGATGCGGCTCGATCGGGTGCCTAGATTCGAGCGTGGCGCCGGCCGTCCGGGACCGGTGCCGCCGGAGCGGCGCCAGAGGAGCGTGGGCATGCGATCTGAAGAGGCTGACGGTCGGGCCGCTCCGCCCGGACCGTCCCTGCCGCCGGGGACGTGGGAGGGCGAGGCGTCCGATCCGCCGCTGTGGCTGCCGCCGGGCTTCCTCGCCGACGCGGAGGGCCCCGCCGTCCCGCCGTGCGGCCCGGCCGCCGCGACGCCGGGCGCATCGCGCTGGCGGTCCTGCTGTGCGGGGCCGTCGCGGCGCTCCTGCTGACGGCGATCGTGCTGATCCTGCTGGCGGCGGCGGAGGCGGCCGCCCACGCCGCGGATCTCGCCCCGACGGTGCAGGCGGCTCCTGCGCCCGTCCGGTGCGGACGCCTGCTCCGGGACGAAGCGATGCTCCTCGGTTCGGCTCGGGAGCGTTCGAGCGGTCGAGGAAGGCCCCGGCCCGGTGCCGGACTCAGGCGTCCGCCAGGGCGAGCCCGGTGCCCGCGGCGACGGCTCCGCAGGCGAGCTGCACGGCCAGGCCCAGCGCGGTCCGGCCTGCGCCCGCCTCCCCGACGCTCCGCTCCGCGTCGGCGGCCAGGGCGCTCCAGCTGCCCAGCCCGCCGCAGAAGCCGGCGACCAGGACCGGCGCCCACGGCCCGGACCATGCGCCCGCCGCGAGTCCGGCCAGGAAGGCGGCGGTGACGTTGACGGCCAGGCTCGGCGGCAGGAGCGCCCGCCGCGCCGCACTGCCGCCGCCCCGCCCGGAGGCGAGATGCCGGACGAGGGCGCCGGTCCCGCCGGCCAGGCAGACCGCCCACACGAGCCAGTCGCTCACGACGCCCCTCCCGCCGCCGGGCCCTGGCGGGCCAGCCGCCGTCCCGCCCCGGCCAGCGGCACGCCGGCCGCGATCCCCGCGGCCGGCAGCAGCCAGGCCCACGGGCCGGCTCCGAGCGGTGCCGCCACGGCCAGCGCGACCGCCGAGAAGGTCGTGAAGGCGCCGCAGAACCCGGTCCCCGCCGCCGGGCGCAGCAGCTCCAGACGCGCGGGCAGGCGCGTCTCGCGCAGGAAGCCCAGCGCGAAGCTGCCGAGCAGGTTCGCGCAGAGCGCGGCCGCGAACGCCGCCCCCTCGCCCGCCGCCGCGAGCGCCGCCTCCAGCCAGAGCCGGGCGGCGGTGCCGAGCACGCCGCCGAGGAACACCGCCGCCCCGTCCGCCCGCATGCCCGTGTCCCTCCGTCGCTCCCGCTCGTCGTCCCTCGATTGTGCCCCCGAGAGCGACGCGGACGCCGCCTCGCCGCATGCTCGCGGGCCGTATTCTCCAGGATCGGTGGGGCGCTTCGGGCGCCCGCCTCGCCGCATGCTCGCGGGCCGTATCCTGGACGACAGGAGCCGTCCGGCGCTGGGCCCATGCCCCGACCGGGTCCGGGCGGCCGGGACGTCGAGGAGCAGCCGGATGAGGATCACGAGGGCGGCGGGCCGTGCGGGAACGAGGCGGCGTGCGGGCGCGGCGGCGCTCGCGGCGGCCGCGATGCTCGGGCTGGCGGCCTGCTCCCCGGCCCCGACGGTGTTCGAGTCCCAGCAGATCGCCCTGGACGAGCTGCCGGCCGAGGCGCGCGGGGTCCTGCCCGCCGCGGACATCGGGTCCAGCCGGCTGGTGTGGACCGACCCCGGCACCGGCGACCGTTTCTACGCCGTGCGCGACGCGGGCCGCGAGTGCCTGCTCGCCTGGCCCTCGGGCGACCGGGCGGAGGCCTCGGCGCTGGCCTGCGGGCAGGGCCTGCCGGTGGAGCTGCGCTACGGCGGGCACCGCATCGTCATGACCGAGGGTGGCGCGCCGGACGAGACGCCGTGGAGCAATCTGCGCGAGAACGTCTGGCTGCAGGGCTGAGCGCCGAGGACCGAGGCTCGCGGGAGACGCGGAGAGGGGCGGGATGCGCGAGGAGGATTCCTTCCAGCACTGGTGCGAGACGAGTCTGCGGACCCGGCTCGAACGCGTCGCGGCCAAGCGCGCTCCACAGCTGCCCGCCCCGCAGCTGCTCGTCGTCGCCCCCGGAGTCCGGTTCTCCTTCGGCGCCGTCGAACAGCCCTTCCACACGGCGAGCATCGGCAAGGTCTTCGTGGCCGCACTGCTCGGCAGGCTCGCCGGGCGGGGGCTGCTGGAGCCGGACTCGCCCGTCGGCGAGCTGGCTCCCGATCTCGATCTGAGCGGGCTGCCCGCCGCGGACGGCGTGGAGCTCTCCCGCGATCTGACGGTCGCCCATCTTTTGAGCCACCGCTCCGGACTGCCCGATCCGTTGCTGCCGCCGCGGGGCCACGAGACCGAGTGCTCCATCCGCTCCCTGCCCGCAAAGCTCGACCGCCGCTGGGAGCCCGCTCAGATCGTGGAGCAGACCGTCGGGCTGCCGCCCGTCGGCCGGCCCGGCGAGCGCTTCCACTATGGGGACGCCAACTACGCCCTGCTGCTGTGCGTGCTCGAACAGCTCGTCGGGACCCCTTTCTCCGAGCTGCTGCGGGAGCACGTCTTCCTACCGGTCGGCATGCGGCGCACCTGGCAGCCGCACTCCACGGCGGACGACCGGGAGCTCGCGACCCTGGACATCGCCCCCGTCCACCTCGGCGGCCGGGAGCTGAGCCGCTGCCGGGCGCTGAGCGGGGCCAGCGCGGACGGCGGGGCCGTGACGACGCTGGACGATCTGCTGCGCTTCCAGACGGCCCTGCACGAGGGGGAGCTGATCGACGGGGCGCTGCTGGCGCGCATGGCCAGGCGCAGATCGCGCATGCTCCCCGGCATCCACTACGGCACGGGGCTGGCGACCCTGCGCTTCAGCGAGTTCATGCCCCTGCTGCTGCGGGGCCTGCCCGAGCCCGTCGGTGGCATCGGCGTGTGGGCGACGCACTGCTTCTACTACCCGCGGCAGCGGGCCCACGTCATCATGAACTTCCACTCCGATCGGGAGATCCGGCGCAGCTTCAGCGCGGCCCACATCCCGATCGCCCGCCGCCTGGCCCGGCTCGCCGGCTGAGCTTCCGGGCGCTTCCGGGGCGCCGTCACCGTCGCGGAGGGCGAGCGTCCCGGGCCGTCCGCGCGGGACCGGGCCGCCGGGTATTCCCGGCTCCGCGGAGGGCGAACATGAGCCGTCATATGACGCTCGGGGCTGGCGTCCGGGCCCGCCGCCGGTTTACGGTCCCTTGCTCGTGAGCAGAGAAGTCCAGAACACGAGCACTCGAGCGGACGGCGCCCCCGAGGGGGCCGAGCCGCAGTCCGGTCCGCGCAGGCGGCGCCTGCGCATCCCCTTCGCCTGGCAGGTCGTGATCGGCCTGCTGCTCGGCATCGGCCTGGGCCTGGTCGCCCAGCGGATGAACCAGGACCTCGCGGCCTCGGCCCCGGCCGGCGGCGAGCCGCCGACGAGCTGGCTGGACACGGGCCTGGAGACGGTCGGCGGGATCTTCGTCACCCTGCTGCGCACGCTCGTGCCCCCGCTCATCTTCCTCGCCGTGGTCACCAGCATCGCCGAGCTGCGCCGCGTCGCCAACGCCGCCCGGCTCGCCTGGCGCACGCTGCTGTGGTTCGCCGTCACGGCCCTCATCGCGGTGACGATCGGCATCCTCATCGGCGTCCTCACCAACCCCGGGGTCGGCGCGGGGGTCACGGCCGCCGATGCGAAGGCGCCGAGCACGACCGGCTCCTGGCTGGACTTCCTGGGCGGCCTGGTGCCGGGCAACTTCCTGGGGCTGACCGCGAGCATGAAGGACGGCGAGGTGCGGCTCGGCTTCGACGCGCTGCAGATCCTCGTCATCTCCATCGCCGTCGGCGTCGCCGCGGTCGCGGTGGGGCGGCCGGCCGAGCCGTTCCTGAGGGGGGCCGCCTCGCTGCTGGAGATCGCCCAGAAGCTCCTGTGGTGGGTCATCCGCCTGGCCCCGATCGGCACGGCCGGCCTCATCGGCCACGCCGTCGCCGCCTACGGCTGGCAGGCGATCGCGGGGCTCGGGGTCTTCGTCGCGGACGTGACGCTCGGCATCCTCGTCGTCTTCCTGCTCGTCTACCCGCTGCTGCTCAAGCTCAACGGCCTGGGCGTGCGCGACTTCTACCGGGGCGTGTGGCCGGCGACCATGTTCGGCTTCGTCTCCCGCTCCTCGCTGGGCACCATGCCGGTCACCCGCGAGGCGACGATCGAGAACCTGGGCGTGCCGCGCGCCTACGCCTCCTTCGCGGTGCCGCTGGGGGCGACGACCAAGATGGACGGCTGCGCGGCGATCTACCCGGCGCTCGCGGCCATCTTCGTCGCGAACTTCTACGGGCTCCCGCTGGAGTGGACGCACTATCTGCTGATCGTGCTGGTCGCGGTGCTGGGCTCGGCGGCCACCGCGGGCGTCACGGGCGCGACCGTCATGCTCACGCTCACCCTCTCCACGCTGGGGCTGCCGCTGGAGGGCGTGGGGCTGCTGCTCGCGGTGGATCCGATCATCGACATGGCCCGCACGGCCCTGAACGTGACCGGCCAGGCGCTCGTCCCGACGATCGTGGCCAAGCGCGAGGGCATCCTCGACGGGGAGCGGTACCGGGGGCCGAACGCGACGCAGTTCGCCTGAGCCCGCGGCCCGTCGAGGCGCCCCCTTGACGGACGAGGTTGGAAAAGTAATACTGGTATTACTTTTCCAACCTCGTCGGAAGGGGCGGTATGGGCGGGCGTACGAAGAAGGAGGCCGTCGCGGTCGTCGCGTGCGAGGGGGTGCGGCGCCGCTTCGGCGAGCGGCTCGCGCTGGACGGCGTGACGCTCGAGGTGCGGCGGGGCGAGGTCTTCGGCCTCATCGGCCCCAACGGGGCCGGCAAGACGACCCTGCTGAACTGCGTCCTGGGCCTCGTGCGTCCGGACGAGGGCCGGGTGCGGGTGCTGGGGGCGGACCCGATCGCGCAGCGGCGGGCGCTGGCCCTGCGCATCGGCGCGCAGCTGCAGAGCGCCGCGCTGCCGCCACGCATCACGGTGGCCGAGGCGATGCGTCTGTTCTCGGCGTTCTATCCCGAGACCCAGCCGTGGCCGGCGCTGCTGGAGCGGCTCGGCATCGAGGGCCTGCGGGACCGGCGGGTGGACAGGCTCTCCGGCGGGGAGCGCCAGCGGGTCTTCATCGCGCTGGCGCTGCTGCACGAGCCCGAGCTGGTGCTGCTGGACGAGTTGACGACCGCGCTGGACCCGAAGGCCCGCGCATCCATGTGGCGGCTCGTCGCCGAGATCCGGGAGCGCGGGGCGACGGTGCTGCTGACCACGCACGACATGGCCGAGGCCGAGGCGCTGTGCGACCGGGTCGCCGTGATCGACGAGGGCCGGCTGGTCGCGCTGGGCGGCGTGGCCGAACTGGTCGCCGAGTACGCCCCGAACGGGGCCGAGGCCCCCGACGCCCACCCCTCCGCCCGGCGGGGGCTGGCGGCGGTCTTCCTGAACCTGACCGGCCGGGCCGTCGTGGAAGGGAAAACGGCATGAACGCCGGAACCGTGCGGACCGCTTGGAACTCGTACCGGGCGCTGGCGGCGATGCTCGCGCGCTCGGTGCTGCGCGAGCCGGTCGGAGCGTTCTTCTCGCTCGCCTTCGCGCCGATCCTGCTGCTCCTGCTGGGGTTCGTGCTCGGCAACGAGCCGGCCCCGCACTTCGGCGGCGTGGGCTACGTCGACGCCGCGCTGCCCGCGTTCAGCTCGATCGTGCTGGCGACCACCGGGGTCATGCTCGTCCCGACGTCCAGGCTCGGGCTGCGCGCGAGCGGAGCGACGCGGCGCCTGTTCGTGACCCCGCTGCGGCCCTCGGTCTACGTGGCGGCGGAGCTCAGCGTCTTCTTCGTGATCGGCCTGGCCGGCGTGGTGCTGGCCTTCCTGGCGGGGGTGCTCGTCTTCGGGGTGCCGGTGCCGCAGCAGCCGTTCGTCGTGCTCGGCGCGGTCGGGCTGGGTCTCGCGGCCTTCCTGGCGTTCGGGCACACGCTGGCCGAGCTGATGCCCTCGACGGCCGCGGCGACCGGTCTCGGCAATGTGCTCATGATCGCGCTCATGTTCAGCTCGGGCGCCTTCGTGCCGGTGCAGGCCATGTCCGAGCCGATGCGGCGGGTGAGCGAGTTCTCCCCGGTCCGCCACTACGTGGACCTCGTGCGTTCGGGCTGGGACGGCGGCGTCTCGGAGCCGGGCGTCTCGATCGCGGTGCTGTTCGGGATGGGGCTCGTGTTCGGGGCGCTTGGTACGCTGCTCTTCCACCGGCGGCTCGCGCGGGGCGCCGCCTAGCCGGGCACCGGCCCCGCCCGCCGCCGGCGACGCGGGGCGAGCACGCCCGGCAGGCGACGGGCAACCGGAACCTGCCCGTCCTCGCGGGCGCGCGGGACGAGCAGGGCCGGATGCCGAGCAGGACAGGATTCTAGGGAGCACGATGGACGCGGAGGAGTTGCCGGAGTCGCCGGGCAAGTTCGCGAGCACCGTCAAGGTGGGCCCGAAGGGGCAGATCGTCATCCCCAAGGGGGCGCGGGACATGTTCGGCATCGTCCCGGGGGACACCCTGCTGCTGCTCGCGGACGCCGAGCGCGGCATCGCGATCGTGCAGCAGGACCTCTCCGAGTTCTTCCCTCCCGCGCCCTGAGCGACCCTCCGGTTCGGGCGCGCGAGCGGGGGTTCGCCGGACCGGATCCGAGGCGCCCCGCTCCCCACGTGCATGCTCGCCCGAACCGTGCGGGAGAACCGCCCGGTTCGGGCGAGCATGCACGTTTCGACTCGGCTCGCGGCTTCGGCCCTACAGCCGCAGCGCGCTGCGGACGAGCTCGCGGACCCGGTCGAGCTCCTGACCGAGCAGCTCCGCGATCTCCGCGGGCACCTCGCCCCGGGTCTGCGCGATCCGCACGTCCTGGCGCAGATCCCTGCGGAAGGCGTCCAGGGTCAGGTCGACGCGGGCGGTCGTGTCGGGCGACGGCACCCGGCAGGCCCTCTCGGAGGCGGGTCCCCGCTTCGGGGTCTGCTCCTCGGACGCTTCGGCGGCCCCCTGCCCGGAGTCGGGCCCGGGAGCCTGCTCCGGGTCCTCGCCTGCGGCCGCGCTGTCGGCCGGGTTCCCGGCGGTGCTCCCGCCTGCGGCGGCGAAGCCCTTGCCGCTCGCCGAGGAGGCGGCGGCCCGGAAGCCTGCGCCCGCGGCCTGGCCGAGGTCCTCGCCGCGCGCGCGGGCCTGCTCGGCCGCACTCCAGCCGGCGTTCGCGACGTCGGCGGCCCGGCGGCCGAACTCGGCGGCCATCTGGCCGAGCTCCGAGGCGACCTGGCCGAGCTCGGAGGCCACGGACTGGAACTCGCCCGACTCCCGCTGCTCCTCCTTCGCCCGCTTGGCGAAGCCCGCGAACTCGCTGCGAAGCCGCGAGGCGGCCTCGCTCACCCGCCTGCGGGCGTCGGCGGCGCCGTCCTGCATGGAGGACTGCGCCTCGCGCTCGATCTCGTCGATCTCCTGCTGCCTGGCCCGCACCTCCGCGCGGCCCGCGTCCGTGACGTGGTAGACGGTCTTGCGGCCCTGCTGCTCCTTGCGGATCAGGCCCTCGGCCTCGAGCTTGGCCAGGCGCGGATAGATCGTGCCGGCGCTCGGGGCGTAGGCGCCGTCGAAGCGGTCCGAGAGGGCCTGGATCAGCTCGTAGCCGTGGCGGGGCTGTTCCTCGATGAGCTTGAGGATGAACAGCCGCAGGTGTCCGTGGGCGAAGATCGGCGGCGTCATGCCCCGGCCTCCGTCCCCTCGTGCCGACCGGACGCGTCCGGCCGTTCCTCGCCGACGGGCCCGCCGTCTGCC
>JAUNLB010000066.1 GCA_030532485.1 Pseudoclavibacter sp.
CCCAGGCCCGGGCGGCCCACACCCGGCGCCTGTGGGAGCGGGAGGTGCCCGCCGTGCCGGGGCGGACGGTCGTGGACCCGGACACCGGGGCCCCGAGCGTGCGCGTCCCTGACGCCTACCGCGACCCGATCACCGGCGGTCTCGGCCCCGCCACACGACCGGAGGCGGAACTGCCGCCGAGTCCGTGGAGCAGGCCGCCCCGCCCCCGGCCGTCCGAGGCGAACCCGAACCCAGCGACTCCTTCCCCGCCGGGATCAGGACAGTCGACCGGTCCGGCCACAGATACCGGGGCCGCTCGTCCCAGCCACTGGAGCACCCCCGCGCCCCCGCCGGCACCGACCCGTCCTGTCGTGGGCGAATCGGCCGATCCCTCGGCGACATCTCCCGCCCCGACCGATCGGGAACGGCGGCAGGCGGAACGCGAGGCGCGCATCCGGAAGGTCCTGGCCCGGGACGGCAGGAGCCCCGAGCAGATCGAGGACACCCTTGCGGGTCTGCGCGCCGCCGAACTCGGCCACCCCGAACCGCTCGCCGAGGTCATCCGCCGCGCCCGCGAACAAGGCCGCGGGCAGGCCCAGGCGCCCGGCGCCCCGAAACGACCCTTCCGGCCCCGCCGCCCCGGACCCGACCGCGGCATCGAACGCTGAAACGGCGCTGGGTAGTAGCATCGCACGGGTGAGCACGATCGGTTCCATCGACGAACAAGGACGTCCCGAGCCGCCGGAACGCGGCAACGAGTTCGAAACCCTGCTCGGCTTCCTCGAATTCCACCGGGCGACGCTCGCGTGGAAGACGGGCAGCTTGGACGACGAGCAGCTGCGGCGCACACTGCCGCCGAGCCGCATGACCCTCGGCGGCATGCTCAAGCACCTCGCCTTCGTGGAGGACTACTGGTTCGGCGTCCGGCTCGCCGGGCAGGAACCGTTCGGGCTCTTCGCCCGGGTCGACTGGCGCGCCGCACCCGATTGGGAGTGGGAGAGCGCAAGCCGGGACACCGGCGCCCGGCTGCGCGAACTGTGGCGGCAGCGGGTGGAGCGCTCGCGCGAGATCCTCGCCGAGATCCGGACCCGTCTCGGCGACGCTGCCCTGGCTGAAACCTTCTCGCCGCCCGGGGGCTCCTCCGCGTCGCTCTCACTGCGCTGGGTGCTCGTGCACATGGTCGAAGAGTACGCCCGGCACAACGGGCACGCCGATCTGCTGCGCGAAGCGATCGACGGGCAGACCGGCGAGTAGCACAGCCGCCGGGAGTCACGGCGTGACGGTCGCCCAGTCGATGGGGGTCGTCTCGCCCCGCTCCCAATCGCGGCGGAGGATGCCGTAGGCGATCGAGGCGAGGGGCGCACCCGCCTCGACGGGCCACGCTTCCCGGTAGTAGCCCTCCATGAGCCAGCCGCAGCGGAGGAACACCCGGCGCATGCCGACGTTGTCCTCGCGGGTCTGCCCCTCGAAGCGGTTTACGGCGGGCATCGTCCCGAACACGTGCGAGGTGACCGCCCGCAGCGCTCGGGTGCCGAAGCCGCGGCCCCGATACGCCTCCCCCAGCCGCAGATCGAACAGCGGCACCGGATCGCCCAGATCCTCCAGGCGTACGAACCCGACGCGGCCCTCCTCCCCGTCGACGAGCCAGAACGAGCGCTGCGCTTCGTTCCGGTAGGCGCCCTCGTCGATGCGCCGTTCGATCTCCTCCGCCGTCGGCCGTCCGTTCAGGTGGAACGGGAAGGCGTTCCCGGTGAGGAAGGCGACGAGCGCGCGACGGTCGGCGCCCGCCGGGTCGATGGGCTCGAGTCGCATGGGCTCAGGCTACCCGTGTGGGGCGCGAGGCGGTGCGATCGCCGACGGACCCGGTCCGCTCTTATGCTCGTCGATATGGAGAGCGAACGGTCCTTCGCCGACTCGGGCGGACGGTCCGCCTGCCGCATGCGGGACGGATCGGGACGATGAGGCGGTATCGGCGGGCCGTGCGGCTCCTGTTCGGCGCCGTCTTCGTCGTCGGCGGCGTCGTGCACCTCGTGCTGGGCAGGAGCCATCCCGAGAGCTATGCGGTCTTCGGGGACACCGCCCTGCTGCCGCAGCTGGACCAGCTGTGGCGCTCCTTCGTCGTCCCGCGGATCGCCTGGCTCACGGTGCTCCTGGGCCTGCTGGAGATCGTCTGGGGGCTCGGCATGGCCTGGCGGCGCACGCTCGCCCTCGCCGCCTGGTCGATGCTCCTCTTCCTCCTGTTCGTCACGGTGCTCGGCTACGGCTGGCCGGCCTCCTCGCCGCTCGAGGACGTCCTGAAGAACCGCCTGCCCACCCTGGTCATGGCCGCGATGCTGCTGCCGCTGCTCAGGACATCTCGAAGACCTCCCCGCGGGGCCGGAAGGGCAAGCGGCCTCCCGGCGGCAGCAGGTAGGCGTGATCGCGGCGGATCGTCAGCGGATCGCACCAGCCATCGGTGATGACCAGGATCGGGCCGCGCTCGGGGAAGTCGCTCGCCCGCTCCAGCAGATCCACGCCCGGCTGCAGCACGGTGCCGCCGCGACCCTTGAGCCGCACCCGGCCGGCGATCTCGCCCGCCGGCAGGTAGCCCAGATCGTAGGGGGCGGCGTCGCAGCAGATCAGCCGCACCGCCGGCACGTCCTTCGCCTCGGCGTAGCCGGCGATCGCTCCCAGCCCCCGCGCCAGGGCGACGCGGTCCATCGAGCCGGAGGTGTCCAGCACCACCCCGAAGGTGCGGCCCTCCCGGTGCCGCGGATCCGCCTCGATGCGCGGGCGCGGGATGTCGGGGGTGCTCGACTGGCGGCGACTGAGCCTGGCCCAGCTGCGCCGCGTCTCGATCGGCGGGAAGTGGTGGTCGAACCAGCGTGCCAGCTCCACCTCCCACGGGATCGGCGGCTGGAGCACCGCGTTGATCTCCTCCAAGAGGCCCGCCGGCAGCAGCCCCCGCCCCTGCTCGCGGTGCAGCAGCAGCCCCTTGCTCAGCTGCTCCCGGCAGAAGGCGTCCAGATCGGTGAAGCGCGGCCGCTCCTCCTCCAGGCTGCGGTCCAGCACGTCGCAGCGGCGTCCGGCCAGGGTGCGCAGCCGACGGGCGCGACGGATGTCGGTGGCGATCCGGTCGTACACCTCCTCCGCCGACAGCTCCCGCAGCTGCGGGTCGTACAGCACCGAGTCCGGCGCCCGGCCCAGCTGCATCTGGATCAGCCACTCGTTGACGACGAAGTCGCAGGCCACGTTCCACAGGAAGTGGTCGCGGCCGCGGCGGCGCGCATCGTGCCGCAGCGCCACGTGCAGCACCTCGTGGGCGATCACGAAGCGCAGCTCCTGCTCGTCCAGTCCGGCGGCGGGGTTCAGGTAGACGGTGCGCCGCGTCTCGTCGACGGCGGCGACGGAGATCTCCGCGCGCCGGCACAGCTCCGCGTCCTCCACGAACTCGAAGGCGGCGACCATGGAGCCCAGCAGCGGGAAGCTGGAGACGAACCAGTCCCGGGCCCGCTTCGTCGCCGGGCCCAGGGACCCCGGCCGAGCGGCAGGGGGCGCTCCGCTCAGATCCTCGCGCACCCCCGCGGCCACCTCCACGGCCCGGGAGACCGAGTCGGCGATGCCGGCGGCGAAGCACTCGGCCCAGGACTCGTCCTCCTCCTTCGAGAGCTGCGGCCAGGAGCCGGGGTGCTGCATCGTGGGGCAGCCGGGGCCCGCCAGGCTCAGCGCCAGCGCCCATCCCGGCACCGGTTCCCGGCAGAACTGCCGGTACCAGCGCTCCTCGTCCCAGGCGGGCAGGCCGCCGGGCAGGCTCATGCCTTCCGGCGCCCGGCCGAACTTGAGGCCCTGCACGAAGCGGGCCGTGACGACGTCGCAGGCCGCGCTCCACGCCCGCCAGTCCCCGCGATCGGCCCGCCAGAGCCCCATGGCGTGCAGCAGTAGCGCCCTGGCCATCAGCTGCGCCCACTGCTCCGGCTCGGCCCGGCGCTTGGGGTGCACGTGCGCCGTATCCACGCGCATGGCCAGCAGCCAGCCGTCCGGCGGACAGGCGGAACGCCCGTCGCGGTGCCAGGCGAGCCCGCCCTGCAGGCGGGCGAAGACGGGGTGGGCGGCCAGCAGGGCCCTGCCGGCCTCGAAGGCCTGGGTCGCCGGATCCGCCCGCGCGGCGCTCCGGCTCACGAGCCCTTGCCCCGCCGCTCCACCAGCCGGGGCAGGTCCCGCACGACCTCCACCATGTACCAGGCGGGCAGGGTCCGGCCGTCCTCCTCGGCCACCACGATCTGCGCCATCTCCAGGCTGATGCGCGCCAGGTCCCGCAGCACCGCCTTGGAGCCGTGCACGAAGGCCTGGACCTCCGCGTCGCCGCGGTGCTTCTGGGCCGGCAGCGTCTTCATGAGCCGCGCCCGGAATGCCTGGGCAAGGAAGTACAGCAGGTCCCGATCGGCGGGGTCGTCCGGCCAGCGGGCCTCCCCCTTGAGGATCGCGTCCAGGCGGTGCCGGTCGGCGGCGAGCTTGCCGAAGGCCTTGAACTGGCCCGCGTGCTGGGGCGTCAGGCAGCCGGCGGCGACCGCCTCCAGCATCTCCGGCGGGACGTCCTGCCCGAAGCCGTGCAGCGCATCGCTCACCATGTGCCAGGAGCGCGGCGTGGAGAAGGGCTCCTCGTGGCCCGGCGGGCGGCTCCACAGGTGGTCGGGCCGCTGCGAGAGGTAGTCGACGACCAGCGGGTGCAGCCCCTGCGCCGTGGCCCACTCCATCCACTGCCCGGGCGAGACCCGCATGTGCACGTGCACCATGCGGTTCATGAGCGCCGAGGACATGGGTTTGACGATGGCCGAGTCCTGGGCGCGGTTGCCCGCGCCGATGACGATGGAGCCGGCGGGCAGCTCGTACTCGCCGATGCGCCGGTCGTTGATGAGGCTGTAGAAGGCCTTCTGCACGTCCTGCGAGCAGGCGTTGAGCTCGTCCAGGAACAGGCAGTACGGCTCGTCCCGCACGATCATCGCGGGCGGGAAGAAGCGAGTCACCCCGTCCTTGATCTGCGGCACCCCCATCAGGTCCTCGGGGGCGAGCTGGCTGCCGAGCAGCGAGACGCAGTCCAGGCCCACGCTGTCTGCGAACTGCTCCACCAGCGAGGACTTGCCGATGCCCGGCGGGCCCCAGATGAACACGGGACGGACCGTGGCGACGTTCAGCAGGAACTCGCCGAGTTCGGCGGGGCTCAGGGAGACGGGTGCGTGCATCGAGTCCTTTCCTCGGCGGCGGCGACGTGGAGCCGCTGCGCGCAGCGGCCGCCGCAGTCTAGAGCGGATCCGCCCGCCGGGAAGCGGAGCGGAGTGTCGGGATGCGCGGTCTGCCGTCGCTCAGCCGCCGGCCAGAGCGCGGTCCAGTGCCGCGCGGATGCGCGCCTCCTCGCCGCTGCCGTTCGTGGGCAGCGAAAGCACCTCGACGCCGTAGCGGCGGAGGATCGAGGCCTTCATCCGGTCCCGGCGCTGCTGCTCGGGATCGTTCTCGTGGAAGGCCGTACCGTCGACCTCGATCGCGAGCAGCAGGCGTCGACTGACCCGGTGGTACACGGCGAAGTCCACCGCCGAGACCGAGCGGACGAAGCTCCGCTGCCGCTCGTCCAGACGCCCGGTGTCCGGCAGCAGATCGCGCAGCCGGACCCGGGGTGCGGCCGCCAGCCGTGCGTAGTCGGGGTCGGCGAGGATGTCGCCCAGAAGCGTCTGGACGATGTTCTCGGAGAGGAAGCCGCTGTCGCCGCGGACCCGCTTCGCGAAACGGGCGAGCCGTTCGGAGTATTCGCTGTAGAGCAGATCGAAGACCGAAAGGACCTCGCCTTCCACGATCTGCTCCGGATCCTGGAAGCGGATGTAGTCGATGAGGGCCCTGATGTGGGTGCTCCGGGGCGACTCCCCGTGGTGGGTGACGAGGGTGAAGCGCTCCTTCGCCCGGGAGACGGCGACGTTGACGAGACGCGGGTCGTCGACGAAGCGCAGGCCCGCCCGCCCCTCCCTGGAGTCGCCGACGACGGTGCTCAGCACGATCTCCCGCGCGCCGCGCCCCTGGAACTTGTGCACCGTCTCGGCAAGCCAGCGGTGCTGGGCCCGGTCCTCGGGCAGGCCGCGGATGGCGGTGTCGAGACGGTCCGCCTGCAGACGGTACGGCGTCGTCACGCCCAGGAGGTAGTCGCCGTTCGCGTCCAGGTCGTGACGCTCCCCCTCGATGCCGGCGACTTCGAGCACGCCGTCGAGGATCTCGTCGATCTCCCGCTGGTTGTAGCGGCCGGTCACCGGCCCCCTGGTCAATTTCCGGTCGTGGTTGCCCGGCGCGGTCTTGCGCACCCGCATCACGGCGCGTCCCGGCCGCGGTTCGGCGGAGGTGCAGGGCACGAGCCGGCCGCCGTAGTACATCCGGTTGCAGAACTCGATGATCGGTCGGGCGCAGCGGAAGTGCTCTCGCAGCATCGTCCGCGGCAACCGCTCGCCGTAGCGCTCGATCACCGAGGACAGGATCGAGTGGCGGACCACGTCGTATGCGGGCATCCGCGGCGAGGGCGACGTCGCCGCTCCGGCGGGCAGGATGTGACCGAGCTGCTGCATGTCGCCGACCACGACCAGGTTGCGGGCCCGGCTCATCGCCAGGGCCGCGGCGGGCAGGCTCGTCATGGTGGCCTCGTCGATCACGAGCCAGTCCAGCAGGGCGCCCTCGGCGAGATTGCGCCGGATGGAGTGGCAGGTCGTGAGCAGCACCGGGTATTCGGCGAGGAACGTCGAGGTGCGGCGGGAGATCTGGGCACCGCTCTGGAAACGCCGCGCGGGACCCGTCGGCCGGCGCGCGCGCAGCGCCCGGTCCAGCAGCGCCCGGGAGAGGGTCTCGTGCTCCCGGCGGACCGTCTCGGCGTCGAGACGCTCCAGCGTCGCGCTCAGACGATGCTCCTCCTCGCGCAGCTCCGCCAACCTCGCCGCGTAGAAGGCGCGCTCCAGGCGCAGGACCACGGCGGCGTCCCCGGGATCGAGCTCACCCAGCCGCCCGTATCGCAGATAGCGCCGCAGACGCGTCACGAGGCCGCCGATCCCGCCCTTCGGCCGGGGCTGCAGGGCCGTCTCGGCGAGATAGTCGAGGATACGCCCGGAGTCCTTGCGCAGCAGCGGCAGATCCGACAGCTCCGGCAGCCGCTCCCCCGCGGTCCGGCGCTCCAGGTGGGCGGACTCCAGGGTGTAGCCCTCGATGAGGTTGCGCACCTCCGCCCGCCGCCGAGAGCCGCGCCACACCTCGCGCAGACGCCGCTCGGAGGCCGCGACCCGCTCGGCGAGATCCTCGGCCGGATGCGGCTGCCCGGCCGCCCCGGCCCCGTCGGCGCCGTCAGTCCCGAAGGCCGGCGGCGGAGCGACGGGCGGCAGCGGCGGAGGCTGTGCGAGCCAGGCCTGCAGGACTTCCTCCCGCTCGTCCTGCGCCTGCAGGAACGCCGCGACCCGCTCATGACTGCCCAAGCGGGCGGCGACGAAGCCGATGCCGCTGTCGACAAGCTTGTCCCGCACATTGTCGACCGCCGCGTTGCCGAAGGAGACGACGCCGATCGTGCGGCCCGGGACCAGCAGGACGTTCGCGATGAGATTCAGGATGGTCTCGGTCTTCCCGGTGCCGGGCGGCCCGTCGACGACGCTGAGGCGATGGGCCAGGGCCGTGGCGATCGCCTCGCGCTGCTCCTCGTTGCTGCGGAAGGGGAGCACGACCGGGCCGGGCGGGAAGGCGGCGGGACCGTTCCGGCCCCGCAGGTACAGAGCCAGCACGCTGTCGGGGTGGACCCGGGTCATGCGCTCGAAGGCGATGCGCAGGGGGTCGTCGTCGCCCAGTCCGGCGAGCGCCCGCCGCCAGGCGCCCAGCACCTCCTCCTCCGCGTCCTCCGCCCGCCCGGCCTCCGTCCCGGCCGGACCGGCCTCGTGCCGCGCCCACTGCCGGCCCGGGTAGAGCTGTTCCACCTCCTGCCCGGGTCCGCCCGCACGCACTCGGGTCCGGACGAAGGAGGGGTCCAGGACGTCCGCGAAGACCGTGATGTCGGCTGGAAAGCGCCAGCGGCCGCCGCCGATCACGAGTTCCTCGCCCTCGGCGAGCTCGAACCGCTCGACCGCCGCCAGCAGGCGGGCCTTCGGGTGTCCGTAGCAATAGCTCTTCCACCCGTTCGCGAATCGGATCTCGACCTCGCATCGGCTCGGGTCCGCCGTCGCACACTCGACCTCCCCGCTTCGGTCCGCGGGCTCTCCGCTCCCGCGGTCGGGCAGGATGACGAGATGTCGTTCCCTATCGATCATCTCTTCTCCTGAGGAAAGCTAAATAATCTCGCCGATCCATCCACAGTATGCGCAGTTCCTCCCTGAGGGCCAGAGGGAGTGTCGCGATGCGCGCGGGCGACCCGCCGCCCGCCCCGCACCGGCCTCTACCGGTTCTCGATGAGTCCGCGAGGAGGACGAGGGCGGCGCCCCGCTCTCCCTATGCTCCAATCATGTCTGTGGATACGGGGAACACGGGGTCCGCGCTCGGGTACATGCCGCAGTTCGGCCTCGCGCATCTCGCCGCGCTGCTGGCGATCCTCGCGGCAGGGACCGCCGCCACGCTGCTCGCCCGCCGGGCCCGCGGCTCGGCGCAGGCCACCGCACGGGCCGAAGCGTGGCTGCGGCGCTTCGGCTGGCTGCTGCTGATCGTCGCGCTCGCCTGGCAGCTGTGGAACATGCTGCCGCGCAATTGGGACACCGGGCATTCGCTGCCCCTGCACTTCTCGGACGGGCTGCGCATCATCACGGCCCTCGCGCTCATCACGCGGGCCGGGCTGCCGACGACCGTCTCCTTCTACTGGGGGCTGACGCTCAATCTGCAGGCGATCGTGACGCCGGATCTGCACTACTTCACCTGGCCGCCGCTCGACTACACGCTGTTCTGGTTCTTCCACGGCGCCGCGCTCGTCGGCCCGGTCGTGCTCGTGTGGGGGCTCGGGTACCGCCCGAGCTGGCGGGGCTTCGGCGCCGCCTACGCCGCGACGGCGCTGTGGTCCGCCTTCGCGTTCGCCGTCAACCTGCTGCTGGGCACCAACTACGGCTATCTGAACCACGCCCCGAATGTGCCCTCCCTGCTGGACCTGCTGGGCCCGTGGCCGCAGTATCTGCTGTGGGAGGCGGTGATCGTCGCGGCGGTGTGGGCGGCCATGACCTGGCCGTTCACGACGGCGCGGATGCGGGCCGGCACCCGCCCGATCGGCCGCCGGGGGCTCATGCGCCGCACGGTCCCCGGGGCTTGCTCTGGAGTGGACTCCAGGGTTTAGCGTGTGCCCCATGCGCGCCGCCCTGCTCGAGATCGATTGGCAGAACTGGATCCTGGATCCGGGCCACGACCCGTGCTCGGCCGCGCGGGGCCGGGAGCTGCGCCTCCTGTTCGGGACGCTCGGGCTGCCGGTGCTCAGCACCCGCTCCCCGGACGCGGACCCGGACGGCCCCCGCTCCGATCCCGAACGCCGCGAGAGCGCCTTCGCGACCGGCTTCGAGCCGATGCGCCGGCCCGTCGTCACGAAGCGGGGCCGGGACGTCTTCGAGGTCGAGCAGATCGAAGGGACGCTGCGCGGACTGGGGGTCGAAGAGGTGGTGCTGACGGGGCTGCTCACCGGCCACGGGGTCCGTCTGGCCGCCGAGTCCGCGAGGCGGGCCGGTTTTTCGGCGACGGTCGTCGCGGACGCCTGCGCGGACACCGCCCCGGCCGAGCACGCCCGGGCCCTGGACGGGCTGCGCGCGGCCGGGATCGCCGTGTGCACCGCGGCGGAACTGAGCGATCGGCTCCGACAGGCGAGCGGCCGCAGCGGCGGCGTCGGCATCGCGGAGGCGGCCGCGCTCACGGGACTCAGCCCCGACACGCTGCGCTGGTACGAGCGGGAGGGGCTGATCCCGCGGGTCGAACGCGGCCGCAGCGGCCACCGACGCTACGACCCCGGCGTCCTGCGGAGCATCCAGATGCTGCTCCGCCTGCGGCGCACCGGCATGCCGGTGGCCCGGATGCGCCGGTACATGCGGCTCGTGGAGGCGGGCGACCCCGCCGGCGGCCGGCGCCTGGAGCTGCTGCTCGAGCATCGCGAGGAGGTGCGCCGACGCATGCGGGAGCTGGCCGAGGATCTGGCGGTGCTGGACCACAAGATCGACGGGTACCGGCGCCTCGCCGAGGACGCTGGAACGCCGACGGCAAGCGGGACGGAAACGGACGGAGCCGGAACGCCTGCGGCACTCGGAACGGAAACGGACAAAGCGGACAGAACGGACGGAGAACGGATATGACCCTGGACCAGCGCATCCCGAGCGTCGAACTCGGACACGGCCTGCGCGTCGGCCGCATCGGCTTCGGCGGCATGGCGCTCAGCCACGTCTACGGCCCCACCGATCCCGAGCAGGCCCTGGCGACGCTGCACGCGGCCGTGGACGCGGGCGTCACGCTCCTGGACACCGCCGACGTCTACGGCGAACCGCGCCCCGGCGCAGAGGGTCCGGCCGGCACGAACGAGGAGCTGATGGCCCGGCTGCTGCGGGAGCGGAGGGACGAGGTGCAGCTGGCCACCAAGTTCGGCATCACCGGCCGGATCGGCACCCCCGAGGCGCCGGCCGTCCGCGGCGACCGGGCCTATGTGCGGGCGGCCTGCGAGGCCTCGCTGCGCCGGCTCGGGGTGGAGACGATCGATCTGTACTATCTGCACCGCCGGCAGCCGGAGGTTCCGGTGGAGGAGACCGTGGGCGCCATGGCCGAGCTGGTCGCCGAGGGCAAGGTGCGGCATCTGGGCCTGTCCGAGGTGACGGCCGAGGAGATCCGAGCGGCCGCGGCCGTGCACCCGATCACGGCGGTCCAGAGCGAGTGGAGCCTGTGGTCGCGGGACGTGGAGGAGCGGGTGGTGCCCGCGACCCGCGAGGTCGGTGCGAGCTTCGTCCCCTACAGCCCCCTGGGCCGCGGCTTTCTGAGCGGCGCGCTCACGCCCGAGCGGATCGCCGGCTCGATGCTGAAGGACGAGGACCGCTTCGTCTCGCACTACGAGGCGAACCGCCGGGCGCTGGCGGAAATCGGACGGATCGCCCAGGAGCTTGCGGCCGCGCCCGCCCAGGTGGCGCTGGCGTGGCTGCTCGCCCAGCAGGAGCGGCACGGCCTGCCGGTGGTGCCGATCCCCGGCACCCGCTCGCCGGAGCGCGTCCGGCAGAACGCGGCGGCGGCGTTCCTCTCGCTCTCCGAGGAGCAGCTGCGCCGACTGGACGCGATCGCCGCGCGGATCCGCGGCTCCCGGAGCCTGTCGTTCACACCGCCCGGCTGGATCTCCGCCGAACGGGAGTGAACCGCTCCCCCGCCCGGGTTCCGCCCGCTGCAGCGGGCGGAACCGCACACAACGGGCGGAATAGCTGTCAACCTTGAAATACCGGTGGACGATGGACAAGCATGTTACGGAAACCGCGAATCTGCGGCCACGGGATCTCCGGATGTTCACCGACGACTTCGGGAGCGGAGCCGCACGCTCCCACGAACGGAGCACCCCCGCATGCCGCCGCCCCCGCGCCGCCTCTACGCTGCCCCGCCTGCTGAGCGCGGAACACCCCCGCATGCCGCCGCTCCCGCCCGCTCATCGGTCCCGAGGCTCGCGAGGCTTGACGGCGTGGACGCGGAAGCGGCGCTGCGTGACCCGGATCGGCGAGTGCTGCGCAAGCTCGATCAGCCGCTGCGCGTGCGCATCGACCGTGAAGCCGGGAGCGTCCCAGGGCACCATCGCGAGATAGACCACCAGGGCCTCCACGTCCGCGAACTCCATCGTCCCCCGCCACTCGTCCACGGCCTCGATGCGCAGCCCGGCGGAGGCCAAGTCCGCCACGCAACGGGCCGAGTTCGCCTGCGGGTACAGGAACGGCGCATCGAACCACTCGTGGATCTCTTCGGCGTCGCGACCGTCGACCTGCTGGGTCAGCAGCACACCGCCCGGGGCCAGGACCCTGGCGAGCTCGCTCGCCTCGAACGCCTCGTGGCGGGACATCACGAGCTCGAAACGGGCGTCGGGGAACGGCATCCGCTCCCCCCGCTCCGCGTCGTACTGGACGAGCTCCACACCCCGCGGACGCAGCGCCTGTCGCGCGAGCCCCACATTGGGCTCCCAGCCCTCGGTCGCCACGACACGCCCACCGTCGACACCGGAACGATCCAGGAGCCGCAGCAGACGCTCACCCCCGCCCGTGCCGAGATCGAGGATCGACCGGGCGCGCGACATCGCCGCCCGGCAGTCCTCCTCGAAATCCCACCACGGCTCGTCCGCGAGCATCCGACCCTCGAGCCGAGAGAAGTCCCAGCCGACCATCTTCGACCGGGCGTGGGCCTCCCGCAGCGCGGCGATCAGCGGATCGTCCGAGGCGGCGCCTGCACTTCTCGCTCCGTGCATCCCGTCTCCTCCCGCAGCCTCTCGGAGTCAGAGACGATCACGGACGACCCCGGACGCACCGCCAGCATACGCAGCTCGCCGCGGTGCGAGGAACGGAAGAGACACATCTCGGGCAGAGGGCTGGCGACCCCATGGGCTGGATCCGTGGCGCCCAGCGAAGAGGAGGTACCGTATCGACGCTCTGCTTCTGAACGGTGTTCAGAAGTGCCGTGTCGGGTCCATGCGCTGGTGCAGGACCCTGATGATCTCGACTCCGGCCGGGCCTTCGACGGAGAACAGCAGGTGGCTACCGATGCTGTAGCGTCGGTAGCCCTCACGGATCTCGTCACAGGCCCGCCCGCGGCGCGGATCATCCGCGATGCGCTCGACGGACGCCCGGATCTCCTCCACGTAGGCCTCGGCCTGACGAAGGCCCCAGTGTTCTTCCGTCCAGTCCCAGATCGAGGAGAGGTCACGCTGCGCAGCCGGGGTGAGCCGGTACCGACTCACGGCTCCTTGCGGGCCTTCTTCTCAGCGACGAAGGCGTCGAAGTCGAAGGGCTCGGCAGCTCCGCTCTCCTCGCCTTCCACGAGCGCGGCCCGGAGTGCCGCAAGCTGAGCCTCTCGGTCCTCCAGCAGACACAGCCCGGCCCGTACAACCTCGCTCGCGGAGCGGTAGCGCCCCGAGGCGACCTGTCTGGCAAGGAAGTCCGAGAAGTGCTCGTCCAGACTGATCGAGGTGTTCTGAGCCATGCCGAGGCATGGTACCAGGGATTGGTAACCGAGAACGAGAACTGGTCTTCACTCATGCACTTACGACACCAGCTGTCCAGCGGCCCGTCCAACGGTTCAAGGCGCCGACGACACGCTGAATCACGCACCCGCATC
>JAUNLB010000067.1 GCA_030532485.1 Pseudoclavibacter sp.
GTACGCGAAGTTCCCCGTCCCGGACTCCGTCGCCCGGGAGCTGCACGAGACGGTGGAGCGGTACGGCCGCCTGCGGATCGAGCGGGATGAGCGGCCCGATGCCGAACCGGGCGCGATCCTGCTGCGCAGTCGAGACGCAGCGACGCTGCTGCAGGTGGCACGCTCGGCCCGCATCACCCCCCTGGTGACCGGCCACCCGGACGAGGACGCCCTCGCGATCGCCCCCTGGGCACGGGGCGAACTGAAACAGCGGCTGCTCGCGCTCGGCTGGCCGGCCGAGGACGTCGCCGGCTTCACCCCAGGCCGACCGCTGCCGATCGAGCTGCAGGAGGACGGGTGGTCGCTGCGCGACTACCAGCGCGAGGCGGTCGAACGCTTCCGCTCCGGCGGCTCCGGCGTGGTCGTGCTGCCCTGCGGAGCGGGCAAGACCGTCGTGGGCGCAGCGGCCATGGCGGCCACCGCCACGACGACCCTCGTGCTCGTCACCGGCGCCGTCTCGGCTCGGCAGTGGCGGCGAGAGCTGCTCGCACGCACCAGCCTCCGCGAGGAGGAGATCGGCGAGTACTCCGGAGAGGTCAAGCAGATCCGCCCCGTCACGATCGCGAGCTACCAGATCCTCACCGCCAGGCGGAAGGGCGCCTACGCGCACCTGCCGCTGCTGGACGCCATGGACTGGGGGCTCGTCGTCTACGACGAAGTGCACCTGCTGCCCGCCCCCGTGTTCAAGCTCACCGCGGAGCTGCAGGCCAGGCGCCGACTGGGTCTGACCGCGACGCTCGTCCGTGAGGACGGCCGGGCCGGGGACGTCTTCAGCCTCATCGGCCCCAAGCGCTTCGACGCGCCGTGGAAGCAGCTGGAGGCCCAGGGGTATCTGGCCCCCGCCGAGTGCTTCGAGGTACGCGTAGACCTGCCGGAGCCGGAACGGCTCGCCTACGCCGCGGCGGACGACGACGCGCGCCACCGGCTGGCCAGCACGGCTCCGGCCAAGCACCGGCTCGTTCGCGCCCTGCTGGAACGGCACCGGGGCGAGCGCATCCTGGTGATCGGCCAGTACCTGGAGCAGATCGACGCGCTCGCCGAGGAGCTGGGGGCGCCCCGGCTGACCGGCCGTACCCCGGTCGCCGAGCGGGAGGAGCTGTTCCAGGCGTTCCGGGAGGGCCGCGAACCCGTGCTCGTCGTCTCCAAGGTCGCGAACTTCTCGGTCGACCTGCCCGACGCCTCGGTCGCGATCCAGGTCTCCGGCGCCTTCGGCTCCCGACAGGAGGAGGCCCAGCGGCTCGGCCGGCTTCTGCGTCCCGGCTCCACCGGAGCGACGGCCTCGTTCTACTCGCTCGTGGCCCGGGAGACGGTCGACCAGGACTTCGCCCGCAAACGACAGCGATTCCTCTCGGAGCAGGGCTATTCGTACACGATCCTGGACAGCGAGGAAGTGCTGGGCAGCCTCTGATCCCGGCCCGCTCCGACGCGCCGCGGACGAGAGGGTCGGATCGCGGCGTGTTGCGGTGTGCCGTGCAAGTAAATTGCGCACTTCTCACTTACCTCCTCGACGGGCCCCGAAAACCCCCGCCCCGGACCCGCCTTTCCGCATCCACATACCCCGATACTCCACGCATATGATTCAGCTCCGCCCGAATCGAGTGCATCCGATCGGTCGGTGGAGAACGGGCGGTCGGCAGCGGGCCCCCGTCGGACCGGGCTGGGCAGGCCTCTCCGAGACCGGTACCGCCGGGAAACAGCGTCAGCTCCGCCCCGAGGACACGGAGCTCGCAACACGGGGCGATGAAACGACTTTGTTTCATGAATAAATACGACCAAACCTCCTTTTGATGCGATTCCCGCCGCTCCGCAGGAAACGCTCGAAGACGGCCCCGCCACGAGTTGCGCGCACCGACCCCCACTGCCATACTTCTTGAGCAATCGGCGATCTCGGACTTCGTCGGGGCCCGCTCTTCGCTCACGAGCACGCACACGCGAGCGGAGTCCGCCCCGAAGAACCCGCCGAGCCCCTTCCCCCAGAAGCGTCGCCCCGAATCATTGATCATGAGTGCAGCCCAGAAAATGCACTTGTATGATCCGTGCTCTTTTGTGTGCGACAGAAAGTGAATACGTTCATGATCCTCCCCCGTCGAAGGGGAGCGGGTCCGATCGCGCGACGCCGCACCGCGGCGCTCGCCGTCCTGACCGCGCTCCTGGCCCCGACGCTCTCCATCGCCTCCGCTGCGCCGACCGCCGCGGACCCGGCAGGCATCGTCGTCACCCCGACCGGGGCGATCGTACGCTCCGACGCCGAGGGGCGGGACCAGCCCGAAGCGCCCGTCCACGTCGACAACGTCGCCCGGGCCTCCTTCGCCTGGGACGCGACGAACGCCGACCCTCGGCCCGGCGACCGCTTCTCCATCGGCCTGCCCGCCGCCTTCACCCCGCGCGAGCACCCGAGCTCCTTCCCCATGCTCGACGAGGCGGGCGCCCCGCAGGGCGTCTGCGAGCTGCGCGAACGGCTCGTCGAATGCACGCTCGGCGAGGGGGTGGCCGGCAAGAGCGAGGTCAAGGGCACGCTCTCGCTGCTCATGCTCGCGGTCGCCGAAGCCGGCGAGGACGAGCTGGTCTTCGATCTGAACGGCCGAGCCGAGAAGGTCCCCAGCGGGACCGGCGAGGGAGTCAAGCCCCGCCCGGCCCCGCGCTGGCGCTTCGACGACGACGAGTTCCGGAAGGTCACCTCCCCCTTCGGCCAGAACACCGGCCGCATCGTCTGGTCGACGACGGTCGCCGGATCGGTGCTGCTGGACCAGGCCGACCCCGCCGGCATCGTGCTCGTCGACACCCTGGGACCGGCCCAGCTCTTCGAACGCGACGAGGCCCGCATCAGCCTGCGGGCCGCCGCGGTCAAGGGCGAGGACGGCATGAGCGACCTCATCCGGCCCACCTTCGAGCTCGACCGGGCAGCCGTGGGCCCCACCACGACGGAGTACGGCACCCACGAGCTGGGCGTCGAGTTCGACGAGAGCGGCACGGTCGCGACCTTCCGCATCTCCGGCGAGATCCGCCGCGAACTCATGTACCAGATCGTGTACACCTCGCTGCCCGCCTCGGAGACGGCGCTCGTGCAACCCGGCGTGGTCTACGAGAACACGATCGTGCTCAAGGGCCGCGACGGCGACCGCACCGCGAGCTTCAGGCGCCAGTACGTCCAGTCCCTCAGCGCCACCATCCAGATGAAGGACGGCTTCGGCTCCTTCGAGGTGACCAAGCTGTTGACCGGCGGCGCGGTGGACCGCGTGCCCGCCGACGCGAGCTTCCGCGTGCTCGTCTCCTGGCAGCTGCCCGAGGGCCGCACGCCCGCCGACTACCCGGGCTGGGAGGCCCCGGCCGAGAACCCGACCGTCCTCACCGTGCACCCCGGCAAGGCCACCGGGTTCCAGCCCACCTTCCCCGTCGGCACGGTCGTCACCCTGCGCGAGGACCTGAGCGCCGGGCCCGCCCCCGAGGGCCTCGAGTGGGGCGCCCCCGCCTTCGAGGCGGCCGAGGGCCTGACGATCCAGGAGGACGGGGCCGCCGCGAGCTTCACGGTCCAGAACCGGCAGCTGCGGCCCGTCACCCTCGTCAACCGGGCCGAGCAGCCGCGCACCGGCTCCCTCGAGATCGCGAAGAGCGTGACGGGCGACGACGCCGAGACCATCTCGCAGGCGAGCTTCGTCTTCGCCTACGAGTGCACGGACGGCCAGAGCGGCACCGTCGAGGTACGCGGCGACGGTGTCCCCGTGACCGTCGGGACCGCCTTCCGCCCGGGCACGCACTGCACCGTGAGCGAGGACGCGGCGGCGGCCGCCTTCGCCGGCTACACGCACACGGCCCCGGCCCCGCAGACGGCCGCGATCGCCGAGGCGCCGGTCCGTCTCGACTTCGTGAACCACTACGAGCGCAGCGGCGAGACGAGCACCGCGGCTCCGGCCCCCTCCTCCTCGACCGAGCAGCAGCCGACGCCCGGGCAGCCGGGCGGCGCCCCCGCCGGCAGCGGACCGGGGCTGGCCCAGACGGGTGCGAACGGGTTCATCGCGCTGGCGATCGCGGTCGCGGGCCTCATCACGGCCGGCGGGGTCCTGCTGGCCGTGCGCAGGCACCGCGAGCGCAAACGGCTGACGGAGGGCGACGGCGACTGACCCTCCCGCCACGTCGGCGGGCGGCCCCGCACGCCGCCCGCCGTCGACCCGGCTCCCCGCACGCGGAGCCGACACCCCGCAGAGAGCGAGAGAGCGCTTCGGCCGCATCCGGTTCCGGATGCGGCCGAAGCGCCTCGAGCCGCACGAGGACGGGCCGGAACCGGCCGCGGGCCGTCAGCGCACATCCAGTTCGCACGCACGATACTGGGAGCATGAGTGAAGGTGGACCCAAGATCCTGGTCGTCGACGACGAGCCCAACATCCGCGAACTGCTGAGCACGAGCCTGCGCTTCGCCGGCTTCATGGTCCGCGCCGTGGGCAACGGGGCGGCCGCCATCTCCGCCGTCATCGAGGAGGAACCGGACCTCATCGTCCTGGACGTCATGCTCCCGGACATGAACGGCTTCGGGGTCACCAAGCGTCTGCGGGCCTCCGGGTACGCCTCCCCCGTGCTCTTCCTAACCGCCAAGGACGGCACCGAGGACAAGATCGAGGGGCTCAACGCGGGCGGCGACGACTACGTCACCAAGCCCTTCTCCCTCGACGAGATCGTCGCGCGCATCAAGGCGATCCTGCGACGCACGATGCAGGCCGAGGAGGAGGCCATCATCCGCGTCGGCGAACTCACCATGGACCAGGACACCCACGAGGTGTTCATCTCCGACGAGGCGGTCGAGCTCAGCCCCACCGAGTTCAAGCTCCTGCGCTACCTCATGCTCAACCCCAACCGGGTGCTCTCCAAAGCGCAGATCCTCGACCACGTCTGGGAGTACGACTTCAACGGCGACGCGGGCATCGTCGAGTCCTACATCTCCTATCTGCGCCGCAAGCTCGACCAGCACACCGAGGAGCCGCTCATCCAGACCAAGCGCGGCTTCGGCTACATGCTGAAGGTGCCGACCGCTAAGGCCTGAGCATGGCACGACGGGCAGTCCGCTGGAACCAGCTGAGCCTGCGGAACAAGCTCACGGTCGTGATCGTCTCTCTGCTGACCCTCGGCATCGTCGTCGCAGGCATCGGGACCACCCTGCTGCTGCGGCCCACGCTCGTGGGCCAGCTCGACGCCCAGCTGCGAGCCGCCGCCGCCGACCCGTACAACGTGGTGGGGGGCGATCCGACCACCCGCAGGTTCACGTACAAGCAGATCATCTCGGCCCCCCAGCCCTACTACGTCGCCGTCCTGGACGAGAACGGCCACGTGCTCTACGACAACTGGGGCGAACGGCCACGGGCCATCGCCCCGGACGTCTCGACGGGCGCCGAGCAGTCGAGCGGCGAGGAGGTGCGGATCCTGGAGGTGCACGACGGGCTCGGCTCCCCCTGGCGGGCGATCGTGCTGCCCGAGGGCAGCTACACCGCCAACCAGGTCTTCGGTACCCTCGTCATCGCGCTGCCCATGTCCTCGGTGAACTCGACCATGGCCGCGTTCCTCGCGATCTTCTTCGGTTTCGGGGCGACCGTCGTCATCTTCGGCGCGGCCCTCACGCGCATGCTCGTCTCGGCGACCCTGCAGCCGCTGCGCAATGTGGAGGCGACCGCCATCTCCTTCGCCGCGGGCGACTACGACCAGCGTCTGCCGGAATCGACCCCCAACACGGAGGTCGGACGCCTCTCCCGCTCCCTCAACGCCATGCTCGGCCGCATCGACACCGCGCTCGAGGAGCGCGATCGCACGATCGAGCAGATGCGCCGCTTCGTGGGCGACGCGAGCCACGAGCTGCGCACCCCGCTGGTCACGGTGCGCGGCTACGCCGAGCTGTACCGGATGGGCGCCCTGGACGAGCCGGAGAAGGTCGCCCAGGCCATGGACCGGGTGGAGAAGGAGGCGCTGCGCATGGGCGGGCTCGTGGAGGACCTGCTCCAGCTCGCCCGGCTGGACGAGACACGGGAGCTGGTCAAGGACATCGTCGATCTGGAGCCGATCGCCGAGGACGCCGCCATGGACGCCCTCGCCCAGGCCCCCCACCGCCGCATCACGGCCCTGCCGGTGCGGATCCACGCGGACCCGGCCGACGAGCCGGAGACGGAGCGCACGGCCGGCTCGACCGCGGCCGGACCGGCCGAGCGGGCGGCCCCCGCCTCCCCCCGGCCCGTCCGGCGGCGCTGGATCAGGAGCCTGCGCGACGCGGCGACGGCCCGGCGCCTGCGTCGCCCCGTCGGGCCCCGGCCCGGGCCGCAGGACCCCGAGACGGCCGTGCCCTGCCCGGAGAGCGCCGAGGCGCTGCTGGACGTTCCGGCGATGATCCACGCGAACGAGGACAAGGTGCGCCAGGCGGTCTCCAACATCGTCGGCAACGCCCTGCGGTACACGGCGGAGGACTCGCCCCTGGAGGTCGGCGTCGCGCTGGACGTGCCGCGACGGCGGGCCGCCGTCGAGATCATCGACCACGGCGAGGGCGTCCCCGAGCAGATCCGGCAGAAGATCTTCCAGCGCTTCTGGCGCGCGGACACCTCCCGCACCAGGGAGACCGGCGGCTCGGGCCTGGGCCTTGCGATCGTCTCGGCGATCATGAAGGCCCACGACGGGAGCGTGGAGGTCGTCGAGACCCCGGGCGGGGGCGCGACCTTCCGGCTCGTCTTCCCCCTGCTGGTGGCCGAGCCGGAGGAGTTGTCCACAGAGGGCGCGGTCCCCCGGGAGAGGCCCGCCTCCCCCGCCTAGCCTGGCCCGGAAAGGCGGCGGCGAGCGCCGCCGGGGAACCGGGGAGCAGGATCATGACGCGATTCCACGTCGACACCGAACAGCTGCAGGCCGCCGTGCTGCACGCGCGCAGCGCATGCGACCGCATGGAGGCGGACGCCGCGGGCATGTCCGCGGGCCTGCTGCACCTGCAGTCGGTCTGGGGCGGCGGCGCCTCGGCGCAGTGCCAGCAGCTCGTCCAGCAGTGGACGGTCCTGGAACGGGAGGTGATGGAGTTCAAGCGCTCGCTGACCGGGACGCTCGCGCTCGCGGCCAGCAGCTACGACGGGGCCGAGCAGGAGGTGCGCAGGCTCTTCGTCGGCTGAGCGGCATCGGCGGAGCCGCGAAGGATCCGCCGGGAACGCCGGAGGGCGGTCCCCGAACGGGGACCGCCCTCCGGGACGGTTCGGACTAGAAGTCCATGCCGCCGCCGTCCATGCCCGGGGCGGCCGGAGCGGCCTTCTCGGGCTTGTCGGCGATGACGGCCTCGGTGGTGAGGAACAGACCCGCGATCGAGGCGGCGTTCTGCAGCGCCGAGCGGGTCACCTTCACCGGGTCGAGGATGCCGGCCTCGATCATGTCGACGTACTCGCCGGTCGCCGCGTTCAGGCCGTGACCGGGCTCGAGCGTGCGGACCTTGGCGGCCACCACGCCCGGCTCCTGGCCGGCGTTGAGGACGATCTGCTTGAGCGGCGCGTCCACCGCGACCTTGACGATGTTCACGCCGGTCTGCTCGTCGCCGGGCAGCTCCATGCCGTTCAGGACCTTCTCGCCGGCGTGCACCAGGGCCACGCCGCCACCGGCGACGATGCCCTCCTCGACGGCCGCCTTCGCGTTGCGCACGGCGTCCTCGATGCGGTGCTTGCGCTCCTTGAGCTCGACCTCGGTCGCGGCGCCGGCCTTGATGACGGCCACGCCGCCGGCGAGCTTGGCCAGGCGCTCCTGGAGCTTCTCGCGGTCGTAGTCGCTGTCGCTGTTCTCGATCTCGGCGCGGATCTGCGCCACGCGGCCGGAGATCGCCTCGGCCTCGCCGGCCCCCTCGATGATCGTGGTCTCGTCCTTGGTGACGACGACCTTGCGGGCGCGGCCCAGCATCTCCAGGGTGGTGTTCTCCAGCTTGAGGCCGACCTCCTCGGAGATGACCTGGCCGCCGGTGAGGATCGCGATGTCCTGCAGCATGGCCTTGCGGCGGTCGCCGAAGCCGGGGGCCTTGACGGCGACCGACTTGAAGATGCCGCGGATCTTGTTCACGACGAGCGTCGCGAGGGCCTCGCCGTCCACGTCCTCGGCGATGAGCAGCAGGGGCTTGCCCGCCTGGATGACCTTGTCGACCACCGGCAGCAGGTCCTTGATGTTCGAGACCTTGCTGTTGACGATCAGGATGTACGGGTCCTCGAAGACCGTCTCCTGGCGCTCCGGGTCGGTCACGAAGTACTGCGAGAGGTAGCCCTTGTCGAAGCGCATGCCCTCGGTCAGCTCGAGCGTCGTGCCGAAGGTGTTGGACTCCTCGACCGTGACGACGCCCTCCTTGCCGACCTTGTCGATCGCCTCGGCGATGATCTCGCCGATCTGCGGGTCGGCGGCCGAGATGGAGGCCGTGGCCGCGATCTGCTCCTTGGTCTCGACCTCCTTGGCGGAGTCGAGCAGCTCGGTGGCGACCGCCTCGACGGCCTTGTCGATGCCGCGCTTGATCGAGATCGGGTCGGCGCCCGCGACGACGTTGCGCAGGCCCTCGCGGACGAGCGCCTGGGCCAGCACGGTGGCGGTGGTCGTCCCGTCGCCGGCGACGTCGTCGGTCTTCTTCGCGACCTCCTTGACGAGCTCGGCGCCGATCTTCTCGAACGGCTCCTCCAGCTCGATCTCCTTCGCGATCGACACGCCGTCGTTCGTGATGGTGGGGGCGCCCCACTTCTTCTCGAGCACGACGTTGCGACCGCGCGGGCCGAGCGTGACCTTCACGGCGTCGGCCAGGGTGTTCAGGCCGCGCTCGAGACCGCGACGGGCCTCCTCATCAAAGGCGATGATCTTCGACATATGTGTGTTTCGGTCCTTTCGGGACGCGTACGTGACGTTCGTGGTCTGGCACTCCCTGGTGGAGAGTGCCAAAGCCATACTTGCACTCGGGCACCTCGAGTGCAAGCAGCACGGGCCGCGTCCGCACCGGGCGAACAGCGCGGCGGGCGCCGCAGGAGGCGCTCAGGCCAGGTCCGCGCCGAGGACCACCACGATCGTGCCGGGCGAGGCCTGAGCGGGGTCCATCGCGTGGCTGCCGCCGCCCAGATCCTGCACGAGCGCGAGAGCCGCGCCCTCCTGGGCGGGGTCCCCGTAGTACACGACCGTGCTGTCGTGCCCCTCGCTGTCGGCGTCGCCGACCGTCGCCACGTTCCAGCCGAGCCCCCGGAGCGCGTCCGCCGCGTCGCCCGCGACGCCCGTCTGCGCGGTGCCGTTGAGCACCGTCACCGGCACACTCCCGTCCCGCTGGGCCACGGGCGGGCCCTGCGGCTGCTCCGGACCGCCGCCCTCCCCGGCGGCGGACTCGGTGGCCGTCGGGGTCGGCTCCGCGGCCTGGTCGAAGGAGACGAGGTTGTCGATCACGAACATGCCGATCACGCCGACCAGCACGAGCGCGGCGACCGCGCCCAGCCCCCACAGCCAGGAGGCGATCTTCGCGCCGCGGCTGCGGGGCGCCCGGTGGGCTCCGCGCCGCTCGAGTCCGGGCGGGATGTCGTCGAATCGGTCCTTGGGGTACTTCACGCTCGCCTACCGGCCTGTCCGTGTCTGGGGTCGTGCTCCCGCCGCTGCTGCCGCCGCGTCTCGCGCAGTTGCGCACGGGCGTCGCGGACGCGCCGCAGACGCGACACCAGGACGGGATCGTACGCGAGCGCCGCAGGACGTTCGATGAGGGCGCCGAGGAGCTGGTAGTACCGGGCGGAGGAGCGGCCGAAACGGCGGCGGATCGCATCGTCCTTCTGCGCCGAGTGCCGGGGGTGGGCGGCCTCGAACGCCAGCAGCTCGCGTTCGTTCTCGTCGAGCGCCGTCTCCGTGCCGAGCCGGGCCGTCAGGGGTTCGGCCATGTCACCTCCTGCTGGGCGGCTCGTCCCTCGTTCCGAGACACTCAGTCTAGCTAGATGCGGTCTGGACCGGGTCACGGCATCCCGGTCGCCGCACGCACGGACGGGGCGAAAAGCGACGCGGCCCCGAGCGGGCCGCGGCATCGCGCGCGCCGCGCCCACGGACGAGGCCGCCCGAGGACGCAGCCCCGAGCAGGCCGCGGCATCGCGCTAGAGTTCCTCGGAGCCGAGCGTTCCGAGACGCCCGGAGGAGGAGGACGCAAGCCATGCACGAGCGGGTCGAGCGCAGCGAGGAGGAGTGGCGCGAGCTGCTGACCCCCCGCGAGTACCACGTGCTCCGGGAGGCGGGCACGGAGCGGCCGTTCACCGGCGCCCTGCTGGACGAGGACCGGGCGGGCCTGTACGCCTGCCGCGCCTGCGGCAACGAGCTGTTCCGCAGCGGCACGAAGTTCGACTCCGGCTGCGGCTGGCCGAGCTTCTACGAGACGGTCCGCCCGGAGGCGGTCGTCCTCCTGGAGGACCGCTCGCTCGGCATGGTGCGCACCGAGGTCCGCTGCGCGGTGTGCGACTCCCACCTCGGCCACGTGTTCCCCGACGGCTTCGGCACGCCCACCGGCGACCGCTACTGCATGAACTCGGTCTCGCTGGCCTTCACGCCGGAGACCCCCTGACGCCTCGAGGACTCCGGCGCCGCGGGCAGTCCGGCGCCGCGCGCCCGCGGGACCCCGCGGGACTCGGAGCCGGCTGCGGGGTTCGAACCCGCGACACCCGCTTTACAAGAGCGGTGCTCTGCCACCTGAGCTAAGCCGGCGGATGCGCGCATGCGCGCGGGATCATCCTACGTCCGCCGCCCGCAGCCGGGCCACCTCGTAGAGGGCGACGCTCGCCGCCACGCCGGCGTTGAGCGATTCCGTGGCCGCGGCGATCGGGATCGACACGATCGCGTCGCAGTGCTCGGCGACCAGGCGGGACAGGCCCCTGCCCTCGCTGCCGACCACCACGAGCAGCGGCTGGCGGGCGAGCTCCAGACCGGGCAGCGGCACCGGCCCGGCCCCGTCCAGGCCGACGACGAAGACGCCGCGCTCCCGGAAGGCGCGGATGGTGGAGACGAGGTTCCCCGCCAGGCTGACCGGCAGTCGGGCAGCCGCACCGGCGGAGGTCTTCCAGGCGGCCGCCGTGACGCCCGCCGCCCGCCGCTGCGGCACGATGACGCCCTGCCCGTCGAAGGCGGCGACCGAGCGGATGATCGCGCCCAGGTTCCGCGGGTCGGTGACCCCGTCCAAGGCGACGAAGAGCGGTGTACGGCGGCGCTGCACGGCCTTCTCCAGCTCGGCGACCGGGTCGGCGTACTCGTAGGGCGGCACCTTGAGCAGTACGCCCTGGTGCACCGCGTCGCGGCCGGCCATGCGGTCCAGCTCGGGGCGCATGACCTCCAGCACGGGGATCGAACGCTGGGCGGCGATGCGCACGATCTCCTTCATGCGGTCGTCCATCTCGCTGTGGAGGGCCAGGTGCAGGGCCGTGGCCGGCACCTGCGCCCGCAGGGCCTCCAGCACCGAGTTGCGGCCGGTGACGAACTCGCCGTCCTCGCCGCCGCGCCGCCGGGGGGCGGCCGCGCGCGCCTGCCGTTCGCCGCCGCGGCGGCCGCGCGCCGCCTCCAGCCGCTCCCGGGCGAGCTTGCGCTTGCCCGCGGGGTGCCAGGCGCGATCCTCGGCCTTCGGGGTTGGGCCGCGGCCCTCCAGGGCCTTGCGGCCGTGACCGCCGGTTCCCTTGCGCGGCGGCTTCTTCTTGCCGCCTCGGCCGCCGTTGCGGGGTGCTGCCGACATCGTCACACGCTCCATTCCGTGCCCTCGGGCGAGTCGGCCAGCCGCACGCCCGCCTCGGCGAGGAGATCGCGGATGCCGTCGGCGGCCGCGAAGTCCCGCTCCTGCCTGGCCCTGCGCCGGCGCTCCAGCAGCCGCTCCACGAGCGTCCCCAGCGCCGAGGCGGCCGCATCGTCCCCGGCCCCGTCCCGCCACTCCGGGGCGGAGGGGTCCAGGCCCAGCACGCCCAGCATAGTCCGCACATCGGCAGCCGCCCGCCGAGCCGCGTCGGCGTCGCCGGCGTCCGCGGCCTGGTTGCCGCGGGTGATCTCGGCGTGCACGGCCGCGAGCGCCTGGGGCACCGCGAAGTCGTCCCGCATGGCGGTGCGGAACGCCTCGTTCGCCTCGCCAGGCTTCGCCTCGCCGGACGGCTCGTCGCCCCGCTGCCCGGCGGGCCCGTCGACGCGGCGCAGGAAGGCCTCCACGCGGCGCACCGCGGCCTCCGCCTCGGCCAGGGAGTCGGGCGAGAACTCGATGACCGATCGGTAGTGCGCCGAGCCCAGCGCGTAGCGCACCGCGATCGGCCGGGCCGAGGCGAGCAGCTCGGCGGCGGTGACGACGTTGCCGATCGACTTGGACATCTTCTGCCCGGTCAGGTGGACCAGACCGTTGTGCAGCCAGTACCTGGCGAACTCGTGTCCGGCGGCGCGGGACTGGGCCAGCTCGTTCTCGTGGTGGGGGAAGCGCAGGTCCAGGCCGCCGCCGTGGATGTCGAAGGACTCGCCCAGGTAGCGGGTGGACATGGCCGAGCACTCGATGTGCCAGCCGGGCCGCCCCGCCCCCCACGGCGAGGGCCAGGCGGCGCTGTCCGGTTCGCCGGGCTTGCGCCCCTTCCACAGGGCGAAGTCGCGCGGATCGCGCTTGGCCGCCGAGGCGGAGTCCTCGGCGGCCGCCATCTCCTCGGCGCGCTGCCGGGTGAGCTCGCCGTAGTCCGGCCAGCTCGCGGTGTCGAAGTACACGTCGCCGCTGCCGTCTGCGGCGGGGTAGGCGTGGCCGCGCTCGACGAGCCGGGCGATGAGGGCCTGCATCTCCATGATGGAGGCGGTCGCGCGCGGCTCGTAGCTGGGCGGCAGGATCCGCAGCGCCCGGTAGGCGGCCTGGAACTCCAGCTCGACCCGGTAGGCGAGCGCCCACCAGGGCTCGTGCTCGCTCGCCCCGGCGAGGGTCTTGTCGTCGATGTCGGTCACGTTGCGGACGAAGACGACCCGGTGCCCCTCGTGCAGAAGCCACCTGCGGATCTGGTCGTAGGCGAGCGCGGAGCGCAGATGGCCGATGTGCGGGCCGGACTGCACGGTCGGGCCGCACACGTACATCGACACGGCCCCCGGCACGCGGGGTTCGAAGTCGTGCAGCGTCCGGGTCCTGGAGTCGTAGAGCCGCTGGGTCACCCGCCCAGCATACGGCGCACGGCGAAACGGCCGAGCAGCGGTCCCGGCGCGGAAGCCGCGGCCGGCGAAGCCGTCGGCGGGCCCGGCA
>JAUNLB010000068.1 GCA_030532485.1 Pseudoclavibacter sp.
CGCGGGCCCGGGCGCGGCGTCGGGATCGTGGGCCCGGGCGCCGTCGGACCGCGGTTCCGGTGCGGCTTCCGGCGCCCGCTCCGGCTCCGGCCCGGACCCCGGATCGGCGGGCTCCTCGAGCGCGGGCCCCGCGGGCCGCGGCGCCGGCGGGCAGTCGTCCAGATCGCTCAGGCGCGTCACCCGCCGCATCCCCGGCAGCGAGCGCACCCGGCGCATGGCCGCCGCGAGCGGGGGCTCGCCGAGCCCGGCCTCGGCCAGGGCGTCCGAGGCCAGGACCTCGCCCGCCGTCCCGAAGCGCAGCAGACGCCCCTCGGCCATGACCGCGATGTGCGAGGCGTGCTCGGCCACCAGCTGCAGATCGTGGGTCGCCATGAGGATCGTGGTGCCCGCCGCGTGCAGCTCGGCCAGCAGCTCCAGCAGCGCCCGGGCCCGGCCCCGATCCTGGCCGAAGGTCGGCTCGTCCAGCAGGAGCACGGGAGCCGCCTCGACCAGGGCGGTGGCGACCGAGAGCCGTCGCTTCTGCCCGCCGCTGAGCAGGAAGGGGTGGCGCTCGGCGTGCTCCGCGAGCCCGAAGCGGCCCAGCTGCGCCTCGGCCAGCTCGCGCCGTTCCCCGGGCCCGCCGCGCAGGCGCAGCTCCAGCTCCAGCTCCTCGCGGGCGGTGCGACGCACGAACTGGTGCTCGGGGTTCTGGAACACGAAGCCCACCCGGGAGCGCAGCTCGTGCGCCGGCAGCCCCGTCAGCGGCCGCTCGCCCGCCAGCACCCGCCCCTCCTCGGGCGCCTCCAGGCCGGCCAGGGCGAGCAGCAGCGTCGACTTGCCCGCTCCGCCCCGGCCGACGAGGGCGGTGAAGGACCCCCGGGGCAGCCGCAGCGAGACGTCGTGGAGGATCGTGCGGCCGCGTCGGCGGACCCCCAGGCCCTCGCAGCGCAGCGCGGCGGGCCGCTCCGCCTCCTGCCGCGCGGGCCCGGGCGGGGGCGCCTCCGGGCCGCCGGACGGCGGGAGGCGGGCGACGGCCTCGTCGATCGCCCGGGCCAGCTCCGCCCCGCTCAGCGGCCTGCCCCGAAGCGGCCAGCCGGCCGCCCGCAGCCGCTCGGCCGCGAGGGTCGCGAGCGGCATCCACACGCCGAGCCGCTCGAACTCGGCGCCGCGCTCGGCGAACAGCTCCCGCGGCGGGCCGTCGGCGATCACGGCGCCCTCCCCGTCCAGCACCACCAGGCGGGTGGCGACGCGGACGGCCTCGTCCAGATTGTGCTCCACCAGCAGCATGCCGTGCTCGCCGTCCCGCATGATCTCGGCCAGCAGCTCGTACACCTCGGCCCGCGCGGCGGGATCCAGGTTCGCGGTGGGCTCGTCCAGCACCAGCAGCGGGGCGCCGAGCGCGACGGCCGCCGCGATCGCGAGCCGCTGGCGCTCCCCGCCGGACAGCAGCTCGGGGGCCTCGTCGCGCCGCTCCCACAGCCGCACGCGGCGCAGCGCCCACTCCACGCGCCGCTCGATCTCCTCGACCGGGCGCAGCAGGTTCTCCAGCCCGAACGCGACCTCGTCGAACACGGAGGCCGCCACCAGCTGTGCGTCGGCGTCCTGGAAGACCACGGCGACGTCCGCGGCGCCGGGCGCGGCGTCCTCGCCGAGGCGTTCCAGGCGCGCCCCGCCCGCCGCATCGCTGCGGCGCACCCGGACCTCGCCCTCGACGCGGGCCGGCACGGCGCCCGGCACGAGGCCCGCGACCGCCAGGGCGAGCGTGGACTTGCCGCAGCCGGAGGGGCCGAGCAGCAGCACCGCCTCCCCGCGGCGGACCGTCAGATCGACCCCCGCCGGGCTCGGCCGCGCCGCCCCCTCGTGACGGATCGAGACCCGCCGGCAGTCGAGCAGCAGCTCGCCGTCGGCGCCGGCCGCGGCGGTCTGCGGTCGGTGCGTCTGCGCGGTCGGCTCGCTCTGCGTCGGCGGCTCGTTCGGTCGGTGCGTCTGCGCGGTCGACTCGCTCGGCGTCGGCCGCTCGTCCGGGCCGTTCACGTGCGCGGCCGCAGGCCCCGGCCGACGCCCGCGGCGGACAGCCGCTCCGCCAGCCAGAGCGCGAGCATCGTGCCGGCGGCCGGCGAGAGCAGGAAGCCGGCGACGATCGTCGCCGCTCCGGCGGGAGCGTAGTCCCCGCCCGCCAGCACGTGGAAGGAGCCGGCCGTCATGATCGCGCCGCTCGCGAGGGAGCCGATCAGGAACAGCCACCAGCGCCAGACGCGGTAGCGGGTGACCAGGAACGGCAGCTCCTGCAGGACGCCGATGGCCATCGAGACGAGGAAGGCGCCGAAGAAGATCGGCTGGAAGGGGCTGGCGACCAGGCCCGCGAGAGCCGAGGTGAGCAAGCCGACCCCGGGGCGGCGGAACAGCGCCTGCGCGAGCGCGCCGGGGATGAAGTAGAGCCCGACGGTGAGCCCGTAGGCGAGGGGCAGCAGATTCGCGAGCAGGCCGCCCGCCCAGGCGTTGACGGTGAAGACGACGCCCCCGGCCACGCCGACGGCGGCGCAGCTCATGAGCAGGCGGGTGCTGATCTTGTTCACGGGGACTCCGGGGCGGGGCGGGGCGGTCGTGGCCAAGTTTAGTCAGGGCAGCCTCACCTGGCCGCCCCGCGCCGTCCTCCGGCCCGCTCCGCCGACGGGGGGAGGGGCGGGCTCCCCCGCGCGGCCGAACCGTCCCACCCGCCACGCGGCTAGCCTGGTGGGCGTGAGCGAGAGCCCCGCAACCGCCCCGAGCCCGGCCGTGAGCCTGCGGCAGTGGCTGATGGGCACCGGCGGGCAGGTGCCGGAGGGGTGGCTGCGGCCGCGGCCGAGCCGACGGGGCGTCGTCGCCGACGCGGTCCTCGCGCTCCTGATGACCGGGCTGCTCGTCCTGTCGTGGTCGCTCAACCGCATCCTGGGCATCCCCGAGGCCGATGCGCTCATGGTCCCGGAGCCCGTCGGGCCCTGGGTCCCCTGGGCGTTCCCGGCCGCGTTCGGGCTCGGGCTCGGGGTGCGGCGCATCGTGCCCATCAGCGGACTCGCGGTCACGACCACCGCCTTCATCGCCGGTCAGACGCTCGGCTACAACGAGTACCTGGTCACCCAGGTGGCCATGTTCATGTCGTTCTACTCGGCCGGCGCCTGGAGCCGCCACCGGCGCACGGTGACCGTGCTGCGCCTGCTCATCCTGGCGGGCATGGTCTTCTGGTCCCTCGTCGGCTTCACCCTCGGCTTTCTGCACGGCCTCGGCGGCTCGGACCCGGACGCCGTGAAGCTGGCGGCGGGCGCCATGCTGGTCTCCCTGGTGAACATCGCCTTCTTCGCCGGCGCCCTGGTCTTCGGCTCGATCGAGCACCGGCGGGCGGGCCTCGACGAGGCGGCGCACCGGCGCCGGGCCGCCTACCGGGCGCAGGCCGAGCAGCTGCGGGCCGAGCGGGCCACGGTCGCCGAGCAGGCGGTGCGGCTGGACCGTGTGGCGATCGCCCGGGACCTGCACGACATCGTCGCCCACCACGTCTCCCTGATGGGCCTGCAGGCGGCCGCCGCCCGCCGCACCCTGGACGCCGATCCGCAGCGGGCGCGCGGCGCGCTGCTGGCGATCGAGGAGTCCGCCCGCACCGCCGTGGCGGAGCTGCAGGACATGCTCGCCACCCTGCGGGGGCCGGAGGAGGCCGAGGGGCAGGGCCGCGGCCCGAACGAGAACGCCCCGTCGACCCACTCGATCGAGCGGCTCGACGAACTGGTCGAGGAGTACCGGGCCGCCGGCGGCCGCATCGTCTTCCATCGCTTCGGGTCGCCGCGCCAGGTGCCGCCCGGGATCGCGATCACCGCCTACCGGATCCTGCAGGAGTCGCTCACGAACGTGCGCAAGCACGCCGGCCGCGGCGTCGAGACGGACGTGCGGCTGCGGTACCTGGAGCAGGCGATCGAGCTGGAGGTGGGCGATCGCGGCGGCCGCGCCGCCCCGAGCCCCGCAGTCGGCTGCGGGCGGGGGATCACGGGCATGCGGGAGCGGGCGCTGGCGGTCCGCGGCACGCTGGAGGCCGGTCCCCGCCCGGCGGGCGGCTTCCGGGTGCGCGCTCTTCTGCCGACCCACCGTCCCGCGCAGCCGGCGGTCGCGGGCGCCGGACCCCTCCGGAAGGAGTTCGCATGAGCGACACGCACGGGGCGCACGAGCCGATCCGCATCATGCTCGTCGACGATCACCGCCTGGTGCTGGCCGGGCTGCGGATGATCCTGGAGACCGAGCCGGGTCTCGAGCTGGTCGCCGAGGCCTCGGACGGTGCCCAGGCGGTCGAGCTGGCCGGGCGGCTGGCGCCGGACGTGGTGTGCATGGACGTGCAGATGCCGGTCATGGACGGGATCGAGGCCACGCGGCGCATCCTCGCTGGCCGGGGCGCCGCCCGCGTGCTCATGCTCACGACCTTCCGGGACGAGCAGGCGGTCGCGGCGTCCCTGCGGGCCGGCGCCAGCGGCTTCGTGCTGAAGAACTCGCCGCCGGAGACCCTGATCGAGGCGATCCGGGTCGTGCACGCGGGCGATGCGCTGCTGGACCCGCAGATCACCCGCGGCGTGATCGAGGCGATGCGCGCCGCTCCGGGGGAGGGGGCTGCGGCCGCGCCGACGGGACCGGCGGCCTCCGGGACGGGGGAGCGCGCGGCCCCGGCGCCGCAGGCCGAGCCGACTCCGGAGCTGCGCATGCTCACCGAGCGGGAGCGGGAGGTGCTGCTCCTGCTCGCCGAGGGCCTGAGCAACGCCGAGATCGCCCGGCGCCTCTTCGTCTCGGACGCGACGGTGAAGACGCACGTGTCGAATCTGCTGGCGAAGCTCGGCGTGCAGGACCGCATCCAGGCGGTCATCTACGCCTACGACCACGGCGTGGTGGAGCCCCGCGGCTGAACGCCGGATCGGCCGTCCGCACCCCGCTCGTCGATCTCGGCGACCGGTTCCTCGCGGGCCGGTTCACCGCCTCGTCGCGGCGACGAGGCGGTCCACCGCGGACTCGTCGCCCTGCACGGAGAAGTCTTGGACCGTGCGCCAGGGACTGCCGAGGATCACCGCGAGTTTGAGGGCCGCGGTCGTGCACGCGACCCGTGCATCGCAGCGGTCCTCCTCGTCCGACCGCGTTCGGGCGATCGCGACCCCCTCCGGGGCCAGCGTCGCCTGATAGAGGACGGCCGGGGTCCCCGGCCGCCGCGAATCGCGCACGTGCAGGCGGACGCTCCGCCTCGGGCCCGGGCTGGAGCGCCCCCTGGCGTGCGTGCGCATCGCGAGGACCAGGGTGTCGGGCGACATCGAGGCGTCCAGGGGCAGTGCGGGCGATCGGGCCCCCCACTTCGCCAGCGCCTCGTTGACGGACTCGAGTCCGCGGCCCCATGCCGTGAGCTCGTACGCGTGCGTCCCGGATCCGGATTCCGATCGCGTCCTGCGCACCACGCCGTTGCGCTCCAGGCCGCTCAGGCGCCGAGTGAGCATGGTCGGCCCGATTCCGGCGACGTCGCGCTGCAGCTCCGCGAAGTGCTTGGGGCCGAGCAGGAGCTCCCGGACGATGCTCATGCTCCAGCGCTCGCCGATCACGTCCAGTGCGTGCGCGGCCGCGCAGCCGTCGTCGTAGGACCCGTAGGTGCGTCGATCAGCCACCCTTCCAGCTTAACTTCAGAAACTGTAGTAGCCTGACGGCTACATAATCTGTAGTTACTTCGGGAGGCTGCTTCATGGATCCCCTCTGGAAGCTCGTGCACCGCGAACGGGCGGCGCTCGTCGACTGCTTGCGCGCCCTGCCCGCCGACGCCTGGGAGCGCGAGTCCATGTGCGACGGCTGGAGCGTCCGGGACGTCGCGGCCCACCTCCTGGACTCGGTCGGAACGACGCCCCTGTCCTTTCTCGCCGGGATGGTCCGCGCGCGGTTCGACTTCGATCGGCAGAACCAGGACGGGGTCGATCGCTTTCGATCGATCCCTCCCGAGGAACTCGTCGAACGGCTGTCGGAAGCGGTGAGCCGCACCTCGGGGCCGCCGCGCTTCCTGGCGCCGCTCGCCAGCCGGATCGTCGAGGAGATCGCGCACGGGGAGGACATCCGCCGCCCGCTCGGTATCGGCCACGACTACGAGCCCGAAGCGCTCAAGGCGGCGATCGTCTACCAGGCGTCCACCAGCAAGCGCTTCGGCGGCGCGAAGGAGGAGCTGAACGGGGTGCGCCTGGTCGCGGAGGACCTCGATTGGACGCACGGCGCCGGAAGCGAGCTTGCAGGCCCCGCCATCGAGATCCTCATGGCGATCACCGGCCGCAGGCCGCGCGACGGCGCTCTGTCCGGCAGCGGGCTGAGACGCCTCCGGTGACCGCCCGTGCAGGGCTCCTCGGCGGATCCCTGCGCGGGCGGCCGCATCCAGGCGGTCGTCGATGCCGACGATCGCGGCGCGGCGGGGACCCGCCCGAGCGGCGAGGCCCTCGCCCACGGCTCTGGCGAGCCCGGTGGAACGGGGCATCCGCGCCTCGTAGGACTGCTTGGAGAGCCGGCGAGACCTCTTCGCCCCTAGCCTGCTTCGCGGGCAGCTGAGTCTGAGACTTCGGCAGATTCCTGCCACCGGCCCTCCCCGGGGGGGAGGCCCACCGATGGCAGAAGGCCAGGGAAGAGTTCTTCGATCACACTGTCGCGGCGGGTGATGCGGCGGTGCTTCCCGATGGCTTCGGTGTGCATGAGGCCGGACTCGCGGAGAACCTTGAAGTGGTACGACATCGTCGACTTGGCGACGTCGTACTTGAGGTCCAGGTCGCCGCAGAACTGCGGTCCGTCGGAGGCGATCCGCTGGAGGATGTCTCGCCGGATCGGGTCTGACAGTGCGCTGAGCACTCGGTCGAGTTCGATGTCGCTCACGGCGGGGTGATGCAACCGCTCTCTACCCACTACCTGCCCTTTCGTTGACCGCCACCCATCCTACCGGGCGGACTGTGACGCGCTGGGACCGGGCCGACTTGACAGGACGCGGCACAGGGAACGATTCTTGTTTCGTCGAACATCGAAATGAGGAGCGCCATGTATCCCCTTGACGAGTGGTTCCTGTACAGGTTCAGCGCAGGCGGGTTCCGTCTGCCCGCCGCGACGTCGGCAGATGGTGACACTGTCGTGACCGCTGATGAGCGGCTGCTCGACGCGGGCCTGCTTGCGCTCGTGGCCGCGGAGACAGGTGAGGCGGACCTTCAGGCTCTGGCGCGGCGTGTGCTCGATCGCTTCATTGCGGCTGGCGGGGATGTGCCTCCGTCGCTGCTGGACGTGACCGGCACCGTCCACCCTCTCGGAGGGGTCGTGAGTGGCTTCGATCTTGCAGTGTGGGCTCTGGGCGTGCTGGCCCTGAACGATGATGCTTCGAGCGCTGGGCATGTCCTGGACGTGTTGACATCGGTCGCCTGGTCGGAGAGCTTCACCAGGACCGGTGAAGTCTTGGCGAGCGAGCGCAGACTCGCAACCGCGGCGGCAGGCGTACTGCTGGCAGCCCGTACTGGTGGGGTCGTCCCGGTGGAGGCCTTCGAGATGTTTTGGGACGGCGCACGGTTCTGGGATCGCGCTGACGCCGCAGGAACCCCTGTGAGGTCTCTGGGTTCGACGACGCATGACCTGTCCTGGGCGCTCATGGCCTGCCGATCCCTCGCGAGTGGCGGTAAGGCGGGCAGCGGATGGCAACATCGTGCAGAGGGTATCGTCACGCTGCTGCGCGGCTCGCTTCTCCCCGATGCCTGGCACCCGGGAGTATGGAGCCGCCTCGGCCTCGACGGCCATGTCTCGATGCTGCCGGAAGCCGCATACGCCCGCGGCGACTTCTCCCCGTTCCCGGCCGTGCTCGCCTCAGACCAGGCACTGCTGCTGGTGGCGCTTCAGGGGCTCGACAGTGAGGCGGCTGTTGACCTGCGCGCGACGGCTCGCGCGACGCTGGCATCCTTGCGAGATCCCGCAGGCGGCGTCAACTATGGCCAGGGAAGCTGGTTCTCCACTCCAAGCGATCCGACCGTGCCGCTCGATCGGCTCGTGATGGTCCCGCCTCGATCCGTCGGCGGATACAGCGTCGGCAACAGCACCTATGTACCGACTCAGACGAAGCACGCCTATACGCAGATCAGCGTGCTCTGGTCAAGCGACGATACCTCGCCGGAACAGAACGCCGAGCCGCGGCAGGGGCGACCGATCTCGCTGGTGGACTTCGACGCACGGCGTCGACCAGTGCCCGAAGGCACAGCCCCGACGCCGGAACTGGACCTGGAGTCCTACCTGAGCTGGCTCGAACGAACCCGCAACGGCGCCGGATACGGACTGACACCGTACTCGGCGCCGCTGGGATTCCGGGCGGACACCACAGCACAGACGTTCTCGATGCTGCACGTCCTCTCAGACCTGGCGGTACTTGGTCGCCCGCTGCCCGACGCGGACTGGATCAGTCGATGCCTTATCGCCTGTCGCAACACCGACGGCGGGTTCGCCGAGCGCTCCGGTCTCCCGTCTGAGGTCTTCACCACCTACTGTGCCGTGCTCTCCGGACTCATCGCAGGCGCTGACTTCGGCGACGCGGACGAGACCGTGCAGTTCCTGCGCTCTGCCCAACAGCGATCCGGCGGCTTCGGCAACAGCCCCGGAATTGTAGACGACGCCTGGCACACGAATCTGGCAGTCCTGAGTCTGGTCGCCCTCCACGCTGAGCCAGAAGACGGCGACGGTGTCACTGGCTTCCTACAGGCATGCCGCAATGACGATGGCGGCTATGGACAGAGGCCAGGCCGCGCCTCGGACGCGTTCGCGACATTCCGAGCGGTCGGCTCGCTGCTCGCACTGGGAACCGAGCCCGAACACGCCGCACAGACCATCGCTTATCTGAGCTCGCTCCAAGACTCTGACGGCGGCTTCCGGTACCGCGAGGGCGCAGCCGTCAGCTTCGTAGGCTCCTACCACGCGATCGCAGGCCTCTACCTGCTCGGAACGCCCGTGCCGGACGTCGACTCTTGTCGCACGTACCTACTGGACCGCCAGGAAGCCGACGGCGGCTTCGGCCGGGTCGCCAACGGAATATCCGAAACGACCGACGAGGGCTTCATCGCGATCCAGGCGCTGCATATGCTCGACGGCTCACTGGATCAGACATGGGCGCTGATGTTGACATGACCACCCAGATAAACCGCCCCATCGCAGCGAACTCAGTCCCCGAGCCCGCCACGCGCCTGGGTGGATCCCACCTGGGCATCCGCACCTGGGTCCGAGCCTTCAGCACCGTCGTGGACTCTCATCTCGGCGACGACGTCTTCGTCGGATACCGTTGCCTGATCGATGGAGCCGAGATTCATGACGCGGTCATGGTCGCGAGCAGATCATGGATCGGCGCGGGTGCGATCATCGGAGAAGCAGCGTGGATCGGCGCAAGCGTGCGCGTTGACCCGGGCGTGCGTGTCGGCCAAGGAGCCGTCATCGGCGCGGGCGCGCATGTGACCGGCGACGTTCCCGCGCGCACGATTGCGCTCGGGAGACCCGCAACACGGCAGATCCCCAGAGCGATCACCGACACGGCCGCGCGCCCGAGCCCTGCGGCAACGATCGACGCGGTGTCCCACCGACCCGACCTGTACAAGGCGGCATGGCCCCAGGACGCTGCAATCGAGGCGGGCGTGCTCAACGACGCGCACATCGACGGCGGAACGGGGATCAGGGTCGCGTCCGGCAGTGTACTGATGGGACGCCCGGCGCCGGACACCCCACACGGCGGCATCCGGTTCGGCACGGGTGTCGAGATCGGCAGCGAATGCGTCCTCGAAGCATCCGGCGGTCTGGACATCGGCGACCGGTCCGTCCTCGGAGCCGCGGTCACCGTCCTGACCTCCGGCCATGACCACAGCGCACTGAGCCTGCCGCGTATCGCGACCCCGGTGCGCATCGGTTCCGGCGTCACGATCGAACCCGGCGCGACGCTGGTCGGCCCGCTGCAGATCGGCGACGGAGCTCTCGTCCGGGCAGGTCACATTGTCATCCGCGACGTCGCCCCAGGTGACATATCGCACTCGATCGTTTAGGGGGAGAAATTCCATGTCACAACCCATATTGATGGCTCCGAACGCGACGGGCAGCGGGCACAATATGCGTGCCCTCGCACTGGCCAGGGAGCTTCGCGCCCTGGATCCGGCAAGAGAGATCGTGGTGCTGCTCGGGTCGATGCAAGATGTCTTCGAGCCGCTATTCGCAAGCACCGGCGCCAGAGTGATCTCGACCGAGAACGGTGTGGTGAACCACGCCAAGAGGGGTCACCTGGACAAGATCCTGGATCGAGAGCATTTCGTCGACGGATATCTCGTACCGACATTTCTCAACGGTTCGAAGATGATCGACTACCTCGCCTACTTCGAGGAGTTCGACCCTGCGGTCGTCGTCTCTGACTACAACCTCACCGCCAGCGCAGCCGCGGTCATGGGAGGGTATCGGCACGTGCTGGTCACCGAGCGGTACGACTTCTCTCTCGTTCAGCTCAGTAACGACGACTTTCGCAAGGCTGGATTTGTCGTCAACGACGCCGAGATCAATCGCGTCAGACCGGCTCTGACTCGTATTTTCGACTGGCTCGTGCGGAACTCGTCCCTCGTTCTGACGGACAAACCGCCCCTTGCTGACCTCGATGCCGGTACGGCCCTGTATCCGCGGCTGGCTGAACCGCAGATCAAGTTCGTCGGACCGATGACCCGGCCGACGCCGGAGAACGTTGATCAGGCTCAAGTCCGCCGCGAGCTCGGCCTCGGTTCCGGGCCGCTCTTCGTGGCATCGGTCGGCGGGACGACGATGTTCATGGAGAACAAGCAGAAGGCGATCCAGACGTACCGGGACGCGTTCGCGCGCCTTCGCAAGGATCATCCTGATGCGGAAATGGTTCTTATCGGTCGTGGGACCACGGACATCGAGGACGAGGGCGTGCACACCCTCGATTACGTCCCCGACTGGATGCCGTTGCTCACCTGCGCCTCAGCCCTGATCGCGCAACCGGGATGGATCACCGTCACGGAAATCGCCGCACTCGGCGTTCCGACGATCTTCGTGCTCGGCGGACGCGGCGAGTACCACGAGGTCGAAGCCTTGCGCCGACTCGACGTCCTCGGTTTCCCCACATCCATTGAGCCGACATCTGGGGCCCTGCACACGCTGTTGGAAGACGCCGTCGCGGGCAGGCTGGCAGATCGGTGTGCGCAGGCCTTGACGGCGCTTGCGCCCAATGGGGAGCGTGCCACCGAAGCCGCCGCCGAGCTGATCGCACAGGTCGCACCATGACCGCCGTCGATCTGATCACACTGCCAGCGGTGACTCGGGTGCTGCTCACCAGCGATGGGTCGACGACCCGGTGTCTGCAAGCGATCATCGGGTCTGAGGTCCGGCTCGGCGTCATCGAGGATCGGGCGCTCGACCCCGGGGAGTTCACGGTCGAAAGGGCCCACCTCGGCTCGCATGGGCCGGTGAGGCTCCGCCGTTCCCGGCTGTTTGCGGGAGAGCGTGCGTTGTCGAGCAACCTCGTGCTGTACCCGCCGGGCGCCGCGGGGTGGAGCCCGAACAGCCCGTTACCGCTGGGTTTGCAGCTGCGTGGTGCACACACACTGCAGCACCGCGAGATCCTTGCCGTCGGGGTCGATGAGGAGTCTCGTCAGGCGTTCAAGGAGTACGTCATCGAGACTACCGCGAGCCCCGACCGGATCTATATCAAGGAGCTGTTCTCGTCCCTTGTTGCGCCGATCGCGTACTCGTGACGAATCCCTGCTCAATTCTGCACCGATGACCCGTCCCGGCGGGTCAGGAAGGAACAATCTATGGCACTGATAAATACCGGATTGAGGACTGCCTCCGAGTCGACGATGCGTCTGATTTCCTTTGCCACCCTCTTCGTCATCGGCACGGACACATTCCTCACTGCTCCCTTGCTCCCGCTGCTGCAACGCGAGTTCGGCGTGAGCGTTTCGCAGTCGGGCTGGCTCGTCTCGGCCTACGCGCTCGGGTACGCACTGTTCGCGCTCATCGCAGGCCCGATCTCGGACAGGGTAGACCGCCGGAAGGTGCTTCTCGCCGGGTTGATCGGCTTCGCCGTGTTCACCGCGACCAGCGGCGGCACCTGGGACTTCTGGTCGCTCTTCGCCACCCGACTGCTCGCAGGCATCGCTGCCGCTTTCGTGACTCCGCAGATCTGGGCATCGATCCCGGTGACGGTGGCCCCCTCCTCGATTGTGAAGACGATGGGATACGCGACAGCAGGCCTCGCGATCGCACAGGTGGTGGGCATCCCGATTGCCTCATTCCTGTCGTCGCTCGGATGGCGAGTACCCTTCTTCGCAATCGCCGCCGCGAGTGTTCTGCTATGGATTCTCCTCTACGCAAAGTTCCCGAACGTGCAACCGGCCAACGATGCGAAGAGTCGGCTCTTCGCCCCCTACGCACACGTGGGCCGCTCCAGGCCACTCATGCTGTCACTCGTGGCGTATTTGATCTTCCAGACCGGAAACTTCGCCGCCCTGTCTTTCATCGGATCCTGGTTCGCCAAGGACTTCGGCGCCACGCAGACGATGATCGGTACTGCCATGATTGTCATCGGTCTCGGCAACGCTATCGGGTCGCTGACCGGTTCGCGCCTGGTCGCCCGCCTCGGACAGCAGCGATCGCTGTTGCTCGGAATCATCGCTCTGGGCGTGATCTACCTCGTGACCGCGTTCGTCCACACCATGTGGATCGCCGTGATCATCCTCGCGTTGGGCATGCTCGTCGGTGGGTTCCTCTTTCCGGTGCTCATGAGTGAACTTCAAAGCCACACCGACCTCGCACGAGGCACCGTATCCTCTCTGTCGAACGCTGCCATGTATGCGGGAACCACCATCAGCGGCGCCGTCGGCGGATACCTGCTGACCCAGTTCAACGGCTACAGCGGCGTCGCTGTCTTCACTGTCGCTGCCTACATCGTCTCGCTCGGCGCGTACGCGCTCGGCGGCGCCTTCAGAAAGATCTCGGAGCCCGATTCGTGAGCGCGGCACACGGATGTGTCAAGGCGTGGAGGCAACATGGCTTGGCCGGTCCGTAGGCGGGCGAATGACTCCATGGGGGTGAGGTAGTCGAACCGTGGCGGGGGTGGTTGTTGATCTCTTCAGCGATGGTGGTGGGGTAGGGCTGGTGGTTGGGAGTCATCCCGCTCTCCCAGAGTCGCTGCGCAGGAGGCGCCGTTCTTCCCGATGATCAGGTCAC
>JAUNLB010000069.1 GCA_030532485.1 Pseudoclavibacter sp.
CCTCGGCCGTCCGGCTCGGGGCCCACGTCCGGCCCCTCCTCGGAGGCCCCGGGGGCCTCCTCGGAGCGGACGCCTGCGCCGTCGCCGCACCCGACCGCCGCGGCGAGTTCGCGCAGGTGCGCATCGGCCGCGGCGTCGTCGGCGGCGAGGATCTCGGCCAGCGAGGGGCGGCCGCTGAGCTCCAGGCCGTCGGCGGCCGCGATCGCGTTCTGGATGCGGCGCACCAGGTCGGCGACCATGATCTGGGAGAAGGTGCGGTCGTCGCCGGGGGTGCGGTCGGCGCGCCACTCCAGCCGGTACCGGCCCTCGGGGCCGAACATGTCCATGAGCAGGGCCTGGAGTTCGGCGCGCGCCTCCTCGCTGAGGGCGGCGGTCGGCTCCAGCAGCTCCGGGGAGACGGGCTCGGGGCGGGCCAGGCCGAGACCCGCGAAGCTCGGGCTGGCGGACAGCGGCATGGAGGGGCGGGCCTTGGGGACCGCCAGATCGGCCATGCGTCGATGCTCCGCTTCGGCGCCGGGCAGCTGCGCGGACGGCGTGTGGCCGCCGGTCGGCGTCGGCCGGGGCGCCTCGCGCTCGACATCCGTCTCCGCCTGCTCCTGCTCCCTGGCGGCGCGGCGGCTTCCGGGCGCGGGCGGGAGGGGTGCGGGCCGCTGCTCCTCGGCGACGGCCGGCTGGGGCTGCGCGGGCGGCTGCTGGGGACGGGCCTGCGGCTGCGGCGCCGGGGGCTGGGCGGGCGGCCGCATGAAGTTCTGCGGCGCGGGCTGCGGGGTCCGGGGCGGTTGTGCCGACTGCGCCGTCCGCTGCTGTACCGCGGGCTCGGCGAGGAACGCGGGCACGTCCGGTGCGGGCCTGGTCTGTTGGGGCGCCGACCCCGGCGGCACGGGTCCGGGCGGGCCCGCCGCCGGCGGCGCGGCGGGCGGGACCGGTGCTGCGGGGGCGACCGGCGGCGCGGCGTCGCCGTTCTGCGCCTCGGAGCGCTTACGCTTACGGAACCAACCGAACACGAGTTCCCCTCTCTGGTTGGGGTGAATGGGTCCAGTGTTCCGGCCCTGCTGCGACACGCGGAACAGACACGCCGTGCGTCGCCGTTTTACCAGGCGAGTCCGGGCCGGAACGCCGCGCGGCCGGGGGAGGGGAGCGGCGCGGCTTCGCCGGGATTCAGTCCTCGAGCTCCCGCTCCCTGGCCTCGTCCCTGGCGTCGAGGACGCCGGCCACCGCGATCGCGACGCCGATGCCCCAGGCCAGCCAGAGCAGGACGACCTTCCACTTGCGGCGCTCCGTGGAGCTCTGCCGGATGACGCCGACGATGCCGAAGATCGACGAGACGAGGGCCCCGTTCGTGAAGAACTTGCGCATTCGAGCCTCCAGGGCTGTGAATCGTGAGGGACGCCGCACGGGCGGGCCGGCGTGTTCGCACGGCCCGGCCAGCCTATGCCCTGGGCGGGCCGGACGCTATCCGGTCCGGGCGGGGCGCGACGGCCGGCCCGGCCGTCGCTCGGGCTCGGCCCGCGAGGCGGTCGCGCGTGCCGACGAGGAGAGGCGGGGGCGGCCGCCGCACCGGCGCTCAGCCCTGTCGGCCCTTGAAGCGCGGATTGCGCTTGTTGATCACGTAGGTGCGGCCGCGGCGGCGCACGACCTGGGCGCCGGGCTGCTGTTTGAGGGATTTCAACGAGTTGCGGACCTTCATGCCGGCCTCCATTCGAGAACGATTATCATTCGGTGAGTATAGGCGGTCCCGGGGCGGGCGTCGGGACGGAAAGGGAGCGACGGTGGAGGAGATCGAGGTCATCGCGGTGACCGGCGCGTGCGCGCCGGAGCGCAGGAAGTACGCGGAGCGGCTCGCGTCGGGCATGCGGCGGCCGCTCGTGACGGCCGCCCGCGTGGCGGTCGCCCGGGACGCGGGGCAGGCGGCCGCGGAGCTCCTGGGGCGGCTGGATGCGGTCGGGGCGGTGCTGGAGGCCCCGTTCGAGCTGCCCGGCCCCGAACTGGTCGGCGCGCTCGCCGGACCGTCCGCGCCGACCCGCCTGGGCGGGATCGTGTGCGTCGTGGACGCGGCGCATCTGCTGCAGGACCTGGCGCGGGAGGACTATCTGATCCGCCCGGAGCGCGGCGTCGACGGGCGTCCGGACGAGGAGGTGCCGCTCGAGTACACGGCCAGGGCGCTGCTGACGGCATCTCAGATCGAGTTCGCCTCCACCCTGCTGCTGGTCGGCTGGCAGGGGCTGCCGACCGCGGAGCTCACGCTCGTCATGGCCGTGCTGTCCCACCTGGCCCCGAGCGCGGCGCTGCGGCTGGGCGGCGCCGAGGGCGCGGGCGAGCCGCCCGCGGCGCACTACGGGCCGGGGCAGGACCGGCCGGGATGGGTCCGCCTGCTGAACGGCGAGTTCGAGCCGGTCATGACCGATCCGCGGGTGCGGGCCTTCCGCTACGAGCGCATGCGGCCGGCCCACCCGCAGCGCCTGCTCGAGCTGCTCGACGAGCGGGTCGAGCCGGGGGAGTTCGGCTCGCTGCTGCGCTCGGCGGGGTTCTGCCGCCTGGCGACGCGCCCGGGCGTGACCGCCCAGTGGGAGCAGGTGGGCAGCATGCTCTCCCTCGAGCCGCTCGTCACCGACCGTGCGGTGGAGCGGGAGGTCCTGGCCGGCGCCGAACCCCTCGCGCTGGGGCAGGACATCGCCTTCATCGGCGTCGACCTGGACGAGGAGGCGCTGATGGAGGCGCTGGACGCCGCGCTGCTCGACGACCGGGAGATGGCGGACGGGCCGCGGGTCTGGCGGGAGTACGCCGACCCGTTCCCCTCCTGGTCGGACGCCTTCGACCCCGCCGAGTAGGGGCGCGCCTCGGCGCTTGCGCTCAGATTGATTGTACCTACAATCAATTATATGAAGTCGAATCTTGATCTCGGACTGCTGCTCGTCCGCGTCGTGCTCGGAGCCGTCATGCTCGCGCACGGACTCCAGAAGTTCCTGGGCGGGATCCCCCGCGTGCAGGACGCCTTCTCCGGCATGGGGGTGCCGATGCCCGAGACCCTCGGCGTGCTGGTCCCCGTCGCGGAGACGCTCGGCGGCGCGGCGCTGATCCTGGGCGCGGCCGGCCGTATCGCGGCCCTCGGCGTCGCCGCCGTCGGGCTCGGGGCGCTGTTCACCGCCCACCTGGACGCCGGGTTCTTCGCCCAGGACGGGGGCTTCGAGTTCGTGCTGCTGATCGCCGCGGTCGGCCTGGGCCTGGCCCTGACCGGCGTCGGCCGCTTCTCGGTCGACGCGGTCATGCGCTCGCGGCGCAAGGGCGGCGGCAAGGGCCGGGCATCCGCGTGATGCGGGGCCGCACCAGGTTCTCCGGCGCATCGACGATGTGCTTCAGCCGGGCATCCGCGTGACGCGGGGCCGCACCCCGCCTCGCGACCACGCCCGGCGAGGGCCTCGCGCCCCCGCGTGAGCGGCGCGGCGCCGGCCGGTCACGGCGCGGCGCCGGCGAGGTGGGTGCGGGCGAAGTCGAGCGTCTCCCACAGCAGCTCCAGCCGCCCCGCCTCGCCGCGGGCCCGGCGGGTGTTCACCTCGGCGACCACGCTGCCGCGCCAGCCGGTTCCGGCCAGGTGCCGCAGCGTCTCGGCCACCGGCTGGCCGCCCCGGCCCGGCACGAGGTGTTCGTCGAACATCCGGCCATCGCCCTCCCGGCCCTCCGGCGTCGGCGGCGCCTGCCCGTCGCACAGGTGCACGTGCCGCAGCCGCTCGCCCGCCGCGCGCGCCATCTCCAGGGCGTCCTGGCCGGCCAGCGCCGCATGCGAGAAGTCCAGGGTGATCGCGTCGCAGTCCATCTCGACCGGGTCGATGCCGGGCATGTAGGCCCGCAGGGGACGTCCGGACACCCGCCAGGGGAACATGTTCTCCACCGCGATCTCCACCCCCGTGTCCGCGGCGATCTCCCGCACGATGTCCAGGAAGCGCTCCGCGTAGCCGGCCTGCCACCGGAAGGGAGGGTGGACGACCACGGTGGGCGCGCCCACCTCGGCGGCCAGCTCGGCGGAGCGCTGCAGCTTGCCGCGCTGGTCCGTCCCCCATACGAACTGGGTGAAGAACAGCACGGGGGCGTGGATCGCGAGCACCGGCAGCTCGTAGCGCCGCGTCATGCCGAGCATCGAGGCCGCCGAGCGGGTCGCAGCCTCGGCGGAGACCATGACCTCCACTCCGTCGAAGCCCGCCTCCCGGGCGGTGCGGAAGGCGGACTCCAGCGGCCTCGGGAAGACGCACGAGGTGCTCATGCCGATGCGGATCATGCCCTCGAGGCTACGCCCCGTCCTCCCGGACGCGGCGCGGCCGCCCGTAGACCAGGCGCCGCAGCAGCCACTCCATGGGACCGGGCCGGTCCGCCCGCTCCAGCAGCACGGCGCCGCTCAGGGTGAGCAGCCAGACGCCGACGCCGGCCGCGGTCATCCCGAAGGTGCCCAGCCGGGAGCCCAGGTCGAGCGAGTAGGCCGGGAACAACAGGACCGAGAAGACCGATTGGGCGAGGTACCCGGACATGCTCCGCTTGCCGAGCGCCTGCAGGGCCCGGCCCGCCGGCCCCGGCCGGGCCGAGGGGTCGACGTCGTGGCGCCGCTGCAGGCGGGCGAGCGCCAGGGCGATCAGGCAGGGCCAGCCGACGCCGGCCAGGACGCCGGTCGCGTTCGACAGGGAGCTCGCGAGCAGCCACATCGGCGAGGGCTCGAAGCCGAAGGCGAGCCCCCAGGCCAGGGGCGCGCCGCCCAGCACGGCGCAGGCCAGGCCCGTCCAGCCCAGCGTCGCGACCAGGCGCGGGCGCTCCCAGGGCCGTTCCAGCACCGAGCGGCGTGCGAGCAGCAGGCCGAGGCTCATGGGGGCCAGCAGGGCCGGAACGAAGAAGGGCTGGTTGAGCAGCGACAGGGGCAGCAGCTCGATCCGCGCCAGCAGCCCCGCCGACGCCGTCGGCGCCTCCACCGAGGCCGTCAGCGAATCCAGCTGCGCGTCCAGCTCCTGCTCGGAGAGAAGGCCCGAGACCGAGAGGGCGTCCGCGGTCGACACCAGCGCGTTCCACAGGAAGGAGAACGCGAAGACCGACCACAGCGCCCAGCCGGGAGCCCGGACGAGCAGAATGAGGACGAAGCCGCACAGCGCGTAGCTGGTGATGATGTCCCCCGGGAACAGCAGCACCGTGTGCAGCACGCCGATCCCCAGCAGCCACGCGTCGCGCTTCGTCAACAGCCATGCGGTCCGGCGCCACGGCACGCCGCGCGCCGCCTGCCGGGAGACGATCTGGTGGACGCCGTACGCGAAGAGGAAGGCGAACATCGGGTAGGCGCGATTGTCGATGAACAACGCCGAGAGCACGTCGACGACCCGGTCGGCCGGGCCCGGATCCGTCGGCCGCATCAGCAGGCCCGGCTCCCGCCCCGTGATGTAGAAGGTCGTGTTCGCGATCATGACGGCCAGCAGCATCAGCCCGCGGGCGATGTCCGGGGCGAAGGCCCGGCTCGCCCGGGCGGCGGGCGCGGGGGCCGCCGTCCTCGGCTCCGTGCGCGGGGTCGTCTCGGGGGCCGTCGTCTCGCCCGCGGCCGGAGGCGGTTTCGTCGTCATAGCGGCACGGTACGCAGGCCGTCCGGCCCGGCGCCTCGGCCACGCAACCGGTTCCGGGTGGCCGGGCGGCCGAACGGCCTCCTCCGGGCGACGGAGCGGACGGAGACGGGGGGCGCCGCATTGCTAGGATGACCGGACCGTTCGCGCCCGGTCGGCCGCGCCGCCCCCACCGGCGGCCCGTGCGCGCGGACGAGCGGCAGACACCGCGGAGTACACACAGGAAGGCGCCATGCTGATCACGATCGGGATGTACGGGCTCGTCGCCGCGCTGCTCCCGATCCTGTGGCGGCGCATGCGCACGAAGGTCTTCCTTGTCGCCGCGGCCGTCTCCGCGGCCGCCTTCGCGGGCATCGTCGCCCAGGCACCGACCGTCCTGGCGGGGGGCGAGATCCGCGAGTCCCTCCCGTGGATCCCGCAGATCGGGCTCGACATCGATCTGCGCACCGACGCCCTGAGCTGGCTGCTCGCGCTCGTGGTCACCGGCGTCGGCGCCCTCGTCCTGCTGTACTGCGGACGCTACTTCGGCCCCCGCGAGCACGACGTCGGCCGCTTCTCGGCCGTGCTGCTGGCCTTCGCCGGCGTCATGTACGGCCTCGTCGTGGCCGACAACGTATACCTGATGTTCGTGTTCTGGGAGGCGACGAGCGTCTTCTCCTACCTGCTCATCGGCCACTACACGGGCAAGCGGGTCAGCCGGGGCTCGGCTCTGCAGGCCCTGCTCGTGACCACCCTCGGCGGGCTGGTCATGCTCGTCGGCGTCGTCATGCTGCACGCGACGAGCGGCACCGCGCTACTGAGCGAGATGGTCGCCGCTCCGCCGCCGTTCACGCCCTTCACGATCACGGCCGTGCTGCTCGTGCTCGTCGGGGCCGCCTCCAAGTCCGCGCTCGTCCCCTTCCATTTCTGGCTTCCGGGCGCCATGGCCGCCCCCACCCCGGTGAGCGCCTATCTGCACGCCGCCTCCATGGTGAAGGCGGGCGTCTACCTGATCGCCCGGCTCGCGCCCGGCTTCGCCGAGATGCCCGGCTGGCGCGAGGCGCTCGTGACCCTCGGGGTGTGGACCATGCTGCTCGGCGGCTACCGCTCCCTGCGGCAGTACGACCTCAAGCTGATCCTCGCCTACGGCACCGTCAGCCAGCTGGGCTTCCTCACCGTCGTCACGGGCTTCGGCACGCGGGACGCCGCGCTCGCGGGACTGACCCTGCTGCTCGCCCACGCCTGCTTCAAGGCCGCGCTCTTCCTCACGGTCGGGATGATCGACCACCGCACGGGCACGCGCGACATCCGCAAGCTCTGCGGCCTGGGCCGGTCCGCACCGGTCCTGGCGAGCGTGGCGGTGGTCGCCGCGGGCTCCATGGCGGGCCTGCCGCCCATGCTCGGCTTCGTGGCCAAGGAGGCTGTCTTCACCGCCTTCCTCGACGCGGGCCGGGCGGGACTCGGCTGGGGCTGGGTCGCGCTCGCGGGCGTCGCGCTCGGCTCGACGCTCACCGCCGCCTACACGCTGCGCTTCCTCTGGGGCGCCTTCAGCCGCAAGCCCGGGGTGGAGCCGGTGCGGTACGCGCCCGAGCACCTCGACTTCATGCTGGCGCCGCTTCTGCTCGCGATCGCCTCCGTCGTCCTCGGCCTCGCATCCCCCCTGCTGGACCCGGTGCTGGCGCTCTACGCGGACACCGTGCACGGCCCCGTGCCCGGACACGCCCACCTCGCCCTGTGGCACGGGCTGGAGCCCGCGCTGGCCGTCTCCGCCGTCACCCTCGGGCTCGGCGTGCTCCTGTTCCTGCTGCGCGACGGGGTCGCCCGCGTCCAGGCGGGGGTGCCGCCCCTGGTGGACGCGGCCCGCGGCTACTGGGCCTCGATCCGCTTCGTGGACCGGGCCGCCGCCCGGATCACGGGACTCACCCAGCGGGGATCGCTGCCCTTCTACCTCTCCACGATCCTGCTCGTGTTCATCGGCTCCACGGCCGCGAGCCTCGTCGGCGCGCCGCTGCCGCCGACCCCGGGTCTGCAGTTCTCGCTGCGGCCGACGGACCTCGCGATCGTGGTCGCGATGACGGTCGCCGCGATCGCCGCGACCCGCTCCCGGCGCCGCTTCCAGGGCCTCGTGCTCGTCGGGGTGACCGGGTACGGCATGGCCGCGATCTTCGCCTTGAACGGCGCCCCGGACCTCGCGCTGACCCAGGCGCTCATCGAGACGATCACGCTCGTGGCCTTCGTGCTGGTCCTGCGCAAGCTCCCGCCGGACCACAGCACGCGCAGCCGCAGGCTGCCGGGCTGGATCCGCTGGTCGATCGGCCTGGGCTTCGGTCTGAGCGCGGCCGCGATCCTCCTGCTCGCGATGGGCTCCCGGACGGCCGAGACCGACTCGCTCGCCTTCCCCGCCCTGGCGAAGGAGGGCGGGCACGGCGCCAACATCGTCAATGTGGCCCTCGTGGACATCCGCGGCTGGGACACCATGGGGGAGCTCTCGGTCCTCGTCGCGGCCGCCACGGGCGTCGCGAGCCTCATCTTCCTCACGAAACGCAACGCGAAGCGCTCGACCGCCCCGGTGCACCGGCCGCGGGCGCTCACGAGCGCACCGATCACCGAGCCGGTCAAGATCGTCGGCGACGACAGCATGGCCAGCGAGCACCGCAAGATGTGGCTGTTGGCGGGCACGACCCTCGCCCCCGAGAACCGCTCGATCGTGCTCGAGGTCGTGGTGCGGCTGGTCTTCCACGCCATGATCGTCGCCTCGCTCTACCTCCTGTTCGTCGGCCACAACGAGCCCGGCGGCGGCTTCGCGGGCGGCACGGTCGCCGGGCTCGCGCTCGTCGCCCGGTACCTCGCGGGCGGTCGGAAGGAGCTGGACGAGGCCGTGCGGATCGACGCCGGAAAGCTGCTGGGCATCGGCATGGGCTGCGCGGCCGGTGCGGCGCTCGTCCCGATGCTCTTCGGGCAGCCGCCGCTGACGACCTCGTGGATCGACGTGGAGCTGCCCTGGATCGGGCATCTCGTCTTCGTCACCTCCACGATCTTCGACATCGGCGTGTACCTGATCGTGGTGGCCCTTACGATCGACGTGCTGCGCTCCCTCGGGGCCCAGCTGGACATCGCGGCCGAGCGGGGCGAGGAGGACCCCGCCCTCGACGCCCGGGAGGTCACCGCCCGGCTGCACGAGGCGGACCCCGAGGCGGTGCCGGCCGCCTCCTGGGAGGCCCTGGACGGCGGGGGAGGGGCACGATGACGGTTCAGATCGCCCTCGTGGCGGGGGTCGTGGTCCTCGTGACGGCGGGCGTGTCCCTCATGCTGGAGCGCAGCCTCACCCGCATGCTGTTCGGCTTCCTGCTCGTGGGCAACGGGGTGAATCTGCTCCTGTTCACGGTGTCCGGCGCCTTCGGCCGGCCGCCGGTCTACGAGTCCGGCACGGACCCCGCCGACTACTCCGATCCGCTGCCGCAGGTCTTCATCCTCACGGCCATCGTCATCACCTTCGGAGTGACCGCCTTTCTCCTGGCCCTCGTCTACCGGGCCTGGAAGCTCGCCCAGGAGGAGGTGCAGGACGACAGCGAAGACCTCGTCCTGCGCGGCGGCGGACACACGGGCGATGCGGAGGAGTTCACCGAGGCCGACTCCGGGGACACCGAGTTCGGGCAGCACGCCGAGGCCGCGATCACGGGGCACTCGATCATCGAGTCGCCCGACGCCGGCGCCGGCGAGGATCCGGAGGAGCCGGGCCCCGACGGGAGGGACGGACAGGCATGAACCCCGCGCTGCTCGTCCCGCTCGTCGTCCTGCTGCCCCTGCTGGGGGCCTCGGCGGCGCTCGCCGCGAGCCGGAGTCGGCGGATCCAGCCGGTGATCGGCCTGGCGACGCTCGGGCTCATGCTCCTGGTCTCCTCGGCGCTGCTGGCGATCGTGCACCTCGGCGACCGCACCCTCGTCGTGCAGGCCGCGGACTGGGCCGCGCCCTTCGGGATCTCGCTCGTCGTGGACCGGCTGAGCGCCATGCTCCTGGTCGTCACCACCGTGGTCCTGGCCGCCGTGATGCTCTTCTCGATCGGCCAGGGCATGAGCGACGGGGACGAGGAGACCCCCACCACGATCTTCGTCCCCACCTACCTCGTGCTCGCCGCGGGGGTCTGCAACTCCTTCATCGCGGGCGATCTGTTCAACCTCTTCGTCGGATTCGAGATCCTGCTGGTCGCGAGCTTCGTGCTGATCACCCTCGGCGGCACCGCCAGCCGCATCCGCTCCGGCGTCACCTACATCATCGTCAACCTCGTCTCCTCGCTCGTGTTCCTCGCCTGCGTCGGCTTCGTCTACGCGGCGGTCGGGACCGTGAACATGGCCGAGCTGGCGGTCCGGATGGCGCAGCTGCCGCAGGAGACGCAGCTGGTCCTGCACCTCTCGCTGCTCATCGCCTTCGGGATCAAGGCCGCGCTCTTCCCGCTCTCCTTCTGGCTGCCCGACTCCTACCCGACCGCCCCCGCCCCGGTCACGGCCGTGTTCGCCGGGCTGCTCACCAAGGTGGGCGTCTACGCCATCCTGCGCACCGAGAGCCTGCTGTTCTTCTCGAACCAGCTGACGACCCTGCTGCTGGTGGTCTCGATCCTGACGATGCTCATCGGCATCCTCGGCGCCGTCGCCCAGGCGGGGATCCGGCGCATGCTCTCCTTCACGCTCGTCAGCCACATCGGCTACATGATCTTCGGCATCGCCCTGGGGACGGTCGCCGGCTGGGGCGCGACCGTGTACTACATCGTCCACCACATCATCGTGCAGACGACGCTGTTCCTGGTCACCGGGCTCGTCGAGCGGATCTCCGGCACCTCCTCGATCACCCACCTGGCGGGCATGCTCAAGCGCTCGCCGTTCGTCGCGGCCCTGTTCTTCGTCCCGATGCTGAACCTGGGCGGGCTCCCGCCCTTCTCCGGGTTCATCGGCAAGATCGGGCTGTTCACGGCCGGTGCGGAACAGGGTTCCTGGCTCGCCTACGCGGGCATCGTCGCCGGGGTGGTCACGAGCCTGCTCACCCTCTACGCGCTGCTGCGGGTGTGGAACCTGGGCTTCTGGCGCAAGGAGGAGGAGCTGGCGGACTTCCGCTCCCCGCTCACCGAGAACGTGCACGACACCCCGGAGTCGGCGGTCGTGACCGAGAGCCGGCAGTCCTCGCGCCTCATGACGGGTGCGACGACCGCGATGGTGCTCGTCTCGGTGCTGCTCACGGTGTTCGCCGGGCCCGTCTACGAGATCGCGGACCGGGCCGCGCAGACGCTCTTCGACCCCGAGGCGTATGCGACGTCCGTCCGGGACGCAGGAGGGGGCAAGTCGCCGTGACGAAGGAGTCCGAACGGACCGGGCGCCGGGCGCGCCGGCACAACTTCCGCGTGCAGGCGCCGCTGCTCGTCGCGCTCGTGGTGCTCTGGCTCGTGCTGTGGGGGCATGTGGACCTCATCAGCGTGACGACGGGGATCCTGTTCTCGCTGCTGGTCGTGCAGGTCTTCTACCTGCCGGCGGTCTCGCTCTCCGGTCGCTTCAACATCCTGTGGTTCCTGGCCTTCTGCGGCCTCTTCCTCTTCCGTCTGCTGGCGGCCTCGCTCCAGGTGGCCTGGTTCGCGGTGCGGCCGGCCGCACCGCCCCCCCGCACGGTGGTCGCGGGGCCGCGGCCGACCCCCAGCGCCATCAAGCGCACCCTGGTGGCCGAGGTGTCGACGCTCGTGCCCGGTTCGCTGTTCGTGGAGGCGGACCGCTTCAAGTCGATCGTGTACCTGCACGTCCTGGACGGCGACAGCGAGCGGAAGGTGCGCCGGGCCCGCTGCGAGGCGTACGAGTTCGAGGGGCTGCTGGCGCTCGCCCTGGGCACCCGGGACGACATCTGGCGCATCGACCGGGACCGGGTCCGCCGGGGCCTGCGGCCGCTGCCGGCCGGTCCCCGACAGCGGGCCCACGACCGGGAGCGCGAGGCGCAGCTGGCCAAGCTGACGGGTGAGATCCCGGTCGTCGACGCGAGCGGCGCGTTCCGGGTCCCGGAGCGGGCCCCCTCGCTGCGGGAGCCCGAGGCCGCCGCGGAGGCGGTCGTGCTGCCCGCTCGGCCGGAGCGGGAGGAGAGCCCATGACGGATCCGCAGAGTTCGGGCGTCCTGCTCGCGGCCGCGTGGATCGCGGGCGGCATGTTCGCGGTCGGTGCGATGTGCACGATCGTCCGCATGATCAAGGGCCCCACGATCGTCGACCGCATGGTGGCCAGCGATACGCTGCTGACGATCGTGCTGTGCGTGCTGGGGGCCGATATGATCCTGCGCGGCGAGGTCACCCAGCTGCACTTCATGCTCGCGCTCGCGCTGACCTCCTTCATCGCCTCGGTCGCGGTGGCCCGCTACGTGACCAGGCTGCGCAGCGGCGGGCAGGGGCACGAGGAGCGCTCGAAGGAGTGGCGGCGATGAGCACGGATCTTCTGCTGGACGTCGCGAGCGCCGTGCTCCTGCTGCTCGGCGCGGCCATGTCGCTCGCGGCGGGACTGGGCCTGCTGCGCTTCCGGGACCTGATCTCGCGCATGCACGCCCAGTCCAAGCCGCAGATCGCGGGGCTCCTGTTCATCCTGATCGGCATCGCTCTGCAGCACCCGCAGTGGCGCATCGTGCTCTTCCTCGCGCCCATCATGTTCTTCACCATGCTCACGGCCCCGGTCGCCGCGGGCATGCTCGCCCGGAGCGGGTATCGGAACCGGCACTTCCGTCACGAGGACCTGCTCGTGGACGAGCTGCTCCCGGTCGTGGAGGGGATCGACGAGCGGCGGGCTTCGGCGCTCGGCACCGGTCAGGGCGTCCCGCGCCCGCTGCCCGGCGACGAGCGGCCGACCGTGCTGGGCGCCACCGCCGAGGAACAGGAACGGGCGCGAACGGACCGCGCCACCGATGACTCGCGGTAAACCGGTCTTCTTTCAGGCCCTCCCTCCCGGGGCATTCCGCCTCGGAGTCGAAGAGTGAGCCGGACGAAGCGTATTCCGCCTCGTACTGCTTGGCCGTCTCCAGGCTGCTGGGGGACGTGCTGCGCGAGGCTTCACGGCTCGGGGTCGAAGGACTGGTCATTCACTTCGACCAGGCGCTGAACCGTCGTGTGGAGAAGAAGTTCAAGGGGCGGGTGAAGCCGATGCTGGCCGTGTCCGGCCTGCGGTACGAGATGCATTTCGGTCAGATCAGATCGGACCCGAACGGCCAGATCGCCGATGACGTCTCTTGGGCCTATCACCGATGGTTCGAGCGTGGCGAGAGAGAGCACCTGCAGCAGCTGTCGTCTTTTCCTCGCCGGCTGGTCGAGATCGACGGGGGCGACGGCCCCGAGGCGCCTCAGCTGCTGCCGTGACCGCCGTCCGGTGCGAGCAGGCCGAGCACAGAGAAAAGCGACCCCCGGCACGCGCTCCTGTGCAAACCACATCCGCAGGGCGAAAACCATGGAGCCCTTACCACCGGGGGGGGGGGGGACGTTTCCCCCATTGTGGCACGATTCGGCCGCTCTGTCCATGCGCGCCCCGGCCGGCTCCGCCCTGAGCGCCCGGGCCTCCGTCGGGCCCGATGTCGCCCCCGGCGAGGCGCCACGGCGCCGACTCGGCGGCGAAGCCCGGGGCTGAGGCCGGTGTTCAGG
>JAUNLB010000070.1:0-10227 GCA_030532485.1 Pseudoclavibacter sp.
CGAGCACGCACGTTTCGAGCCGGGCCGCGGGAGCGGGGCAGGGGGCCGGCTCAGCCCACGCCCCAGCCGTAGGCGAGCTTGTGGGCCTCCAGCACGAAGAAGGTCTCGGTGGAGCGCACCCCCGGCACGTGCTGGAGCCGGTCGAAGACGAGCTCCGTGTAGTGGCCGATGTCGCGGCACACGACCTCGGCGATCACGTCGAAGGAGCCGGTGGTGAGCACCACGTAGCTCGTCTCGGGCAGCTCGGCCAGCCGGGCGCACACCTCCCTGGCCGTGCCCGCCTCGCAGGAGATCCCAATCAGCGCGAGCCGGTCGAAGCCGATCGTGAGCGGATCGGCGATCCCCACGATCTGCAGCACCCCCTGCTCCTGCAGGCGCTGCACCCGGTAGCGGACCGAGGAGGCCGGCACCCCCAGCCGCTCGCCCAGGGCGGTGAAGGGCGCCCGTCCGTCCCGCTGCAGCTCGGCGACGATCCGCCGGTCCAGCTCGTCCAGCCCGCCCGGCCCCTGCCGATCCGCCGAATCCGTCCGCATCCGCGCTCCTCGCCGTCCGCCCCCGCATCCCCGTTCGCTTCCCCGACCATTCTGCCCTGCGCCCGCACCCGCCCGAGCGCGCTCAGTTACTTTCCCGGACCCAGCGTGCGGCCAAGCCTGCGCCCGCATCCGCCCGGACGCGCACCGGCCCGGAGCACGCAGCAGCCCGGCGCGCCTCGCGGGAGCACCCGGCGGGGACGGGCCGGGGCCGACCGGAATCGCCCGGCCGGCCCCGGAGCCCGGCTCACTCGCCCAGGCGGATCACCCCGGTGCGCAGATCGGTCATGTCGTGCAGCGTGTACACGCCGCCGATCCGGCCCCAGCCGGTGTTCTTGCCGCCGGCACCGCCGAAGGGCATGTTGATGTCCCACCAGCCGTTGGACTCGTTCACGACCACCTGGCCGGTCTCGATCTCCTCCATGAAGCGGAAAGCGCGGTCCAGGTCCCGCGTGAACACGGCCGCCTGCAGGCCCAGCCGGTCCTCGTTGGCGATGCGCAGGGCGTCGTCGTCGTCGCGGGCGGTGAGGATCGGCAGCACCGGCCCGAAGGACTCGTCGCGGGACAGCAGCGAGTCCTCGGCCACCCCGTCCACGATCGTGAAGGGGTAGTAGAGATCGGTCGCAAAGCCCTCGGCCCGCTCGCCGCCCATGAGCACGCCGAAGCCGCGCTCGCGCGCCTCGGCCAGGTGCCGGTCCATCTTGGCCGCCACCCCCTCGTTGTTGAGCGGGCCCAGGAGGGTGCCCTCGGCGAAGGGGTCGCCCAGGGTGATCGTGCGGCCGTAGTCGAGCGCGGCCTGCACGAAGGCGTCGTGCGCCCGCTCGTGCACGATGAGCCGCTCGGTCGCGCAGCACACCTGGCCGGCGCAGTAGTAGGCCGAGTCCACGGCCGCGCGGGCGGCCGCCTCGATGTCCGCGTCCTCCAGCACGACGATGGGGCCGTTGCCGGAGCACTCCATGACCGAACGCTTGAGCCCTGCGGCGGCCGCGATCTTGGCGCCCGTGGCCGAGGAGCCGATGAAGCCGATCGCGTCGATGCCGGGGTGGGCGACGAGCTTGGCGCCGAACTCGCCCTCGCCGGGCAGCACGCTCACCAGGCCGGCCGGCAGGCCCGCCTCCTGCAGGCACTCCATGGCCGTGAGCACCGTGAGCGCCGTGTGCGCCGGCGGCTTGACCACCAGCGCGTTGCCGGTCGCCAGGCCGGGGGCCACGAACTCGGCGAACATGAGCAGCGGGAAGTTCCAGGGCGTGATGATGCCCCAGGTGCCGACCGCCTCGCGGCGGGTGAACATGCGCACCCGCGGGTCGGTGGAGGGGATCGTCTCGCCGTAGAGGCGCACCGCGTCCTCGGCGTGCAGGTGGAACAGCTTCGCGGCCTCGTCGATGTCGGCGCGCGACTCGTGCAGGGGCTTGCCCTGCTCGAGGGTCTGCAGCGCTGCCAGCTCGCCGGCCCGCTTCTCCAGCGCCTCGCCGATACGGTGGCAGATCTCGGCGCGCTGCCACACCCCCTGCCGACGCCAGGCGCGCTGCGCCTCGCGGGCGCGCGAGACCGCGAGGTCCAGCTCCGCCTCGCCCGGAAGCGACAGGCTCGCGACGGACTGGCCGGTCGCGGGGCTGGTGACCTCGAAGCGCTCGCCGGAGCCGCCGTCGGCGAACTCGCCGGCGAGGAACAGCTGGGTTCGCGGCTCGGGGATCGCCCGTCCGCCCGTTCCCGCGTTCTGCTCGGTCATAACAGGACCTCCTCGTCTCGTGTGTGATCGAACGCGCGGCCTGCGCGCGATGCCAGCAGCGTAACCGGGGCGGGTGGCAGAGTAAACAGCTTTTTCGAGACACTCCGCTCATATCGCAAACATCAAGCTTGATTCTTGATGGATTCACAAAATCAGCTGATGATATTCGCGTTCCGAGCCCGACGACGCGCACAGGTCCCCGGCGTCTTCCGGGAGCGTCCGCCGACGGCACGCGTTCCCGGGCCTACCGGACGCAGGCGAGGAGCCAGGAACACGTCAGATTGAGCGCAGGCCCGTCCCAGACGCGCCGGGCGCAGGCGGAGGACAATGAACGGGAACAGCGATGCGCGCGCCGGTGCCGCGCGGGAAAGCAGGTCAGCGATGCAGCAGCCCACCTCCTTCGAGCGAGCCGAGCAGCAGGCGGACGCGGACGCGATCCGCACGCGCCTGGCCGGCGCCAGGATCACCCCCTACTGGCTGGACAGCGTGGAGCGGCCGGAACCCGCCCCGCCCCTGGACGAGGACGCCCACGCGGATCTGTGCGTGGTCGGCGGCGGCTACACGGGACTGTGGACGGCGCTGCGGGCCAAGGAGCGGGAGCCGGAGCGGGACGTCGTGCTGCTGGAGGGGCGGCGCGTGGCCTGGGCCGCCTCCGGCCGCAACGGCGGCTTCGTCGAGCCGAGCCTCACGCACGGCCGCTCGAACGGGGAGCTGCACGCCCCCGAGGAGGTGGACGAGCTGGACCGGCTGGGCCGGGAGAACCTGGACGGGCTGGTGCAGACCGTCCGGCGCTACGGCATCGAGTGCGATCTGCAGGAGGCGGGGCTGCTGAACGTCGCCACCGAGCCGCACCAGCTCGAGTGGCTGGAGGAGGGCGAGGACGGCCAGGTGCTGCACGGCCAGCAGGCCCGCGCCCTCTTCGACTCGCCGCTCAACCTGGGCGTGCAGCGCTCCCCGCGCGGCGCGGTGCTCGTCCAGCCCGCCGAGCTGGCCTTCGGACTGCGCCGCGCCTGCCTGGAGCTGGGGGTGCGGATCCACGAGCACAGCCCGGTCGAGGGCCTGCGGCGGGAGGGCGAGCGCATGCTCGTGCGGCTGCGCAACGGCTCGCTCGTCTCGGCCCGCCGGGTCGCGCTGGCCACCAACGCCTTCCCCTCGCCGCTGCGCCGCTACCGCATGTTCACCGTGCCGGTGTACGACTACGCCCTGGTCACCGCGCCGCTGTCCCCGCGTCAGCTGGAGTCGATCGGCTGGCCCGGCGGCGAGGGGGTCGCGGACCTCGGCAACCGCTTCCACTACCTGCGGCTCGTGCGGGACGGCGAGGCCCGGCGCATCCTGTTCGGCGGCTACGACGCGATCGCCCCCTACGGGCGGCGCATCCGGCCCGAGTACGACGCCCGGCGGGCCTCCTTCGAGCGGCTCGCGGTGCACTTCGCCGCCTACTTCCCGAGCCTTTCGGAAGTGCGGTTCACGCACGCCTGGGGCGGCGCGATCGACAGCTGCAGCCGCTTCTTCGCCTTCCACGCGACCGCCCACGACGGGCTGGTCGCCTACTCGGCCGGCTTCACCGGACTGGGGGTGGCGGCCACGCGCTTCGCCGGCGACGTCATGCTGGACCAGCTGGACGGGCTGGAGACCGAGCGGACCCGGCTGCGGACGGTGCAGCGGCTGCCCAAGCCGTTCCCGCCGGAGCCCTTCGCCTCGATCGGCATCCGCGCGACCATGGCGGCGCTCGCCGGCGCCGACCGGAACGAGGGGCGGCGCGGCCCGCTGCTGCGGGTGCTGGACGCCCTCAAGATGGGCTTCGACTCCTGAGCGCCCCGCCCGCGCCCGACGATCCGCTCACGGCCGGCCCTCCGGGCCCGGGCGGGCGACGGGCGAGCACGAAGCGCAGGTGCCAGTGCTTGGGGCCGGTGCCGGAGCCGGCGTCGTACTCCCGCTCCTGGATCGACTCGATCTGCAGGCCCCGCAGCAGCAGCCGCAGCCGCCCCTCGTCCTGCACCTGCACGCCCGGCCGCCGCCGCCAGTCGTCGCGTTCGGCCAGGAAGTGCGCCGCGAACACCCCGCCCGGCTCCAGCGCGGCGCGCACGAAACCGAGCAGCGCCGTCAGCTCTGCGGGCGAGGCGAAGGGCAGCGCGAAGCCCGCGTAGACGAGCCGGGCCCGGGGCAGTGCGTGCAGCTGCCCGAACAGCGCGTCGACCGCGCACAGCCGCGGCCCCGGATCGGCGAGCCCGGCGAGGATCCGCTCCCGCAGTCCCGGGGTGCCGTCCACGGCGTGCACGCGCCAGCCCCGCGCCAAAAGCCAGCGGCTTTCCGTGCCGTCGCCCGCTCCCAGGTCCACCGCCCTGCCCGGCGCCCCGCAGCGCTCGGCCGCGGCGATCAGGTCCGGGTGCGCCCGGCGCCCGGCGCCGGCCGCGAAGTAGGCCGGCCAGTCCTCGTCCGGATGCATCCGGTCCCCTCCCGGCGTCCCTCAGGCGGCCGGGTCGGCGGACGGGGGCAGCGGGATCTCGCCGCGGAAGACGAGCTCGGCGGGACCCGCCAGCCAGGCCCGCCCCGCCCGCTCCTCCACCAGCAGCTCGCCGCCGGGCACCGAGACGCGCCAGCGGGAGGGAGCGCCCGCTCCCGCCCAGTGGCGCACGGCGAGCGCGGCGGCCACCGCGCCCGTGCCGCAGGAGAGCGTCTCCCCCGCCCCGCGCTCGTGCACGCGCATGCGGATGCGGCCGGTGCCCTCCTGCACGAGCGGATCGGCCGGCACGACGAACTCGACGTTCGCGGGCGTCGCCGGCTCCGTCGCAGGCGGCCGGGAGAGGTCCAGCGCCGCCAGCTCCGCCGCCCCGGACAGCGCCACCACGATGTGCGGATTGCCCGTGTCCACGCTCAGCCCCGGCCGGGGCACGTCCAGGCCCTCCGCCGACACGAGCGGTTCGCCGCCGATGCGCCAGCCGCCCATGTCCACCCGGAACCCCTCCGGCGCCGGGCCGGCCCGCCTGACGCCGGCCCGGGTGCCGATCGGGACCGTCTCGTCCTCCGACGGCCGCACGAGCCCCTCCGCCAGCAGGAAGGCGAGGAATACCCGCACCCCGTTGCCGCACATCTCGGCGACCGAGCCGTCCGCGTTCCGGTAGTCCATGAACCACTCGCAGCCGGGCTCCTCCGCGAGCACCGCCCGGCCCTCGGCGATCCGCTCGCTGCGCACCGCCCGGACGAAGCCGTCCGCCCCGACGCCGAAGCGGCGGTCGCACAGGGCCCGCACCGTCTGCGCGTCCGGCCGCAGCCGCCCCTCCGGGTCGGCGACCAGGACGAAGTCGTTGCCGGTGGCCTGGCCCTTGGTGAAACGCAGCACGGACATGCGCACCATGCTACGGGCGGGCGTCGTAGGCCGCGCGGGCCGCTGCGACCTCGTCCAGGTGCGCCTCGGCCCAGTCCGCGAGCGCCCGCAGGGGCGCGTGCAGGCTCCGGCCCAGCTCCGTGAGCTCGTAGTCCACCCGCGGCGGCACGCCGGGGTGCTCGCTCCGGGAGACCAGCCCGTCGCGCTCGAGCGTGCGCAGCGTGCCGGCGAGCACCTTGGCGCTGACGCCCTCCACCGTGCGCTGCAGCACGCCGAAGCGGAGGGGGCCCGCGGCCAGGGCGATGACGACCAGCGCGGTCCACCGGTTCGCGATGCCCACGAGCGAGCTGCGCGCCGGGCAGCGCTCCACCAGGACGTTCCACTGGGAATCCACTGGGAGTCCTCCTTCGTGACCTTGAGGGAAGCGGCACGCCCGCGGGCAGGCTCGCAGGCGAGGCCCGATCGACGGGCCGGCGGAGACGGCTCCGCCGAAAGGAAAGGATAGGGATGCACATGCAGAACGGAACGGACGGCGCGGCGGAGGCGGGAGGCGATCCGGCGACGGTCGCCCGACGGTACTTCCGGGCCCTGGCGGCGGGCGATCAGCGGACGCTCGGCGATCTGCTGGCCGAGGATGCGGTCTGGCACCAGCCGGGTCGCAACCGCTTCTCGGGACGCCACGAGGGGGCGGCCGCGGTCGCCGCGCTCGTGGCGGGCATGCTGGAGCGCAGCGGCGGCACCCTGCGGGTGGAGCCGAGCGGCGAGCCCATGCCGAACGGGGAGCTGGTCGCCGTGCCGGTGCGCTTCCGCGCCGAGCGGGACGGCGCGCGGCTGGATGCGGCCGGGGTGGACCTGCTCACGGTGCGGGAGGGGCGGATCGTGCGGGTGGCCCTCTTCTCGGCCGACGGGCCGGGCGAGGACCGCTTCTGGGGCGCCTGAGCCGCAGCCCGGCCGGGGCGGCCGCGGCCGCCCCGGCTCAGCCGAGCCCGGCAGCCGCCAGCACCCGTTCGACCGTGCGGGGGTCGCCCGCGTCCACCCGCAGCGCCTCGTAGCGGCGGAACCAGCTCGCCTGCCGGCGGGCGTAGCGGCGGGTGAGCCGCTGGGTGCGGGCGATCGCCTCGGCCTGGTCGATCTCGCCCCGCAGCTGCGCGATCGCCTGCGCGTAGCCGATCGCCTGGCGGGCCGTGCGGCCCCGCTCCAGGCCGGCCTCCAGCAGGCGCGCGGTCTCCGCCACCAGGCCGGCGCGCCACATCTCCTCCACCCGCGCATCCAGGCGCGGCACGAGCATCTCCCGCGGCTGGACGGCCAGCACCATGGTCAGCGGTCGCCAGCTGCGCTCCCGCTGCGGCAGCGCGGCCGGGAAGGGGCGGCCGGTCAGCTCCACCACCTCCAGCGCCCGCACGATGCGCCGCGCATTGCTCGGGCCGATCCGCTCGGCGGAGGCCGGATCCGCCTCCCGCAGCCGCCGGAACAGGGCCCCGGGCCCCTCGGCGGCAAGTTCCGCCTCCAGCCGGGCCCGGATCACCGGATCCGTGCCGGGGAACTCCAGGCCGAAGCACACCGCGGCGATGTAGAGGCCCGAGCCGCCGACGAGCAGCGGCACCCGGCCGCGGGCCTGGATGCGCTCGATCTCGGCCCGCGCCTCCCGCTGGTAGCGGGCCACCGAGGCCTCCTCGTGGACCTCCAGCACGTCCAGCAGGTGGTGCGGCACGCCCTCCCGCGCGTGCGGCGGCAGCTTCGCGGTGCCGATGTCCATGCCCCGGTACAGCTGCATGGCGTCGGCGTTCACGACCTCCGCGCCCCGGCCGAGCATGCGCAGACGCAGCGCCAGATCCAGCGAGAGGCGCGACTTGCCCGTGCCGGTCGCCCCGCCGATGACGAGCAGCACGCTCAGCCCCGGCCGTCGGCCCCCGCGGCGCCGAGCCGCAGCCCGGGCAGGCCCAGGTTCACGGGCCGCGGCCCGGAGCTCGTGGGCGCGGCGCAGCTGTCGGCCTGCGCCCGGTCCCAGGCGTCGCCGGCCCGGGTGCGGCGGATGCGCAGCGGGCCGGGGCCGTCGGCCAGCAGGTGCGAGGGGGCCGCGTGGGTGATCTCCACCTCGACCACGTCTCCGGGCCGGGGCCGCTCCCCGTCGCCCACGGCGAAGTGCACGAGCCGGTTGTCCTCGGCCCGGCCGGACAGGCGGCGGGTGCGGGCGTCCTTGCGGCCCTCCCCCGGCGCCACGAGCAGCCGCTGGGTGGTGCCCAGAAGCCGCCGGTTCTCCGCCAGCGAGATGCGCTCCTGCAGCGCCGTGAGCCGCTCGTAGCGCTCCTGCACGACCTCCTTGGGCACCTGGTCCGGCATGCTGGCCGCCGGGGTGCCCGGCCGGATCGAGTACTGGAAGGTGAAGGCGCTCGCGAAGCGGGAGGCCTCCACCACCCGCAGGGTCTCCTGGAAGTCCTCCTCGGTCTCGCCGGGGAAGCCGACGATGACGTCGGTGGACACGGCCGCGTGCGGCATGGCGGCCCGCACCCGCTCCAGGATCCCCAGGAAGCGCTTCGAGCGGTAGGAGCGGCGCATGGCCTTGAGCACCCGGTCCGAGCCGGACTGCAGCGGCATGTGCAGCTGCGGCATGACGTTGGGGGTCTCGGCCATCGCCTCGATGACGTCGTCGGTGAACGCGGCCGGGTGGGGGCTGGTGAAGCGCACCCGCTCCAGGCCCTCGATGGTCCCGGCCGCGCGCAGCAGCTTGCCGAAGGCGAAGCGGTCGCCGAACTCGACGCCGTAGGAGTTGACGTTCTGGCCGAGCAGCGTGATCTCGATCACGCCGTCCTCCACGAGCGCCCGCATCTCGCCCAGCACGTCCCCGGGCCGGCGGTCCTTCTCCTTGCCCCGCAGGGAGGGGACGATGCAGAAGGTGCAGGTGTTGTTGCAGCCCACCGAGATGGAGACCCAGCCGGAGGAGACGGACTCGCGCCGGCTCGGCAGCGTGGAGGGGAACACCTCGAGGGACTCGAGGATCTCCAGCTGCGCCTCCTCGTTGTGCCGCGAGCGCTCCAGCAGCCGCGGCAGCGAACCCATGTTGTGCGTGCCGAACACGACGTCCACCCAGGGCGCCCGCTCCAGGATCGTGCCGCGGTCCTTCTGGGCCAGGCAGCCGCCGACCGCGATCTGCATGCCGTCGTGCCGACGCTTCACGTCCGCCAGGTGCCCCAGATTGCCGTACAGGCGGTTGTCGGCGTTCTCGCGCACCGCGCAGGTGTTGATGACGACCACGTCCGGTTCGTCCTCGTCCGCCCGCCGGTATCCCGCGGCCAGAAGGGAGCCGGCCATCCGCTCCGAGTCGTGCACGTTCATCTGGCAGCCGAGGGTGCGGATCTCGAAGGTCCGCGGCGTGCCGTCGGGTCGCAGGGCGGCCGGGGAAGGCGCGATGATGGTAGCGGTCTCGCTCATGATCCCACTAGTTTACGTTTGGGAGCCAGGTGCACGAGGCCGCACCGAGCACCGCGTTCGACGAGCCCGCCGGGGGAAGACCGATGTACGAACTTGCCCGAGCCGACGCCGGGATCCTGCACGCATCCGCGGCGCTGCGCCCCGAGTCCGGGGCGGAGGTCCTCGTGGCGGGCGTCGTGGACGTGAGCAGCAGCGGCGCGGTCTACCTGGGGCCCGCGGACGGCGACAACGGCGCGCAGGGGCTCGTGGTGCGGGTGCCGCCCGGCAGGCTGCGGGTGCTCGCCACCCGCCGGGCGAACGGGGTCGCGGCCGTCTCGCTGGAGCTGCTGCCGGGCGAGGAGACGCAGCGGGCGCCGCTGCCCGCGCCCGCCTACTGGCACGAGGCGCCGGGCGGGCTGCCGGTGGTCACCTCGGAGCGCTGGCCGCTGCTGATCTGCGACGCCGCGCTGCGCGACCAGTTCCGGAACCCGCAGGAGGGGTTCCCCTGGCACCAGTGGCTCTCCGACGTGGTGCGCAGCGCGCTGCTCGCGAGCGGCGGGCTGGGGGTCGCCCCGGTGTCCTGGCCCGGCCGGGCGGAGTCCTTCGTCGCCGTGGACGGCGCCGTCGCCCCGGAGGGGCTCGTCGTGTTCGGCGGCTTCTCGGCCGAGGGCCGTCCCGTGCACCTGCACGGGCACGTGCTCGTGTCCGCCGTGGACGCGCCGCACAGCGGACCCGGCGTGGCGGCCCGGCCCGAGCAGCCCGAGGCCCCGCTCCCGCCCGCCGCGGGCCCCCGGCCGGTGCAGCCGCCCCCCATGGGCGAGCCGGAGCCCTCCCCGCTCATGGACTCGCTGGGCCGCGCCGGATCGAGGACCAGTCACGCCTGGGTCGCCGCGGCGGCGCGCGGGCAGTCCCTGCCCCAGGACCACGCCCGGCCGGACCGGCCGGAGGAGGAGCAGGCGCCGCCGGCCCCGCCCGCCATGCGGCCGCCCCGACCGAGCGGCACCACGATCATCGCGCCGAACCGGACGGTGGACACCCTGCTCGACGACGATGACGAGGCGGGCTCCTCCGGCGCGGAGCAGGGGAGCCCGGAGGCGGCCGATCCGAGGGACGGGCCCGCCAAGCGCTCGCGCTGGCCCCGCCTGCCCCGCCGTCGTCAGAAGCAGGCAGAGCCCGCGAGCGGGCAGCCCTGGACCGCCGCACCGCCCCCCGCCCCGGGCGGAGCGCAGGGGCGG
>JAUNLB010000070.1:10237-13187 GCA_030532485.1 Pseudoclavibacter sp.
CCCGCACCCGCCCCCTTCGGCCAGCCCCCCGCCCCGCCGGAGCCCTTCGTCGGAGACTCGCCCTACGCTCCGGTGCCGCCCCCCGTCTCGGGACAGTCGCCGTACGCCCCGCCGGAGCCGCTCGTCGGCCGCTCCCCCTACGCGCCCCCGCCGGAGCCGCCCGCCGCGGCTGCCGGGCCGGCGGTGCACGCCCCCGCGGGCGAAGCGGCCCCCTCGGCACCGCCCGCAGAGGTGCAGTCCTCCTCCGCGACTCCGGCGCCCCGCGCCGAAGCGGAGCCGCCCCGGCAGCCCTTCCCGGCATCGCCGCAGTCCTTCCCGAGCGGGCAGGCCTTCGCCGGGCAGGGCTTGCCGGCCGAGCAGGCCCCGCAGGCGCCCCCGATCCCGGATGCGGCCCCGGCGCCGCATGCCGAGCAGACCTCCGGGACAGCGCAGGAGAGCCCCGCCGGCCCGGGCATCGGAGCCGAGTCGGCGCCACCGCACGCCTTCTTCAACGGCCGGTCCCCGGACCCGGTCCGGGGCGGGGCGGCCGTCGCGGATCAGGCGCTCCCGGCCGGGCGGGTCCCGCAGGCGTCCCCGATCCCGGCCGCGCCCCCGATCCCGGCCGCAACGCCGGAGCAGGAGGCGGCCCCGGCACAGGAGGCGACGCCCCCGCCCGCCGCGACGCCGGAGTCGGCGACGAGCGACGCAGACCCGGCCGCCGGGGCCGAGCAGACCCCCCCGCCGCCCCTGCCGGACGGCGGCTCCGCAGAGGACCCCTCCGCACCCCGCGTCGGTCACGCCCCCGGTGCGACGCCGGAGGAGGCCTCCGCCGCCAAGGAGCGCCCCGAACGGTCGACGTCGGCCGACGCCGCCGAACCCGAGCAGCGACGGAGCGACGCCGAGGCGCCGGACACGGCCGCTCCCGGTGGAGTCGCGGACGCGGAGGGCTCCGGCCAGCAGACGCCGCTCGTCGACGACGCGATCGACGAGGACACGACGCTGCGCCCCCTCGGGCCGGCCCAGACCCCGACCACGCAGATCACGGGCGAGGCGGTGATCCCCGCCACGGGCGCCCCCGGCGACTCCGCTCCGCAGAGCACCGGACGGGCCCTGCAGGAGGCCATGCGGGCGATCGGCGAGCACCGCGGCCGGGACGCGCTGGCCCGGCTCGGAGTCGTGCTGGCCGCGATCGAGCGGGGCGCCGACGACGAACTGCGCCGGAAGCTGGCCGAACAGCAGACTTCTCCCGCCCAGCTCGTGGACGTCTTCGCCGATCTGCAACTGGAGTCCGGTCACCCGGACGACGCGCTGCGCAGCGTCGAGCGCGCCCTGGGCGAGGAGGCGTTCACCCGCGACGAGGTGGAGACCCTGCACCTGCGCAAGCGGGCCGGGGAGCTGGGGCTGCGCACGGGCGCCGTCTCGCGTGCCGCCCGGCATCTGGACGAGGCGCGCAGCCACGCGCTGCGCCTGCTCGACCCGGCCTCGCCCATCGAGCAGAGCGCCCGCCAGGACGCGAACGACTACCTGGCCCAGATCGTCCTGCTCTCGGCCGACGCGCAGCTGCGGGCGGGCGACACGGCCCGCGCCTCGGCGGACGCCTTCGAGGCCCAGGGGCGCTTCGAGCAGCTGGCCCGGCCCCGGCTGGCGGGCCGCGCTGCGTTCCTGCGGGCGATGGCGGCCGAGCACGCGGACGACGCGGCCGGACGGCTCGCGGCGCTGCAGGACGCGGAACGGGTCTTCCGTGACGGCGACGAGCCCGACGGGCTCGGCACGGCGCTCGGGTTCCTGGGGGAGGCCGACGCGCACCGGGGCGATCTGAAGGCGGCGATCGCCAAGTTCCTGGAGGCGCGCAGCATCCTGGAGCGGGCCGGCGAGTACGAGCGGGCCTCCGTGGCGATGGACAACACGGCCGTATGCCTGGACCGCCTGGGCGACGCGCAGGCCGCCGACGATGCCCGCCGCACCGCCCGGGAGCTGCTGAGCCGCAGCTGACGGGCGGCGCTCTCTCCGGCGGCGCGGGCGCCGACGGATCGGGCACCGAAGCCGCCGCGGCCTCAATCGAGGTCGGCGGCCCCGAAGCCGGCGACCTCGGAGTCGGCGCCGAGCGCGGCACGGGCGGCGTCGAGCGAGGTGGCCGCGTCGTAGCCGCGCCGCTGCAGGAAGCCCACGAGCCTGCGCAGGGCCGTGTCGGCCGCCAGGCCCCGCAGGCGCGGTGCCCGGGCGGCGGCCAGGCGCGCGGCGCGTCCGGCCTCGTCCTCGAGATCGATCGAGGCGAGCGCGAGCTCCGCGGCCCGCGGCTCCACGCCCCGGCCGTGCAGCTGCTGCCGGATGGCGGCGGCCCCGCGGCCGCGTTCCCGCTGCCGGCGCACGATCTGTTCGGCCAGAGCTGCGTCGTCGAGGTAGCCGAGCCGAAGGAAGCGCTGCACGACGGCATCGGCCTGCGCCTCGTCGAGGCGGCACGCCTCGAGCAGCATGCCCCGGGCCTCCCGGACGGATTTCGCACTCCGGCCGAGCGCCCGCCGCAGCGCCGTCTCCGCGGCCGCGCACCCCGCGCCCTCGCCGAGGCCCTCTTCGGCGGCCCCCGGCCCCGCCGCTCCGGCCCGGGGCGCCGCGGCTCGAGCCGGAGCAGCGGGCCGGAGCTCCGTGACCTCCGGCTCGGGGCGCGGGCCGATCGGAGGGCGTCCGGTCCGGTCCCGGGCCGTGTTCCAGGACCGGACCGCGTCGAAGCGGCGGGCGGCCGGGATGACCTCGGCCTCGCCCTCGTGCTCGCGAGGGACCTCGCGCCGCCGCGGGCCGGGGAAGGGGACGACCCCGGCCGGGCGCCCGCCCGAGGCGGCCCGCCGGGGCTCGGAGGAAGGCTCCCGCGGCTGCCGGGCGGCGGCCCGGCCCGCTTCGGCGGCGGGCGTCGCCCGCACCGGCCGCTCGCCGCCGAGCCCGAGCCGGGTCCAGCCGCCCGCGGCGCCGCCCGGCC
>JAUNLB010000071.1 GCA_030532485.1 Pseudoclavibacter sp.
ATATGGCGGCGGCCGTTGCCGCACGCCGCTGTCGCTCTCGGGCCTCGCACCCCGCGGCGATCCGAAGCACGGAGCAGAAGAGCCGAGGCCCGGTGCGGCTGCTCACCCCGCCAGGCTGCCCCAGGCCCGCGTCGCACACTGCCCGGAGGCGTCGTCGCCGACGGCCAGGACCACGCCGTCGGCGCGCAGCCCCAGGCTGTGCCGGGCCCCGGCGGCGACGGCGACGATCTGTCGCCATCCGGCGGTCCCGCACTGCCCGCGGTCGTCCTCGCCGACGGCGAAGACCCGACCGTCGCGGCCGAGCCCGAGCAGGTGGCGGCTGCCCGCGGACAGGGCCGCCAGTTCGGGCCACTGGGCGACCGCCTCGGCCCCCGGCAGCTCCCCGGTCACCAGCACGGCCCCGGAGGCGGTGAGTGCGGCCGAGTACAGCGAGCCCGCCGCGATCGCGCGCACCCGACGCCAGCCCTCGGTCCGGCACTGGCCGCGCCGGTCGTTCCCGCACGCCACCACGGTGCCGTCGGCGCGCAGGCCGAGCGAGTGCCAGTCTCCCGCCGCGACGGCCGTGGTCCCGCTCCAGCCGGAGACCTCGCACGCCCCCTCCGCGCGGCGGCCGGCCGCGAGCACCGAGCCGTCGGCGCGGACCGCGAGGCTCCGGCGCCAGCCCGCGGCGATGCCGACCACCCCGCTCCACCCGTCCAGTTCGCACTGTCCGTCCGCGTTCCAACCGGTCCCGACGACCGTCCCGTCCGCACGCAGGCCCACCGTGTGCGATCTGCCCGTATTGGCGGCGGCGTGCACACTGCCCGCCGCGACGGCGACGATCTCCCGCCAGCCCTCGACCCGGCACTCCGGCGCGCCCGCGGGCCCGGCGGCCACGACCGTGCCGTCCGCGCGCAGGCCGATCGAGTGACGGCGCGCCGCGGCGAGGCCGGGACGCGCCCGGCCGTCGGGGGCGAGCCGGCGTCGCGCCGCCTCTGCCGGGCGCCGCCCAGCCGGAACAGAGCTCATGCGTCCTCCCGTGTCGAGCGGTGTGCGGGAGACGAATCTAGACCGGGGAGATCCGGGACACGGGCGAGGAGGCGGTGCCTGAGATGACGCGTCCGATCCGGACGGAGCGAGAACCAGACGAGCAGCCCGAAGGCGATCGCCAGCACCGCGATCGCGACGACCGTCAGATCGTTGCCGATCAGCGGCACCTGGCCGAAGGTCTCCGGCGTGCGGAACAGGTGGACGATCCGTCCGCGCTCGCCGATGTAGTTGCGGGTGAGCGCCCGCATGAAGCCCGTGAACTGGGCCAGGCCCGTGCCGACCGCGACGATCGCGGCCAGCTTCGCCCGGACCCGCGGCGACAGCCCGGCCAAGGAGGGTGCCAGGGTGAAGGCGGCCACGAGCACGAGCAGCGCGTACAGGGGCAGCGCGTACCGCCCCTGCCAGATGTAGCCGTTCTCCTCCACCGTGGCCGCCTGGACGAGCGCGGGCAGCGCGAACAGCAGCAGCGCCGCGAGGCCGACGGCGACGCGCTGGCGCCGCAGCGCCCGGGCGAAGAACAGGGCCGACAGCACGAGCGTCATGAGCAGGGCGCCGGAGATGTGCAGCGCCCAGTGGTCGACCGTGTCGTTCCAGGCGAAGAGCGCGAACATGCCGCCCCAGAACTCGAAGAAGCGGCTCAGCATGAACAGGAAGCCCTCGGCCGGCGGCGTCTGCGCGCCCCAGAAGGGGTCCTGCTGCTGCGCGAACGACGGGGCCAGCAGCAGACGGCTCGCCAGGGCGCAGGCCGCCGCGACCGCGAGCGCCGCGCCGAGGATCGGCGGCCGGCGCAAAAGGCTCAGGGCGCGGGGCAGTCCCGCCCACACGAGGCAGACCAGCACGATGCAGCCGAGCCACACCCAGGACAGCGCGCGCGCCTGCACCCCCAGCGTCCCGGCGACGAGCAGCACCGCCGCGAGCCCCCACAGCGGCGGACCGTCCGGACGCGCGCGCAGGGCGGTCAGGAACGCGGCCGTGAAGGCGGTGAGCGCGGCCACCTCGAAGCCCTGCGGGTTCACGGCGCCCGCGTACTGCATGACCGCGGGCGTGGCGACCGCGAGCACGCCGAGGAGCGCGGCGCCGGGCCGGCGCAGCAGCGAGACGCACCAGGCCGCGGCCGCGAAGCAGGCGGCCAGGACGAGCGCGTTCACCGCCCGGGCCAGATAGATGCCGCCGAAGCCCTGCCACCGCACGATCGGCCAGCCCACGATGGCGTAGTAGACCGGGTTGTAGCTGGCGGCCCCCGTCCGGGCGAAGACCGTCCCCTCCTGTGCGACGGGCTGGTCCTCCACGATCCGGCAGGCCGCGGCCGGGAGCTCGGGGACGAAGCGGTGACAGTTGAGGTCCTCGCTCTCCCCCGCGATCACGGGCACGATGAAGACCCGCTCGACGACGCCGTCGGGCCGGACCGTCTCGATGCCGTCGCCCTGTCCGTTCACGACGCCCGCGGCCTTGATGATGTGCGCGTGCTCGTCCGGGATGCCGTTCACCGGCGATGCCAGGGCCCACAGCAGCCCCAGGCAGGACAGCACCGCGAAGACGGCCGAGGCGGCCCGGAGGCCGCCGCGGCCGCGGAATCGACTCGGTCTCTCCCCCTTGTCGTCCCCGGTCACCTCTCGGCCCGGGGCTTGCGGCCCAGCCGGAGGACGCGCAGCAGGTACTCGCCGTAGCCGGACTTGCGCAGCGGCTCCGCGAGCGCCCGCAGCTGCTCGTCGTCGATCCAGTGCGCGCGCCAGGCGATCTCCTCGATGCAGCCGATCTTGAAGCCCTGCCGGTCCTCGATCACCTTGACGTACTCGGCCGCCTGCATCATCGATTCGAAGGTGCCCGTGTCCAGCCAGGCCGTGCCCCGGTCCAGCTCGAACACCTGCAGCTCGCCGCGCTCCAGATAGGCCTGGTTCACGGAGGAGATCTCCAGTTCGCCGCGGGCGGAGGGCCGGACCCCCTTGGCGATCTCCACCACCCGGTTGTCGTAGAAGTACAGGCCGGGCACCGCGTAGTTGCTCTTGGGCCGTTCCGGCTTCTCCTCGATCGAGACGGCGACCATGTCGTCGTCGAACTCGACCACGCCGTAGGCCTCGGGGTTCGCGACCTGGTAGGCGAAGATGAGCCCGCCGCGCACCTCGCCGTAGGCGCGCAGGGAGGAGCCCAGGCCCGTCCCGTGGAAGATGTTGTCGCCCAGCACGAGGGCGACCGAGTCGTCGCCGATGAAGTCCTCGCCGGTGACGAAGGCCTGGGCCAAGCCGTCCGGGGAGGGCTGGACGGCGTACTCGATGCGCATGCCCAGGTGGGAGCCGTCGCCGAGCAGATTGCGGAACTGCTCGTTGTACTCGGGCGTCGTGATGATCAGCACCTCGCGGATGTCGGCCATCATGAGGGTCGACAGCGGGTAGTAGATCATCGGCTTGTCGTGGATGGGCATGAGCTGCTTGGAGATGCCCTTGGTGATCGGCCACAGCCTGGTGCCGGAGCCGCCGGCGAGGATGATGCCCTTCATCGCGCGTCCTCCGTCCGCAGCTGCTCGTAGAACGCCCGGCACGCCTCGTAGGAGGGCAGCAGGCCCTGCTCGCGCGCTTGCGGCAGGCCGGGCGCCTCGGTGTCCTTGGCCGAGAGGATCAGCTCCTCGGCGGGGATCGGGAACTCCAGCCCGACCGTCGCGCACAGGGGGTTCACGCCGTGCTCGCGCGGCGCGTTGAAGGTCTCCGAGCACAGGTAGCTGACGGTGGAGTCGTCCTCCAGCGCCACGAAGGCGTGGCCGAGCCCCTCGGCGATGTAGATCGCCCGGCGGTCCCGGGTGTCCAGCAGGACGCTGTCCCACTGGCCGAAGGTGGGCGAGCCGACCCGGATGTCGATGACGAAGTCGAGGACCGCCCCCCGCGTGCAGCTGACGTACTTCGCCTGGCTCGGGGGCACTTCGGCGAAGTGGATGCCGCGCACCACGCCGCGCGCGGAGACCGAGGTGTTGGCCTGTTTGAGCTCCAGCGGGTGGCCGATCGCCTCGGCCAGCCGGTCGAAGCGGTACCACTCCAGGAAGACGCCGCGATCGTCCCCGAACTGCTTCGGGGTGATCTCGTAGCTGTCGGGGATGCTCAACTCGCGAATCTCCATGCGTCGCATCCTACGCGCAGCGTCCCGGCGCGGCCCGCCCCGCGCGGGCGGCGCACGTCGCGGCGGCCGAGGGATCGACGGTGCCGGGTTTCCCGTCTGGTTGTCGATCGGGCGCACGTCGCGGCGGCCGAGGGATTGACCGGACGGAGCATGAAGCCGCTCCGCACGAGCGATGCACGCGTTCCCGTCGCGTCGGGAGGGTCGGGGCCGCCGCTCCGCCCCACACGAGCGGTGCACACCATCCTGCGGGAGGAGGCGGAGGCCGCCGGGCGTTGTTAGCATCGATGCGTTTCACACGACGTTCTCGGGGTCCTGTGCAGCATCGGATCGGGGAAGGCGGAGCCATGAGCGCAACGGAGGGCGGCGGGCCGGGCGCCGCCCGAGCCCGCTCCACGCCCGGCCCGCAGCGCTTCGTCCCGGAGATCCAGGGCCTGCGCACGATCGCGCTGCTGCTGGTCGTCAGCTTCCACATCTGGTTCGGCCGCGTCTCCGGCGGCGTCGACGTCTTCCTGCTCGTCTCCGCCTACCTCATGACCCGCTCCCTGACCGCCCGCGCCGAAACCGGCGCCTGGACCCGCCCCCTCGACGTCACCGTCCGCAAGCTCGCCCGCCTCCTGCCCGCCGCCGTCACCGTCGTCCTGCTGACCATGCTGGCGGCCACGACCCTGCTGGAGCCCCGCTACTGGGCGACGATCTTCGGCCAGGCCCTCGCGGCGGCGAGCTACACCATGAACTTCTGGCTGCAGAACGCGGCGGTCGACTACTTCGCGATGCAGCGCTCGGACGCGAGCCTGTACCAGCACTTCTGGTCGCTGTCCGTCCAGGGGCAGGTCTTCCTGCTGTGGCCCCTGCTGCACCTGGCCGGCGAGGCCTTCGCCCGCGGCGCCGGGGTGCGGGTGCGGGCCGTGCTGGCGGTGGGCTTCTCGGGCATCGGGCTGGCCTCCTTCGCCTTCGCGCTGTGGCTGACCGGGCAGGACCAGCCCTACGCCTACTTCGACACCCTCGCCCGGCTCTGGGAGTTCGCCGCCGGCAGCGTCCTCGCGCTCCTCGCGCCGCGGCTGCGGCTGCCGCGGCCCCTGCGGGCGCTGCTGGGCTGGCTGGGGCTCGCGGGCATCGTCTCCTGCGGCTTCCTCCTGCCCGTCGCCGCGAGCTTCCCCGGCTGGGCGGCGCTGTGGCCGGTCGCCTCCGCCGCCCTCGTGCTCCTCTCGGCCGACTGCCGCGGCGCCGGGAAGCCGGTGAACCCTCTGCTGGCGAGCCGGGCGATGCGCCGGATCGGCGGCTACAGCTACGCGCTCTACCTGAGCCACTGGCCCGTGCTGGTCCTCTTCGGCACGCTGCGGGGGGTCGAGCGGCCGGGAGTCGCGGAGGGCCTCGGGCTCGTCCTGTTCTCGGCGCTGCTGGCCGTGCTCGTGACCCGGCTCGTGGAGCGTCCGGTCGCCGCCTGGCTCGCCTCGGCGCCGCGGCGGCAGGCCCGGCCGTCGCGGCTCCCCCGCGTGCGCGCGCTGCTGCGCCCCGCCGCGGTCCTCGCCACGACGGCGGCGCTCGCGCTCGGCTGCGCGATCGGGGTGAACCAGCTGGGCCGGATGCGCATCGCCTCCGTCGAGGCGGATCTGGCGATGATCGACCCCGCCCGCAGCGGTGCCATGACCATCGGGCACGACGCGCAGCAGGGCGTGGCGCCGGACCCCGAGTACATCTACACCAGCTGGGCCAGTCCCGGCGATCCCTGCCCCGAAGGGGACCCGCTGTCGACCGAGCACTGCTGGACGACGGGCGACCCGGCCCTCGCCGCGGTCGAGGGGCGCAACATCCTGCTGATCGGCAGCTCGCACGTCCTGCAGATCGCCCCCGCCCTGGAGGTGGTCGTGCAGGGGCGCGGCGACTGGGCGATGCGCACCTACATCGCCCCCGACTGCTCCCTGCAGCCGGAGGCGTGGGACGCCGGCCGCCGTCGGCTCGGCGGCGGGGCGGGCGCCTGTCAGGAGCTGTGGGCCACGGCGGCGGACTACGCGGCCGCCTACCCGCCCGACCTCATCGTCGTGCTCGGCACACGGCAGGCGCCCTCGGGGCAGGGCGAGGAGCAGCCGGTGCCGGGGCTGCTGCCCTGGCTGCGCGACGGGGCCCCGGCGGGTGCGCGGGTGGCGGTCGTGCGGGACACGCCCCGCTTCCCGGAGGATCCCTTCGAGTGCGCGGTGGAGGCCGGCTTCGACGCGGAGGAGTGCTTCATGCCCGCGCCGGAGGAGCCCGATCCGCGCTGGATCGAGGAGGTGGAGGAGCTCGGCGCGGGCTGGGTCGATCTGACCCCGGCGGTGTGCCCGGAGGGGATCTGCCCGACCAGCATGGGCGGGCTCGTCACCTATTTCGACGACAACCACCTGACCAAGTACTTCACCAGATCGCTCGCCCAGGAGTTCGCCGAGCAGCTCTGCGAGTTCACCCCCTGGTGGCCCCGCGAGGTCTGGGGCTGAGGCCGCGCCCCTCGGAGGGGCCCGCACCGCTCGAAGACTGAGTGCTGCACGTTTATCGACTCGCCCGGATTGGGGGCGCCGCCCCCTCCGTTGTTACGATGAGGCCTCGGCCGCACGCGGGAGAGGAAAGGGGCACCAGGTGCCGTTCATGAGGGCCTCCCGGCGTGCTCCCGACTCACGCCTCGCGCCCGAGAGCCCGCGATCGCTCCCCGAGGCCCAGCGCTTCGTCCCGGAGATCCAGGGCCTGCGCACGATCGCGCTGCTGCTGGTCGTCAGCTTCCACATCTGGTTCGGCCGCGTCTCCGGCGGCGTCGACGTCTTCCTGCTCGTCTCCGCCTACCTCATGACCCGCTCCCTGACCGCCCGCGCCGAAACCGGCGCCTGGACCCGCCCCCTCGACGTCACCGTCCGCAAGCTCGCCCGCCTCCTGCCCGCCGCCGTCACCGTCGTCCTGCTGACCATGCTGGCGGCCACGACCCTGCTGGAGCCCCGCTACTGGGCGACGATCTTCGGCCAGGCCCTCGCGGCGGCGAGCTACACCATGAACTTCTGGCTGCAGAACGCGGCGGTCGACTACTTCGCGATGCAGCGCTCGGACGCGAGCCTGTACCAGCACTTCTGGTCGCTGTCCGTCCAGGGGCAGGTCTTCCTGCTGTGGCCCCTGCTGCACCTGGCCGGCGAGGCGATCGCCCGGGCCCTGCGGCTCCCGCCCCGCGTCCCGCTGCTGCTGATCTTCGGGGGCGTGTTCGCCTGGTCCTTCCCCTACGCGCTGCAGTACGTGCAGACGGACCAGACCCTCGCCTACTTCGACACCCTCGCCCGGCTGTGGGAGTTCGCCGCCGGCAGCCTGCTGGCGCTCGTGGCACCGTGGCTGCGCATCCCTCTGCGGCTGCGGCGCGTGCTGACCGCCGTCGGCGTCGCGGGCATCGTGCAGTGCGGCGTGGTGCTGCCGGTGGCCGCGAGCTTCCCCGGCTGGCCGGCGCTGTGGCCCGTCGGCTTCTCCCTGCTCGTCATCGCCGCCGCGGACGCGCCGAGCCGGCGGCCCGCGCCGGCCGACCCGGTCCTCGCGCACCCCGTGCTGCAGCGCATCGGCGGCTACAGCTACGCCCTCTACCTGACCCACTGGCCCGTGCTCGTGATCTCCACGATCCTGGCCGGCGTCGAGCGGCCCGATCTGCCGGGGGGCCTGTTCGTGCTCGCCGTCTCCGTCGCCCTCGCGATCCTCGTCGTGCGCCTGGTCGAACGTCCCGCCGCCCGCTGGATCCGCGGCGAACGGCTCCCCTCCCGCCGGCTGCTGCCCCGCTTCGGCCCCCGAACCGCCGCGGTCGTCGCCGTCTGCGCCCTGGCCGCGCTGGGCGGCAACGCGATCGGCGCCGCCTGGTACCAGGCCAAGCGGGCCGATGCGGAATCCGAGGTGTGGGCGGTCGACGTCTCGGTGCGCGGACCCCAGGTGGACGCGGCCGCGCACTTCGACAGCCTCGTGCCCGCGCAGATCGTCGCCCAGGACCAGTCCGGGGTGCCCGGGCGGCCCTGCGACCCCTACGACCCGTGGAACTCGTCCATGTGCAGTCTCGCCGGAGCCGAGGACCCGGAACGGGAGATCGTCGTCATCGGCAGCTCGCACGCGGTCGCGTACACGGGCATGCTCTGGGAGACGATGCGGACCGGGCCGGAGCGCTGGGGCATGCGCATCTACGCCTCGCCCGGCTGCTTCTTCCACGGCCTGGCGGCGACCCCCGACACCCGCTGCGGCGAGGCCTGGCGGCGCGGCATCGACTACGTCCTGGAGAACCGGCCGGACATGCTGGTCGTGGTCGGCACCCTCTCCCACCCGGCGGCGGGCGACGCCATGCAGAACGGCAGGGCCGCCCCGGGCTTCGAGACGGGCCTGCCGGACATCCTCCCGCTCGTGGAGGCCGTGCAGGACACCGGCGTCACCAGGACGGTCGTGCTGCGGGACGTGCCCCGCTTCGACTTCAACATGTACGAGTGCGCCGCCGAGTCCGGCTTCACGGCGCCGGAGTGCACCGCCACCGCCCCCGCCCCGCCGGAGGGCCTCGACGCCTTCGGTGCGGCCGTGGAGCGCCGCGGCGGCGTGTGGGTCGACCTGGTCGACACGGTCTGCCCCGGCAGGGAGTGCCGCCCCTCGCTCGGCGGCATCGTCACCTATCTGGACGACAGCCACATCACCCCCGTCTTCTCCCGCTCCCTCGCCCAGGCCTTCGCCTCCCAGGTGCACCCCCACGTCTCCTGGTGGCCGGAGCGGGTGTGGGAGCACAGCTGAGCGCCGCAGGCCGGCCGTACCGCGCCCCGGCTGAAGGAAGCGGGCGCGAAGTGGCTAGCATGTGGGCACCATGAGCACGAGCGAGCCCGCACCCCCCCGCGTCACCGTCCTGCTCGCGACCCACCAGGGCGAGCGCTTCCTGCGGGAGCAGCTGGACTCCATCCTCGGGCAGCGCGGCCGGCTCCGGCTCAGCGTGCTCGTCTCCGACGACGGCTCCAGCGACGGCACCCGGGCGATCGTCCGGGAGTACGCGGCTCGGGACGGGCGGGTGCGGATGCTGCCGTCGTGCGAACGGATGGGGGCCCCGGCCCCGAACTTCTACCGCCTGCTCGCCGAGGCGGATCCGGACTCCTTCGACTACGTCGGCTTCGCCGACCAGGACGACGTGTGGATGCCGGACAAGCTCGCCCGGCACATCGCGCTGCTGGCCGAGCACGGCGCCGACGGCGTCTCCTCGAACGTCACGGCCTTCGAGGACGTGGCCGCCCCGGGCGCCGAGACGCGCCGCGTGCTCATCCGCAAGGACTATCCGCAGCGCCGGGCCGACTACCTGTTCGAGACCCCCGGTCCCGGCTCCTCCTTCCTGCTGACCGCCCGGCTCGCCCGCATGGTGCGCAGCCAGCTGGAGCGACCCGACTCGCCCGCCCGGCAGGCCGTCGCCCACGACTGGCTCATCTACGCGCTCGCCCGGGCCGCCGGCCTGCGCTGGCACATCGACCCCGCCTCGACCGTCGACTACCGGCAGCACGACGCGAACGCGTTCGGGGCGAACGCGGGCTGGCGGCAGGCGCTCAAGCGCGTGCAGCTGACGGCGAGCCGCTGGCACCGCGAACAGGTCCGGATCACGGTGGCCGCCTGCGTCCCGATCGCCTCGCCCGAGCAGCTGCCCCGCCTGCAGTGGTTCCACGAGGTGCTGGGCGGAAGCGGGCCGTTCGACCGCCTGCGCCTGGTACGCCGGGCGGGCGAGTTCCGCCGCCGGCCGCGGGACCGGTGGATCCTGGCGGGCCTCATCCTGCTCGGCCTGTGGTAGTCCCGGATAGGATGATCCCGGCCACCCGGCCCGCGCCCCGGGCGCACCCCGACCCCGCGCGAAGCGGACCCCAGCCGAAGCAGCTAGCGAAGGACACAGCATGCACCTCCTCGTCACGGGCGGAGCCGGATTCATCGGCTCGAACTTCGTCCGCCGCACCCTGCAGGACGCCTACCCCGGCCTGGAGGGGGCGAAGGTCACGGTGCTCGACGCGCTCACCTACTCCGGCAACCGCGAGAACCTCGCGCCGGTCGCCGGCTCCGAGCGCTTCGGCTTCGTGCACGGCGACATCCGGGACGCCGAGGTGCTCGACGAGTGGATCCCGAAGGTCGACGCGGTCGTGCACTTCGCGGCCGAGTCCCACGTGGACCGCTCGGTCCGCGACGCCTCCGTCTTCGTGGAGACGAACGTGGTGGGCACCCAGAAGCTGCTCGACGCGGCCCTGCGGCACGGGCTGGAGCGCTTCGTGCACGTGTCCACCGACGAGGTGTACGGCTCGATCGAGTCCGGCTCGTGGACCGAGGACCGCCCGCTGGAGCCGAACTCCCCCTACTCGGCCTCCAAGGCGGGCAGCGATCTGCTCGCCCGCGCCTACCACCGCACGCACGGGCTGAACCTGTCCATCACGCGCTGCTCCAACAACTACGGCCCCTACCACTTCCCCGAGAAGGTCATCCCGCTGTTCGTCACGAACCTCATCGACGACAAGCACGTGCCCCTCTACGGCGAGGGGAACAACGTGCGCGACTGGCTGCACGTGGACGACCACTGCCGCGGCATCGCCATGGTGCTGACCGGCGGCCGGGCGGGCGAGGTCTACAACATCGGCGGCGGCACCGAGCTGAGCAACAAGGAGCTCACCGGGCTGCTGCTGGAGGCCACCGGCCGCGACTGGTCCTCCGTGGACCGCGTCGCCGACCGGCTCGGCCACGATCTGCGCTACTCGGTGGACATCACCAAGATCCGCGAGGAGCTCGGCTACGAGCCGCAGGTCCCGTTCGAGCAGGGGCTCGCGGACGTCGTGCAGTGGTACCGGGACAACCGCGCCTGGTGGGAGCCCCTGAAGGAGCGTGCCGCCCTGTGAGCCGCTACCTGCTCGTCGGCGCCCGGGGCATGCTCGGGCAGGATCTGCTGCGCGCCCTGGCGGGCCGCGAGGTGACGGCGCTGGACCGCAGCGGGCTGGACGTCACCGACTTCGAGGCCTGCCTGCGGGCCGTCGACGGCCACGACGCGGTGATCAACGCCTCCGCCTACACGGCCGTCGACGACGCCGAGACGAACGAGGCGGCCGCCTTCGCCGTCAACGCGACGGGGGTGGAGAACCTCGCGCACGCGGCCCGGGCCGCCGGGGCCAGGCTCGTGACGGTGTCCACCGACTACGTCTTCCGCGGCGACGCCTCCTCCCCCTACGCCGAGGACGCGCCGCGGGACCCGCTCAACGCCTACGGCCGCACCAAGGCCGCCGGCGAGGGCTTCGCCCGGGCCGTGCACCCGGAGGGGTCCTTCATCGTCCGCACCGCCTGGCTGTACGGCCCGGACGGGCCGAACTTCGCGAAGACCATGGCGAAGCTCGCCGGCAGCCGGCCGGAGGTGAGCGTCGTGGACGACCAGGTCGGTCAGCCCACCTCCACGGCGGACCTGGCCGCGCAGATCGTGCGCCTGCTGGACTCGGACGCCCCGGCCGGCGTCTACCACGGCACGAACTCGGGCGTCGCCAGCTGGCACGAGTTCGCCCGGGAGGTGTTCCGGCTCGCCGGGCACGACCCGGCGCGCGTGCTGCCGACCGACTCGGCCTCCTTCGTGCGCCCCGCCGCCCGGCCCGCCTACTCCGTGCTCGGGCACGACGCCTGGGCCGCCGCGGGGCTGCCCGCGATGCGGCCGTGGCGCGAGGCGCTCGCCGAGGCCGTGGAGAAGGGGCTGCTCGCCGACGCATGACCACGCTGCGACTCGTCCTCGACCGTCTCGTCTCCCCCGGCGTCGACGGCGATGGCCGCTACGCCGAGAACCTGGCGCGCGAGATCATCGCCCGCGCGCCTCGCGGCACCGAGGTCGAGGCGCTGCTGCCGAAGATCGGCGAGGAGGAGCTGACCGCCTTCGAGCGCCGCGTGCCGGGCCTGGTCGGCGTGGTACAGGCGCCCATGCGGGCGGAGCGGCTCATGAAGGCGTGGCAGCGGGGCCTGTTCACGGGCGTCGTCGGCGGCGGGTTCATCCACGCCATGGGGCTGTTCGCCCCCCTCCGGGACATCTCGCTCAGCTACGGCATCGATCAGACGGTCGTGACCGTGCACGACACGACGGCCTTCCGCCGCCCGGAGCTCATGGACCCGGCGGTCGTGAAGTGGCGGCAGGCGATGCTCAGGCGGGCGCACCGCTTCGCCTCGGCCGTCGTCGCCCCGACGAACGCGGTCGCCGACGAACTCATGGAGCTCTACGACTTCGGCGACCGCCTGCGCGTCATCGGCGCGGCGCCCGCCCCGTCCATCGCGCTGCCCGACTCCGAGGCCGAGGGGGACCGGATCGCCGAGCGCCTGGGGCTGCCGGACGACTACGTCCTCACCCTGGCCGGCACCGAGCCGCGCAAGGGCCTGGCGCACCTGCTGCGGGCCATGGCCTCGCCGGATCTGTCGGGGGTGCGGCTCGTGATCGTCGGCCGGGACGGCGAGGGCTCGTCGGTGCAGCGCACCCCCCGACGTGTGGAGGTGCCGGAAGCGACGGGGGCTCAGCCGGGCGAGCCGGTCGGGTCCATGCTCGACGCGCTCATCGCCCAGGCGGGCGTGCCGGCCGAGCGGATCGTGGCGCTCGGCGAGATCGACGACACCGAGCTCGCGGTGGTCTACCAGCGCGCCTCCGCCCTGGTCGTCCCCTCCCTGGAGGCCGGCTTCGGCCTGCCGATCGTCGAGGCCTTCCACTTCGGC
>JAUNLB010000072.1 GCA_030532485.1 Pseudoclavibacter sp.
GCCCCCGTCGAACTCGGCGTCCAGCTCGACCAGCAGCCTGGCCATCATGAGCTCCAGGTGCACGCGCGGCGAGGTCGCCCCCGTCATGCCGCTCAGGGCTCCGTCCACGATGTCCGCGAGCGCCGAGAGCGCCGCGGGCCGGAACCTGGCGGATTGGCGCAGCAGCCGGTCCAGCTCCTCCGGGCCGGCGCCGCGCAGCACGTTCGCGAGCTGCTCGCCCGTCGCCTTGGCGACGATCAGATCGCGCACCGCCTCCAGCAGGTCCTCCACGAAGCGGCGCGGGTCCTGGCCGGACTGGATGACCCGGTCCACGGTCGTGAAGCAGGCGGCGGCGGAGCCCGCGGCGATCGCGTCGATCGTCTCGTCCAGCAGCTCCTGGCCCGTGAACCCCAGCAGCGCCGCCGCCCGGCCGTAGCCGAGCAGCCGGTCCTCGGAGCCGGCCATGATCTGGTCCAGCAGCGAGAGCGTGTCCCTGGCCGAGCCGCCGCCGGCGCGCACCACGAGCGGCAGCACGCCCGGTTCGGCGCGCACCCCCTCGGCCTCGCAGAGCCGCTCCACGTAGTCCAGCATGAGCGCCGGCGGGATGAGCCGGAAGGGGAAGTGGTGGGTGCGGGAGCGGATCGTGCCGATGACCTTCTCCGGCTCGGTCGTCGCGAAGACGAAGCGGACGTGCTCCGGCGGTTCCTCGACGACCTTCAGCAGGGCGTTGAAGCCGGCCGAGGTGACCATGTGCGCCTCGTCGATGATGAAGATCTTGTAACGATCCCGGGTGGGGGCGAGGATCGCCCGCTCCCGCAGATCCCGGGCGTCCTCCACCCCGCCGTGGCTCGCGGCGTCGATCTCGATGACGTCGAGCGAGCCCGCGCCGTCGCGGGCGAGCTCGACGCAGCTGGGGCAGCTGCCGCACGGCGTGTCCGTCGGGCCCCGCTCGCAGTTCAGGCAGCGGGCGAGGATGCGGGCCGAGGAGGTCTTGCCGCAGCCCCTCGGGCCGGAGAAGAGGTAGGCGTGGTTCACCCGGCCGGTGCGCAGCGCCGTCATGAGCGGCTCGGTCACCTGCGTCTGCCCGATCATGTCGGCGAAGGAGTCCGGCCGGTATCGACGGTAGAGGGCGGCGACCATCCGACCATGGTAGCGGCGGGAGCGGGGGCGGGGCCCGCGGGGGGCGGAGCGGCGACACGCCCGTGGGATGAGATTCCCACCGGGCTCCCACGGAGTCGCAGGGACCTCACCGCGGACTCCCAGAGGGTGGTAGCATCGCCGCCAAGAGGAGGACGTGGCTTCCACCGCGTCGGCCGGTCCCGGAGGGTTCGTGCGGCAGAGCGCACGGATCCGGATTCCACCCGATCGGCTCGGTCGGTCCGTCTCGCGCACATTCGTACAGGGGAGGGCGGCGGCGTTCAGCGAACGCACCGTTTCAACCGGGGCGGCTCGTGTATACGACAGCCCCCTCTCCCCTCGCGACGGCGCGGGGCCGGGCCGGGGCGCGGACCGGGCCGCGGCCCGCGAGCGCACGCGAGAGGCGACGCCGCGAGACACCGCCGACCGTCCGGCGGCAGCACACAGGGGGAGAGGACGCCATGCACTGGCTGAGCTTGCTCTTAGCGGGCATCTACATCGTCGGCGCCGTCGCCGTCGCGACCCGCCTGCAGCGGGTGCGCCGGCGCCTGCGGCACGCGGCCCTCATCGCGGGCGCCGTGATCGTCTCCGCCCTGCTGCTCGTGCCCGCGCTGCTGCTCGCCGGCCTGCAGCCGGCCGGCTGGGCCCCGTATGCGCAGGGGCTCGCGGTGGTGGTGCTGCTCGTGCTCGCCGCCGCCGTCTTCCTCAATCTGCGCCCCGTCAGCCGCACCGAGCGGCCCCGGCGGATCCTCGTGATCGGCGCCCATCCGGACGATCTGGAGCTCGCCTGCGGCGGCAGCCTGGCCCGCTTCGTGGACAACGGGCACGAGGTGCACGCGCTGGTCATGAGCCAGGGCGCCCAGGGCGGGCACAAGGAGACCCGCGCCGGCGAGGCGCTCGCCGCGGCCCAGCTGCTGGACCTGCACGAGATCAGCGTGCGCGACTTCACCGACACCCGCATGTCCACGGAGATCGGCGAGATGATCCGGGCGATCGAGACGATGATCGAGCTGGTCGAGCCGGACATCATCCTCACCCACTCCCGGAACGACCAGCACCAGGACCACCACGCGGTGCACCTGGCGACGCTGCGGGCCGCCCGCCGCTGCTCGACGATCCTCTGCTACGAGAGCCCCTCGGTGACCGACGAGTTCGCGGCCCGCTTCTTCGTCGACATCGGCGACTACATGGACGTGAAGATCGCGGCCGTGAAGGAGCATGCGAACCAGTCCGGCAAGCCGTACATCGACGAGCTGAAGCTCGCCGGCAAGGCGCTGCACCGGGGCGAGCAGGCCAAGGTCGGCTACGCCGAGGGCTACGAGGTCGTGCGGGCCCTGTCCGACCAGCTCGGGACCCTGTGATGCCCCCCGCTCCCGCCTCCGCCCCCCTGCTCGTGACCGGCGCCTGCGGGCCGGCCGGCCGGTCCCTGCTCGCGCAGCTGGCCGAGCGCGGGCTGCCCGCGCTCGGCGCCGACATGGCGCCGCCCCCGGCCGGCGACGCCTCCTGCCCGGTGCTGCCCGTGCCGCCGGCGCGCGATCCGGGCTTCCCCGCCGCCCTGCGGGAGCTCGTCGCCGCCCACGGGGTGCGGACGGTGGTGCCGACCGTGAGCGAGGAGCTGCCCGTCCTCGCCGCACTGGCCGGGCGTCTGGGCGAGGGCGTGCGGATCGTCGTCTCCGCGCCGGAGGCGGTCGCGATCGCCGACGACAAGCTGCGCACCGCGGAGCTCCTCGACGCCGCCGGGGTGGCGGTGCCGGCCTTCGCCCCGGGCTCGCTGCCCGCGGCCGAGGCGACGGCCCGGACCGGGCTGCCCCTCGTCGCCAAGCCCCGCGTCTCCCGCGGGGCGCGCGGCGTGCGCGTCGTTCGCCGCGCCGAGGAGCTGGGCGCCCCGGACCCCGGCTGCGTGCTGCAGGCCTTCGCGCCGGGCGCCGAGTACGCGCCGGTCGTCTACCTGCCCCTGCCGGACGGGGCGCTGCGCGCCGCCGGCGCCGCGGAACCGTTCGTCGCCGTGCTGGAGAAGACGGGTCTGAGCGCGGGCGAGGTCGGCAACGCGACGGGGGTGCGCCGCGTCGACGGCCCCGACACCGAGGACGTGGCCCGTCTCGCGGTGGCCGCGGCCCGGGCCGCGGGCCTGTACGGACCGGTGGACGTGGACGTGCGGCGCGACGCCGCGGGGACGGCCCGCGTGCTGGAGCTCAACGCCCGCTTCGGGGCGAACAGCTCGGCCGCCCCGGAACTGCTGGGCGCGCTGCTGCGGGACCTTGGCCTGCCCGGCGAGGCGGGGACCGGGACGTGATCACCTTCCACGACGTCGCCCGCGTCATCGGCGAGATCGGCTTCGCGATGGGCCTCATCGCGCTCGTCTTCGGCGTCGTGAAGCTCGTCTACGTGCCCCTCGCCTTCCTGTTCGAGATCATCGAGCGTCGCGACCGGGTCGACGACATCCACACCATGGTGAAGGAGAACCCGCTCGTCTCGGTCATCGTCCCCGCCTACAACGAGGGCGTCGTGCTGGCCAACTGCGTCAACTCGGTGCTCGCCTCGGACTACCGGCGGGTCGAGGTGGTCATCGTCGACGACGGCTCCAGCGACGACACCCCGCAGGTCATGGCCTGGCTGGCCGCCCGGGACGGCCGGGTGCGCACCTTCCGCCAGGCCAATGCCGGCAAGGGCGCCGCGCTCAACCACGGCATCCGCGAGTCCCGCGGCCACGTGCTCATGTTCGTGGACGCGGACGGCGTGTTCAGCGCCGACACGATCACCGAGATGCTGCGCGGCATGGACCACGAGCGGGTGGGCGCCGTGTGCGGCGACGACCGGCCGGTGAACCTGGACCGGCCGTTGACCCAGATGCTCGCGATGTTCAGCCACGCCGGCTGCAGCCTGGTGCGCCGGGCGCTGGGGGTCATGCGGGTGCTGCCGATCGTCTCCGGCAACATCGGCGCCTTCCCCAGGCGCGTGATCGAGGAGATCGGCGGCTTCAACGAGGACACCCTCGGCGAGGACCTGGAGCTCACCTGGCGGATCTACCGGGCCGGCTACCACGTGCGCTTCCGGCCGCAGGCGGTCGTGCACGCCGAGTCCCCCTCCACGCTGCGCGCCCTGTGGCGGCAGCGGGTGCGCTGGGCCAGGGGCCTGCTGCAGACCATGCGCATCCAGCGGGACATGATCGGCAACCCCCGCTACGGGGCCTTCGGCATGTTCCTCGTCTTCAACTCCCTCAACATGGTCGTCATGCCGATCATGCTCATCGGCGTGTTCTTCTGCCTGCCGTTCGCCTTCCTGGCCGGCGATCCGCCGTTCTCGCCCGATCTGCTCTCGGTCCTCGCCTGGCTCGGCATCTTCGTCTCGGCCGCGGTCATGGTCATCGCGGTCGGCATGAACCGCGCCTGGGCCGATCTGCGCTTCCTGTGGACCGTGCCGCTGTGGCCGTTTCTGACCACCGTCATCGCCGGGGTCATGGCCGAGGCGATCTGGAAGGAGATCACGCGCAGCGAGTCGAAGTGGAACAAGCTCGCCCGTACCGGCGTGGTCACCGAGCGCTCCCTGCGCCAGGCGGCGGGACTGCAGACATGACCCCCGGCACCCCGCCCCCGGGGCGGGGCCCCAGCCGCCGCTCGCTGCTGCTGGCCGCGCCGGCCGCCGTCGCCCTGGGCCTGCTCGCGGCCTGCGCGCAGGGGCCCGCGCCGCTGCCGCCGCGGCGGATGCTCGGCGTCGGCTTCGAGGACGCGGTCGCCGGCCCCGCGCGCCTGCGGGAGCTCGCCGGCCGGCTGGAGACGGCCGGGATCAACGAGGTGAGCATCGCCGCGGGCCGCGTGGACTGGACGCTCTTCCCCTGGCCGGGACATGAGGGCGCCTGGTCCGCCGACGCGCGGGAGGCGGGCGAGGAGCGGGACCTGCTGGCCGAGGCGATCCGGGCGCTCCGCCCGGCCCCGGACGGCGCCGGGCGCGGCCTCGTGCTCGTCGTGGACGTGCTCGCGCCGCGGCTGATCGCCGAGCGGACGGAGCTGGCGGCCGCGAGCTCGACCGGCGAGCGGCTGCCCGAGACCGCGGGCCTGGCCGCGCTCGCCCGCGGCCCCGTGGCCGAGGAGATCGTCGCCCTCGTCGGCGAGCTCGCCGCCCGCTACCGGCCGGACGCGGTGAGCCTGACCGAGCTGTTCCTCGAGGACAGCACCTACAGCGCGGCCGATCTGCGCGACTACCGGCAGGCCACGGGCGCCGAGGACTGGCCCCGCACCGCCGACGGCGCGATCGACACGCGGGACGGTCGGGTGGTCGACTGGCGCTGCCGGGCCGTCGCCGAGCTGGTGGCCCGCGCCCGGCAGGCGGCCGCCGAGCACGGGACCGAGCTGTGGATGGAGGTGCGGGCCCCTCGGGAGCGCGCCGACGGGGACCGCCGCGACAGCGGGCACGACTACGCGCTGCTCGCCGAGGCCGCCGACCGGCTGGTGCTCTGGGACTACTTCGGCGTCGCCGAGCCCGGCTCCCCCGACACCCGCTCGCTGGCCCGGGCGCTCGCCCGCCGGGACGACGGCCGGGGGGTCCTCTCCATCGGGCTGTGGGACCGGCCGGAGGGGGCGATCGAGCCGGCCGAGCTGCGCGAGGCCGTCGAGGAGGCGGCGCGCGGCGGCAGCGGGGCCGTCTGGGTCACCCCCGCCTCGCTCATGGGCGAGGCGCACTGGCGGGCGCTCGCCCAGGCCTGGCGCCCGGACGCCGCCTGAGCCCGCCCCGCCGTCGGCCCGCACCCCGCGGGGGCGGGCCGGAAGCGGCGCGATGCAGAACGGCGCGGGAGCGAGAGGGGGCGGGCACGACCGGGCGCTCAGGCGTCGAGCGCCTCACGGAGCGAGCGGGGCCGCATGTCGGTCCAGTGCTCGCGCAGCCACGCGTTGCAGCGCTCGCGCTCGGCGGGGCCGAAGACGGGCTCCCAGCCGGAGGGCACGGCGAAGGGCCCCGGCCACAGCGAGTACTGCTCCTCGTCGTTGCGCAGCACGAGGAACTCACCGTCCTCCCGATCGAATGGGCTCGACATTCCCGGTCTCCTCCGCTGTGCTCGCCGAACTGTATCTTAGCCAAGCCTAAGCTATATCCCCCGCGGCCTCCCCGCCCCGAGTCGGTCCCCGCCGGGCCCGGGCCGCACCGCGCCCGCACCCGCTCGCCCGAAGCGTTTCTTAGCCAAGCCTAAGCTAGACTGCGCCCGTGTCCTCCGCACCCCACCCGCGCCGCATCGACGACCGCGTCCCCGCCTCGGCCCGCACCGCGCCCGCCCCGCCCCTGCCGCTGCTGCACGGCGAGATCCGTCTGCGCTACGCCGAGCCGGACGGCGAGGACCTGCGACGGATCCACGCCTGGATGAACGCCCCGCACGTCGCCCCCTACTGGCAGCAGGACTGGCCGCAGGAGCGGTGGCGCGCGCACCTCGGGCAGATGTACGAGGACGACTACGAGCGCCCCTACATCGCCGAGTTCCGCGGCGAGCCGGTCGCGTACGTGGAGCTCTACCGGGCGGCGCGCGACGTGGTGGCCGAGCACTACGACGCCGACCCCTGGGACCTCGGCCTGCACGGGGCGATCGGCGAGCGCAGCGCGGTGGGCAAGAACCTCGCCTTCCGCTTCTGGCTGGAGGTGATCCCCGCGATCTTCGCCGCCGAGGAGCGCTGCACCGCCGTCGTGACCGATCCGGCGGCCGACCACCCGGTGGCGGTGCGGCTCGACCAGCTCGCCGCCGATCGCATGGGCGGACAGCGGCTCGGCGAGGTCCGGCTGCCGCACAAGCGGGCCGTGCTCTTCCGCTTCCCCCGCCCGGATCGGACGTCCCCGCCCCGCTGAGCCGGCTCGAGACGCGCAGACCCCCGATCCGTGCGGCGGCGCACGGATCGGGCGGAGGGGCGCGCGGGGAGCGGCGGGCCGCCGAGGCCGGGACCGGGGCGCTCAGAGCAGCGCGCGGGTGGCGACGACGGTCGCCTCGGTCGGACCGTAGCTGTTCACCAGGCGCACCCGCTCGCCCACCGCCTGGCGCCACTGCCGCAGCCGCTCGGGCGAGGCGGCCTCGCCGCCGATGACGACCGTGCGCACGCACGCCGGCAGCCGGGCCGTGCCCGCGGCCAGCGCCACGACCAGCTCGTGCCAGTAGCCCGTCGGCAGGTCCAGCACCGACACCCCGAGCCGCCCGCACTCCTCGAGCCAGTCGCCGATCCGCTCCAGGGCGAGGCCGCTGCGCGGCACGAGCGCGGCGCCCGCGCAGAGCGCGCAGAAGAGCTCCTCGACGCTCGCGTCGAAGTGCACGGCCGCGAACTGCGCCATCCGCTCCCCCGGCCGCAGCCGCAGATAATCGGACAGCACCGCCCCGGTCCAGGCGTCGAGCGCGCCCCGGCTCACCGCGACCGGCTTGGGGACGCCGCTGGAGCCCGAGGTCGTGATCACATAGGCGAGCTGCGCGGGATGCGCGGCCGGCAGCCGGCCCGGCGGGGCGGCCGCTCCGGCCGGCTCCGGGGTCCGCAGCAGCGGCGCCCCGGCGGGCAGGCCCGCCGGGACCTCGGCGTCCGGCGGCAGGCCGAGCACGACGGCCTCCGGCGCGACCGCGCCGCAGATGCGCCGCCGCTCCGCCGCCTCGCCCGCCTCCGCGGGCAGGGGGACGAAGGCGCCGCCGGCCAGCAGCGTGCCGAGCACCCCGATCGCGTGCCGCGCGCCGCGCGGTGCGCACACGCCGACCGGGCGCTCCGCCCCGACGCCGATCCCGCGCAGCCGCGCCGCGAGCGCCTCGGCCGCGGCCCACAGCTCGCCGTAGCCCGTGCGGGCGCCGTCGGGCTCCAGGAAGGCCGGCGCCCGCGGCGCCTGCCGCACCCGCTCGCGGATGCGCTCCAGCACGGGCCGGGCCGCCGCCTGCGCGGCGTCCCGCGCGGCCGGCCGGGGCTCGGGCATCTCGCCGCGCACGAGCGCCTCCACGGCCCGCGCGAAGCGTTCGGCGAGCGCCGCGCTGCGCGGACCCGGGTCCTCCCGCTCCCGCGCGTCCGCCTCCAGGCGGGCGCCGCCGTCCGCCTGCGCGCGCACGGCGATCGCGTCGACGTCGCCGGGCCCGGAGGCGAGGGTGGTCACACGGGCGGCCCGGCCGTCCAGCCGCAGCTCGTGCGGGAAGGGGACGAGGTTCAGGGCGATGTCCGCCACCGGCGGCGGCGCCCCCGTCCGGCCGTGCTCGCGCCGCGCGCTCTCCGCCCGGGCGGCGGCGCGGGGGCGGACCTCGGCCAGGGTCGCGGCGCACTGCTCGAGCAGTCCGGCCGCATCGGGCGCCGCGCCCGGGTCGACGGCCAGGGGCACCACGTTCATGGCGGTCACCGGCTGCCGCAGCTCCTCGCCCGAGCGGGCGAGGAACGGCATGTCGACGACGACCCGGCGGCCGCCGGGGGCCTCGGCGGCCAGGGCGGCGGCCGCGAGGGCCAGGGGGGCGAGCTCGAGGCGGCCGGTCCCGGGCATCGCCCGGGTCGCGCGCGGACGCGCCTGGCGCAGCGGCAGCGGCCGGCGCGAGGGGTGGGGCAGGCCCGCCAGGTGTCCGCGCCACCACGCGGCGTGCTCCGGCTCCTCGGCCGGATCGGGGTCGGGCTGGCGCAGGGCGCCGTCGGGCGGGCGCTCCCCCGCCCGGGCGGCCGCATAGCCGCGCTCCAGCTCGCCCAGCAGCAGGCTCCAGGCGTAGCCGTCGACCGCGAGGTGGGAGACGGCGACCACCAGGCTCGTCTCCTCCGCCGCCGGGTCCTCGACCAGGGCCGCCCGGCACAGCGGCCCGCGCGCGGGATCGAAGGGGGTCGACCGCAATCGCGCCAGCAGTCCCGGCCCGTCGGCGGCGCCGTCCGCCCGCAGCAGCTCGAGCGGCGGGGCGGCCTCCGGCTGGAAGACCAGCTCGAGCCGCTCCGCCTCGCCCGCCGCCCCGCTCTCGAAGCGCGCCGTGAGATGCGGGGCGGCCCGCAGCAGCCCGGCCCAGGCCGCCGACATCGCCGCCCGGTCGATCCGGCCGGGCACCGTGAAGGCGTGCGCGGTCGTGAACGCGACCGGGTCCTCATGCAGGCGGGCGGCCAGCCACAGCTCCCGCTCCGCGGCCGTCGCGGCCCGGCGCCGCGGGCTCATCGCGTCCCCACTCCGACGCGCCCCGCCGCCCGGACCGCGGCGACGATCGCGTCCGGCAGCAGCGCCTGCCACCAGGCGACGTCGTGACCGCCGGGGACTTCCCGGTAGTCGATGAGGGCGCCCTGCACGCGCAGCAGCGCGGCGGCGTCCCGGATGCGCTCGACGAGCCCCCACTCGCAGGCCCCGCCCTGCAGCAGCACCGGCGCGGACCCGGCGCCCGCCGCCGCGCGGGCCGCGTGCTCCTCGAACCATCCCGCTCGCGGGGCGACGGGGGGCGAGCCGCGGCCCGGGAGCGGGGAGGGCCACCACAGGGAGGGGGACTGGGCGACGGCGGCCGCCACGGAGCCGGGGTGGCGGCTCGCGCACTGCAGGGCGAACAGGCCGCCCAGGCTCTGGCCGGCCGCCACGAGCGGCCCGGCGATCTGCGGCCCGACCGCCTCTCGCACCTCGGCGAGCAGCCGCTCGCTCTCCTCGGCCGGGGCCGTGTAGTCCAGGATCCGCTGCCTCGCCCCGCCGGAGGCCAGGAACAGGAGGTGGAGCGGCTCCAGCCCGCCCGCCCCGATGCGCCGGTCCAGCTCGCCGGCGAGGGGGAACTGCTCGCCCCACACCTCGCCGTCGGCGAGCAGCACCGCCGGCGAGGCCGGGCCCGCCTCGGGGTGCGACCAGACCGCGAGGGGCAGCCGCGCCCCGTTGGCGGGGCTGCGCACCGTGCGGGCCGCGGCGGGCCTGCGCCGGGCGGCGCGCTGCAGCGCGAGGCCCGGGGCGGCCGGGCCGCGGGCGATCGCCAGCGGCGGCCCTGCCTCGCCCTCCCGCCCGGGCAGGCCCTTGCCCGGGGCCTGCTCCCGCGCCCAGGGGTCGGCGCTCGCGGCGGCCGCGAGCAGGCCCAGCGCGGCCCGGTCGACCCCCCGGTGCAGGAGCGGGGGCCCGAGCGGGGCGGGCAGGGGGGCGAAGAGGTAGCTGCCCAGCCAGTCCTCGGGCAGCAGCAGGGTGATCGCGTGCAGCCGGCTGCCGCCGATCGGCTGCAGGAGCGTGTCGGCCGGGTCGATCATGTCGCTCACCCGGTTCAGGTGGAGCACGACCCCGTGCGGGGCCTCCCCCGCCCAGAAGAAGGTGAACCGCGCCGTCCCGGGCTCGTCGCCGGGCTCCGTCAGCGGCGTCCCCCGCTCGCGCAGCTCCCGCAGCGCGCGCTCGACCTCCCGCTCGCGCGCCGCCGCGTCCCCGGCCGCCTCGATGCGCGCCCGCAGCCCCGCCACGAAGGCCGACTCGCCGCGGGGCAGCGGCCAGGGCCGCACCGAGTGGGGCGGCACGGCCGCCAGGATGCGCGATTCGAGTTCGGTGGAGACCATGCGTTCCCTTCCCTCCCGTTCGCCTGAACCGGGTGTCCGCGCTTCCGATGCGGCATCGAATGAGGCTAGCCTAGCCTCATCGACACCTTCACCACCTCGGACGGCGGAGACCCTGCATGACGACGCACGAGACGGCGCCCGCGATGCGCGTTCCCATCGGCGAGTCCGTGTCCTGCACGCTCGTGCGGGTGCTCGACGAGCGGCTCGTCCCCTGCCCGGAGGGCGAGCCGGGCGAGATCTACCTCGCCGGTCCCGCGCTCGCCCGCGGCTATCTGGACCGGCCGGAGCAGACCGCCGAGCGCTTCCTGGCCGATCCGCACGGCCCGCCCGGCTCCCGCATGTACCGCACGGGCGATCTGGGGATGTGGGGGGACGGCGGGCTCGTGCACTGCGGCCGGGCCGACGAACAGGTGAAGGTGCGCGGCTTCCGGGTCGAGCCCGGCGAACTGGCGGCGGCGCTGGAGGAGATCGAGGGGGTGCGCGAGGCGAGCGCCCTCGCGGCGCCCGGCGTCGAGGGGCCGGTGCTCGTCGCGGTGGTCTGCGGCGAGCGGGCCCCGGCCGACGGGGAGCTCATGGCCGCGCTGCGCGAGCGGCTGCCCGGACACATGCTGCCGCAGCGCGTGCTGCGACTGCCGCGGCTGCCCCGCACCCCCGTCGGCAAGATCGATCTGCAGGCCCTGCGGCGCGCGGCTCGGGCGGCCGGCCCGACGGAGCCGCGCGCCGCGGACGGCGAGCCGGACGGAGCCGACGAGGCGACGAGCCGCGTGTGCGCCCTCATGGCCGAGGTCCTGGGCCGGCCGGTCCGGCCCGGGGACGACTTCTTCGCGCTCGGCGGGCACTCCCTGACGGCGCTGCGCCTGACCGCGCTCCTGGAGGCGCAGACGGGCGCGCCCGTCCCGCTGCGCCTGCTCTTCGACGCACCGGAGCCCGCCGCGCTCGCCCGGCGGCTGGCCCGGGAGGGCGAGGGCCCGGCCCCGGCGGCCGACGGCGCCCGAGCCGCCGAGCCCGAGGGGGCGGAGCCGGGCGGGGGTCCCGGCCAGGACGCTCCGAGTCCCGCCCAGGAGCGGATGCTGCTGCTGCAGGACCTTGCGGGCGGCACCGCCTACACGATCCCGATGCACTGGCGGCTGCGGGCGCCCGGACTCGATCCGGAGCTGCTCGAGCGGGCCTGGCGGCTGCTGTTCCGGCGGCACGCGACGCTGCGCTGCTGCTACCCGCGGGCGGGACGGGGACGCCGGCGGCGCGAGCTGGACCCCGCCGAGGTCGAGATCCGCACGCTGCGGCTGCCGGAGGAGGGTGCGGAGGACCGGACGGCCGCGCTGGAGCGGACGCTGCGGACCGTCGCGCGCGAGCCCTTCGATCTGGAGCGCGAGGCGCCCGCGCGCCTGGTCGTCGTCCCGGACGAGCGGGACGGGGGCGCCTTCGACCTCGGCCTGTTCGTGCACCACGCGGCCGCCGACGAGCACGGCCTGGAGCTGCTGCAACGCGAGCTGACGGAGCTGCTCGACGCACTGCTGTCCGGCCGGGCGGCCGAAGCGCCGCCCCCGCCGCGCTCCGCGGCCGCCGTCGCGGCGGCACAGCGGCGACGCCTGCGGGAGCGGCGCGACGCCGAGCTCGCGGCCTGGCGGGAACGGCTCGCCGGGCACGCGGGCAGCGGCGAGCTGCCCGCGGACGCGCACAGCGGCTCGGGCGCGGGGGTCGCCGTCTGCGAGCTGCCCGGGCTCGGGCCGCGGGAACTGGCGGCCGCCGCCCGGCGGCTGCGGCTGACGCCGTTCATGCTGAGCCACGCGGCCGTCGCGCTCGCCCTGCAGCGGGCCGGCGCCGGCGAGGACCTCGTGCTCGCCTCGCCCGTCGCGGGCCGCCAGGAGCCGGGCGCCGAGGCGCTCGTGGACTGCGCCACCAACACGGTCCCCGTGCGCCACCGCCGCATCGACGAGGGCACGATCGCCGACTTCGCCGAGCGCACGCGGGAGGCGGTGCTCGACGCGCTGGAACGGCAGACGGTCCCCTTCGACGAGGTGCAGCGCGCCTGCGGCGGCTCCTCCCTCTCCGAGGTGCTCGTGAGCTCGTATCACGCCGAGCGGGCCCGCACCCGCAGCGGCCCGGTCGAGTGCCTCTCCCGGCCCCTGCCGGCCGAGGAGGCCAAGGCCGCCCTGAGCTGCACGCTCGTCGTCGGCGCCCGGGCGGCCGAGAACGGGCCCGGAGCCGAGCCG
>JAUNLB010000073.1 GCA_030532485.1 Pseudoclavibacter sp.
ACCCTGCAGACCATCACCATCCGCATCGAACCACACGAAATCACCCACCGACACGGACGCCTTCACGAAACCGAAGTCCAGGCTCGGGTCACGCTGCCCGTCCTGCACCAGGTCACCGCTCTCGGCCGACCCCGTCGACGAATCCACCGCCCGGTCCTCACCGACACCCGCCACCGTGGGCACGAAACCCTCCGGAGCGACCACCGTCACCGTGTAGTGCTGCCCAGCCGGCAACACCGGCAGACCATCGAAGGAATACGCACCCTGCGCATCCGTCCGAACCGGCCCCACCGGACGACCATCCACACCGGTCACCGGCACACCGCCAGGACCCGACAGCGTCAACTCGACACCCTCGATCCCCGACTCGCCAGCACCCTGCAGACCATCACCATCCGCATCGAACCACACGAAATCACCCACCGACACGCGGGGCTTCGCTCCCGTGCGCGCGTGCCAGGCGTCGTTGTCCTCGACCGGCGTGCTGCTGGTCACCGAGACCGCCGTGACGCGAGCGATGTCGGCGTGCGCGGCGTTCTCGCCCTGAGCGGGCAGGCTCGCCTCGCACTCGAAGGAGGCCTTGCGGGGGAAGACCCACTCGCCGAGCTTGACCTCCCCCTCGCCGTCGGCCTCGTGCACGACGCCCTCGACGGTGCAGCGCAGCCCCGTCAGCGGCTCGCCCTGACCGGTCCGGTCCGAGACCACGACCTGCTTCAGATCCTCGATGCCGATGTTGGTGACGGTGAAGCGCACCGTCTGCCCGGCGTCCGGGTCCAGCTCCAGCCCCGGGGCCTCGTCGTGGTCGCCGGCCGGCAGCTCGAGCGGCTCGTAGTCCGGGGCGCCGCCCACTCGCGGGCTGTCGCCGTTCCACTGCACCCCGGCCCAGTCGCCGCTGTACTTCTCGATGTCGACGGCCGGGGCGGTCACGCCGGTGCCCTGGCCGCCCGCGGCCTCGAGGGAGACCTGGTAGTCGAAGGTCCGGCGGTCGGCGTCGTCGTAGACGAAGACGACCGAGTTCTCGTAGCTCGGCTTGAAGCCGACCCCGCCCCCGTGGACGGGCTGCCCGGCCTCGTTGGTGCGGACCTTGAGCCCGTAGATGAGACGCAGCTGCACGTCCTGACGGTCGGCCGGCTTCGTCACGGTGATGTTCGGGAAGCTCTGCCCCGGCGTGCAGGAGACGTTCTTCTCGAAGCCCGGGGGCACGTTCTCACGCGACCACAGGCCCCCATCCACGCTGCGCCACTCCAGATGCATGTAGGCGCCCAGCGCGGTGTTGCCCTCCGGGGTGCAGTACAGCAGGTCCGGGTCGGGGGTGTCGTTCACGACCACCCGGCTCCACCTCTCGTTCGAGAAGATCAGGACGTACTCCAGCTGCGCCTCGTTGGGGCGCAGCAGCGCGCCCTGCTCGTCCACCGCGGTGGCGTACGCCTGGCTGTTGGTCCACCAGCCCTGCTTGCCCTCCGGCTCCGGGCCGTCGACGCCCTTCTGCTTGGTGATCGTGACCTGCTGGCCGAAGATGTCGACCGTCTGGCTGCCGCCGTCGAGGTTCAGCGCGTCCTGCCGGAACTTGGACAGGAAGAAGGCGTTGCCGCGGACGTTCTGGCGCGTCTCGACGTAGTCCGTCGTGAAGGTGATCGTGAGCCGATTGCTGGCGCCGTCGAAGACGCCCTCGCCGATGACGATGGACGGGTCGTCCGTGTCCGTCAGCGTGAAGGGGGTCGAGTTGTTGGCGTCGAGCACTCCGGGCAGATCCAGGGAGATGGTGTCTCCCCGCTTGCTTCCGTCCGGAACAGCCCAGTCGAAGAAGGCCTTGACATCGGAGTACTGCTCGTAGCTGTCTTTCTCGATACGAGCGTTGAAGATGCCGTAGCCGTTTCCGTTCGGTATCTCACCCGCCCTGACGGGCGTGGCCAAGAGCACGAAGGTTCCCGTCAAGGCGAGCACCGCTGCAACGATGAGAGCAGCTACACGCCTGACAGGGAGCGCGATGCTGGGGGGCATGTGCGCTCCTCTCTGCGTTTGGGGATAGGACAGAGAGAAACTATCAGGAAGTGCTCAGCTTCGGAGCCGAGAGGGCGCCCCCCGTAGGGGCGGCAGGGGCGCGCGAGGGGACGGTCCGTTCGCCGGCGCCGTCGGCCGAGGGGCGGCGGACGCGCCCGAGGGGGCGGTCCGGCGAACCGGACCGCCCCCTCGGGGGTTCTCGCTCGGGATCCTCCCGCCCGCGACTCAGCCGCGGGCGCGACGGCGTGCGAGGAAGAAGGTCGTGCCGGCGGCCAGCAGCAGGGTGCCGATCACCGCGAACGCCGCGGGGAGCTCGCCACCGGTGGTCGCCAGGCCCCCGCGGCCGGAGTCGCTCCGGCCGGCCTCGCCCGAGCCCTGGTCGGCATCGCCCTGGCCGGTGCCGCCCTGATCAGCCCCGCCCTGGCCGGTGCCGTCGTCGCCGGGCGTCGTCCCGCCCGAGACCACGGTCAGCTCGCCGACGGGCTTGACCGTCGGGTCGTTGGCGGCCGGGTCCGCGGGCACCAGGCCGATCTCGACCGCGCCCGGCTGGGCGTCGGCGGGGATCGCGACCGGGATCCGGAGGGTGCCGTCCTCGGCCGCGGTCACCGTGCCCGCCACGATCGAGCGGCCCGTGTTGCCGCCCAGGGCGTAGCCCTCGGGCACCGTCACGGCGTACTCGGTGTTCCGGACCAGCCCGCTGGCCGTCATGTCCACCGTGGTGCCGGCCTGGCCCTGGGCCGGGTCGATCTTCGGCTCGGGACGGAAGGAGTGCACCTGGCACTCGTCGCCCGTGATCACATTGGAGCGGATGTCCTTCGTCTCCACGCCCTGTCGGCCCGGGATGTCGCTCGGCACCGTGAGCGTGTTGTAGTAGGCCATCGTGATCTCGGTCGTGCACTGGGAGGTGCCCAGGAAGGAGGTGTGGTTCGCACCCGCGACCGTCAGCAGCGTGCCCTGGCTCGCGGCCGCCGCGACCACCCCGTCCTGGTAGGGCGTCGCCGAGTCGTACGTCGTCGAGATGTAGAGGATGTTCGGCATCGCCTGCAGCGAGCGGCCCTGGGGCAGGGTGTGCTGCGTCTTGTAGTAGGTGCACCAGTCCTTGGCGGGCTCCAGGCCCCGCTGCGAGCCGTCGGGGTCCTTGCCCGGGTCGGTGAACGGCGCAACGGTGTAGAAGTACTGCTTGGCCTGGCGCTGGCTCTCCGGATCGTCGTTGGCGCCCGGCGGCGTCCCGGCGTCCGTGCACCAGATCGTCTGGAAGGCGGAGTCGGAGAACTCGTACCGGCCGTCGTCGCCGCGCGAGTAGTACGCGTCCGCGAGGGTCATGATGAGCGTTCCGTCACCGGCGCGCAGCTGGTGCAGCGCCGCGTTCAGGTAGGGCCAGTAGCGCTCCGAGTACAGCGTGAGGATGGTGCCCTGCACGACGTCGTTGAAGCTCACGGCGCGCGGCTCCGGCTCGCGGGTCTCGTACGTCGTGCCGCCCCAGGCCGCCTGGCTGACCGTCTGGTACTGGGCGATCATCTCGGCCACGTCGCCGGAGGTGCCGAACACGCAGGGCATCTTCTCGCCCCGGAACTCGAAGCCGTCCTCGGCGGCGCAGCGCTTCAGGAACTGCTCGAAGGTGGCCTGGAAGCCCTCGATCTGGCTCGTGCCGCCCCCGTCGGAGCTGCCGAGGTACTCCCGGTACTTGTCCAGCTCGGCCGGGTTGTTCTCGAACGGGTTCACCACGCCGTCGAGGACCAGCGCCCGGATGTTGTCCGGGAAGGCCATCGCGTACTGGTAGCCGATCGAGGTGCCGTAGGAGTAGCCCAGGTAGTTGAGCTTCGGATCGCCCACGGCCGCGCGCGCGACGTCGAGGTCTCGGATCACGTTGACCGTGCCGACCTGGGAGATGAACCGCTCCCCGTCGACCCCGAAGGCGGCGCCCGTGTTCCGGTAGCACTCGTTCGTGTTGTGCTCCAGCACCCGGTCCTGCTGCTCGGCGGTGAGCTTGTCGCCGCCCTCGCGCTGCGCGTCGAACGCGGCCGAGGACTTGCAGCGGATCATCGGCAGCGAGCTGGAGACCCCACGGGGGTCGAAGCCCACCACGTCGAAGTTCTCGTTCAGCGCCGCGGCGCGGCCGCTGCGCGCGAAGCTCGCGATGATGCTCATCCCCGAGCCGCCGGGCCCGCCCGGGTCGACGAAGACCGTGCCGGTCTTGGCCGCGGGGTTCTTCGCGGGCAGCTTCAGCAGGCCGATCGCGGCCGTGGGCCCGTTCGGGTCGGCGTAGTCGACCGGCACGATGAGGTAGCCGCACTCCGTGCCGGGCACGTCGTAGGCCGATCCGCCCGCCGGGTCGTAGCTCGCGCAGGGGCCCCAGGAGATCTGCTGGCCGTAGAAGTCCTCCAGTCCGGGCACGCTCGCGCCCGCGGCGGGGCCGCCGGATGCGGGGCGGGGGATCCGGTAGCCGTCGCCCTGCCGGTAGGCCTCGGCGGCCGGCGGGATCAGGTAGTCGGCGGGGTCCGGGGCCTGGGAGTCGAAGTCCAGCGGGTCCGGGACCGGGGCGCCCGGCCCGGGCTGCACGGGGGCCTGGGGCCGCGCGTCCGCGTCGAGGGTCTCGATCTGCTCCAGCAGCTCCTGCGCCTCGGCCTCGAAGCGCGGGTCGTCCGGGGAGATCACCACTCGCCCGTCGTCGAGGGTCAGCGGGCCCGGGTTCAGCGGGTTTCCGGAGGGGTTCGCGAACGGCAGCGCCGCCGTCGAGATCGCCGGCCCGCTCGCGGCTGCGGCCCCGAAGGGGCTCAGCGAGGCGAGCGCGAGGCTTGCGCCGAGACCGCACGCGGCGAGCAGGGCGCCGCGTCGTCGTGATGCACGCATGTGGTCCTTTCGGTTCAGCGGAAGGCGTGCCGCCCCGCAGGGCGGCGAAGCCTGAACACATGGTGAGCATAGCCTGAATATTCGCCCCGGGCGCGATATCCCCGAAGAAGCGTCACACGCTTCACATGAGTTTGCAGCAGCAACATTTCCCCGGCGTGTCGCGATCGGGCTCCCGCGTCCCGGCGGCCCCCGGACGCGAAACGCCCGGACCCGATCGATCGGGTCCGGGCGTCGGCGTCCGGCGAAGGCCGCCGGATCGCTCAGACGCGCAGGCCGCGGCCCGCCAGGCCGGACATGATGCGCTCGCGCACCTCGTCCACGCCGCCCGCGCCGTCCACCTCGACCAGCGCGCCGCGCTCCCGGTAGACCTCCACGATCGGCGCGGTCTGCGCCGCGTACACGCGCAAGCGGTGACGGATCGCCTCCTCGGTGTCGTCGCTGCGGCCCTGTTCGAGCGCGCGTCCGCGCAGGCGCTCCACGACCTCCTCGTCCTCGACCACGAGCTGCACGACCGCGTCGATGCGCGCCCCGTGCTCCGCCAGCAGGCCGCTCAGGAAGTCCAACTGCTCGAGCGTGCGCGGATAGCCGTCCAGGAGGAAGCCTCCGGCCGCGTCCGGCTCGGCGAGCCGGTCGGCGACCAGCTCGTTGGTGAGCGAGTCCGGCACCAGGTCGCCCGCGTCGATGATGCGCTGCACCCGCTTGCCCAGTTCGGTGCCGCCCGTGATGTTGGCGCGGAAGATGTCCCCGGTGGAGATCGTCGGCACCCCGAAGGCCTCGGCGATGCCGGAGGCCTGGGTGCCCTTGCCCGCGCCGGGCGGGCCCACGATCAGCAGGCGGACGGCGTTGTCGGCGGTTCTGGTCATCGCAGGAGCCCCTCGTAGTTTCGTTGCTGGAGTTGTGCGTCGATCTGCTTCACGGTCTCCAGGCCGACGCCCACGATGATGATGATGGAAGCGCCGCCGAATGGGAAGTTCTGGTTCGCGTTGACCGTCGCCAGGGCGACGAGCGGGATGAGCGCGAGCACGCCCAGGTACAGGGAGCCGGGGAAGGTGATCCGCGTCAGCACGAAGCTCAGGTACTCGGCCGTGGGCCGACCGGCCCGGATGCCGGGGATGAAGCCGCCGTGCTTGCGCATGTTCTCGGCCACCTCGTCGGGGTTGAAGGCGATCGAGACGTAGAAGTACGCGAAGCCGATGATGAGCAGGAAGTAGACCGCCATGTAGATCGGGTGGTTGCCCGTCGTGAAGTTGTTGGTGATCCAGGTGACCCACTCCGGCACGTTGCCCTCCGCGTCCGGCGTCGAGTTGAACTGCGCCACCAGCAGCGGGATGTACAGCAGCGAGGAGGCGAAGATGACCGGGATCACGCCGGCCTGGTTGACCTTGATCGGGATGTAGGTCGTGTTGCCGCCGTAGCTGCGCCGACCCACCATGCGCTTGGCGTACTGCACGGGGATGCGCCGCTGCGACTGCTCGACGAAGACGACCGCCATCATGATGAGCAGGCCCACCGCGATCACGAGCACGAGCGTGCCCGGGCCGGTCGCGCTGGCCACCGTGCCCAGGGCGGAGGGGAAGGTGGCGGCGATCGAGGTGAAGATGAGCAGGGACATGCCGTTGCCGATGCCGCGCTCGGTGATGAGCTCGCCGAACCACATGATGATCGCGGTGCCCGCGGTCATGGCCGCGATCATCAGCAGCATGCGCAGCAGGTTGTAGAGCTCGGCGCCCTCCGCGGTGGGCGGCAGCATGGCGATCACCTCGGCGCACGGGCCCGTGGTCGCCTGCCCGAACAGGGCGCCGGTGCGGGCCACGGTGAGCAGCGTCGTGGCCTGCAGCACGGCGAGGCCGATCGTGATGTAGCGCGTGTACTGCGTGAGCTTCTGCTGCCCCGACTGGCCCTCCTTGTGCAGGGCCTCGAAGCGGGGGATCACCACCCGCAGCAGCTGGGTGATGATCGAGGCGGTGATGTAGGGCATGATGCCCAGCGCGAAGATCGACAGCTGCAGCAGCGCCCCGCCCGAGAAGAGGTTGACCATGTCGTACAGGCCCGAGGAGGCGTTGCCCTCGTCCAGGCACTGGCGCACGTTGACATAGTTGACGAAGGGGCCGGGGATCATGCTCCCCAAGCGGTAGATCGCCACGATGGCGAGGGTGAAGAGGATCTTGCGACGAAGATCCGGGGTCCGGAACACCCTCCCGACGGCACTGAACACGCTTGGTCCTGCTTTCCTTGAGTCCTGACGCGGAAACGGGGGCCGGCCTCCGCCGACCCCCGTTCGGGGCTGTGCTAGTTGACGGAGCCGCCGGCCGCCTCGATCTTCTGCCGAGCAGATACCGAGACCTTGTCGACCGCGACCTTCAGCCTAACCGCAATCTCTCCGCCGCCGAGCACCTTCACCCGCTCGTGCTTGCGCACGACGCCCTTGGCGACCAGGTCCTCGACCGTCACCTCGCCGCCCTCCGGGTAGAGCTGGGCCAGGGTGGAGAGGTTCACGGCCTGGTACTCGACGCGGAAGGGGTTCTTGAAGCCGCGCAGCTTGGGGCTGCGCATGTGCAGCGGCATCTGACCGCCCTCGAAGCCGGCCTTCACCTGCTTGCGGGCCTTCGATCCCTTCGTGCCGCGGCCCGCGGTCTTGCCCTTCGAGGCCTCGCCGCGGCCGACGCGCGTCCGCGCCTTGCGCGAGCCGGGCGCGGGGCGCAGATCGTGCACCCGCAGCGGCTCGTGCTCGTTCTCGGTGTTCGTCATTCGTCGACCTCCTCGACCGTGACCAGGTGGGCGACCGCCTTGAGGTAGCCGCGGTTCGCCGGGGTGTCCTCGCGCACGACCGACTGGCCGATGCGCTTGAGACCGAGCGAGCGAAGGGTATCGCGCTGGTTCTGCTTCTCGCTGATGACCGACTTGATCTGGGTCACCTTGAGCTTCGCGGTCATCGGGCACCAACCTTTGCGGCTTCGGCGGCCTCGCGGCGCGCCTCGTCCTCGGCCCGCAGGATGCGGGCGGGCACGACGGCGTCGACGGCCAGGCCGCGACGGGCGGCCACCGAGCGCGGCTCTTCGAGCTGCTTGAGGGCCTCGACCGTCGCGTGGACGATGTTGATGGTGTTGGACGAGCCGAGCGACTTGCTCAGCACGTCGTGGATGCCCGCGCACTCCAGCACGGCGCGCACGGGGCCGCCCGCGATCACGCCGGTACCGGCCGCGGCGGGGCGCAGCAGCACGATGCCGGCCGCCGCCTCGCCCTGCACGGGGTGCGGGATCGTCTTGCGGACGCGGGGGACGCGGAAGAAGTTCTTCTTCGCCTCCTCGACGCCCTTGGAGATCGCCAGCGGCACCTCGCGGGCCTTGCCGTAGCCGACCCCGACCAGGCCGTTGCCGTCGCCGACCACCACGAGCGCCGTGAAGGCGAAGCGGCGGCCGCCCTTGACGACCTTGGAGACGCGGTTGATGGACACCACGCGCTCCAGGAACTGGTTCTGCTCGTCCCGCCCCTGGTCGCGGCCGCGACGGCCCTGGCCGCGGTCCCGGCCGCCGCGGCGTTCGCCGCGGCCGGACTCGCGCTGCGAGGACTCGCTCGAGGCGGCCGTCTCGACGGGCTTGTCGGACATGTTGTCCTGCGTGTTCTGGTCGATGCTCTCGCTCACAGGTTCAGCCCTGCCTCTCGTGCTCCATCGGCGATGGCCGCGACGCGACCGGCGTACTTGTTTCCGCCGCGGTCGAACACGGCGTCGGAGATCCCGGCCTGCCGGGCGCGCTCCGCGACCAGCTCGCCGACCTTGCGGGCCTTCGCCGACTTGTCGCCGTCCATCTCCCGCAGCTCGGCCTCCATGGTCGAGGCGCTCGCGAGGGTGTGGCCCTTGGCGTCGTCGACGAGCTGGACGAAGACGTGCCGGGTGGAGCGGGTGACGACCAGGCGGGGCCGGGCGGCCGTGCCGACGATCTTCTTGCGCAGCCGCGCGTGGCGGCGCGCGCGGGCGGCCTGCTTGCTCTTGATGGCCATGACTACTTACCAGCCTTTCCGGCCTTGCGGCGAATCTGCTCGCCGGCGTAGCGCACGCCCTTGCCCTTGTAGGGCTCGGGCAGGCGCAGCTTGCGGATGTTCGCGGCGCACTCGCCGACGGCCTGCTTGTCGATGCCGGAGACCGTCAGCTTCGTGGGGCCCTCCACCTGGAAGGTGATGCCCGCCGGCGGCTCGACGACGACCGGGTGCGAGTAGCCGAGCGCGAACTCGAGGTTCTGCCCCTTCGCCTGCACGCGGTACCCGGTGCCGACGATCTCCAGGCTCTTGGAGTAGCCCTGGGTGACGCCGACGATGTTGTTCGCGATGAGGGTGCGCGTCAGGCCGTGCAGCGAACGGGAGGAACGCTCGTCGTCGGGGCGCGAAACGAGGACCTGGCCGTCCTCGAGGGCGACCTGGATGGGGCTGGCCACGGTGAGCTGCAGCTCGCCCTTGGGGCCCTTGACGGTGACCAGCGGGCCGTCGAGCTTCACCTCGACGCCGGCCGGGATCTCGATGGGGAGTCTGCCGATACGGGACATCAGATCACCACACGTAGGCGAGGACTTCCCCGCCCACGCCCTTCTGCTCGGCCTCGCGGTCCGTCAGGAGCCCCGAGGAGGTGGACAGGATGGCGATGCCGAGACCGCCCAGCACGCTGGGCAGCTCGGTCGATCGCGCGTAGACGCGCAGCCCCGGCTTGGAGACGCGCTTGATGCCCACGATCGAGGGCTCGCGGTTCTGGCCGAACTTGAGGGTCAGGGTGAGGGTCTGGCCGACGCGCGCGTCCTCGACCTTCCAGTCCTGGATGTAGCCCTCGCGCTTGAGGATCTCGGCGATGTGCGACTTGAGCTTGGAGCTCGGCATCGACACCGTGTCGTGGTGAGCCGAATTCGCGTTGCGCAGACGTGTGAGCATGTCTGCGACCGGATCGGTCATCGTCATGATGGCTTGCCTTTCGCCTGGTTTCGCGTCGCCGTCCACGGCGGCGCGACCTGTGGTGGTGGGGGCGGACGCCCCCTGGAGCGGTGTGCTAGGCCGAGACGCCGGCCTTGAAGGGGAAGCCCAGCTTGCTCAGCAGCGCGCGCCCCTCCTCGTCGTCACGGGCCGTGGTGACGACCGTGATGTCCATGCCCCGGACCCGGTCGATCCGGTCCGGGTCGATCTCGTGGAACATGACCTGCTCGGTGAGACCGAAGGTGTAGTTCCCGTGCCCGTCGAACTGGCGGTCCGACAGGCCCCGGAAGTCGCGGATGCGCGGCAGGGCCAGCGAGAGCAGCCGGTCCAGGAACTCCCACATGCGGTCGCCGCGCAGCGTCACGTGCGCGCCGATCGGCTGGCCCTCGCGTAGCTTGAACTGCGCGATGGACTTGCGGGCCTTGGTGACCATGGGCTTCTGGCCCGTGATGGCCGTCAGGTCCGCGATCGCACCCTCGATGAGCTTGCCGTCGCGGGCCGCGTCGCCGACGCCCATGTTCACGACGATCTTGACGAGACCGGGGACCTGCATGGGATTCGCCAGGCCGAGCTCCTGCTGCAGCTCGCCCTTGATCCGGTCACGGTACTTCTGCTTGAGGCGGGGCTGGATTCCGCCAGCGCCCGCGGCGTTCTCCGTCGTGCTCACTTCTCGTCCTTCTCGGCCTTCTTCTCGTCGGCCTTCTTCGCGGCCTTGTCCGTGGCGGCGGCCTTCTCGGCCTTGTCCGCCTTGGCGGGCTTCTCGGTCTTCTTGTCGGCCTTCGCCGGCTTGTCGGCCTTCGCGCCCTCGTCCGCGCCGGTCTTCTTCTCGGCCTTGGCCTTCCCCTCGGCCTTCGCGGGCTTCCCGCTGCGACGCGAGGGCTTGAAGTAGCGCGTGCGCACCGTGCGGGTCACGCCGTCCTTCTCGACCTCCTCGACCGTGAAGCCGACGCGGGCCGGCTTCTTCGTGTCCGGGTCGACCAGGGCCACGTTCGAGATGTGGATGGGGGCCTCGACCGTCTCGATGCCGCCCGTCTTCGAGCCGCGCTGGGTCTGACCCACACGCGTGTGCTTGGTGACGTAGTTGACGCCCTCGACGACGACGCGGTCGCGGTCCCGCAGAACCTCGAGCACGACGCCCTGCTTGCCGCGGTCGCCGCCCTTGTCCTGCCTGCGACCGGTGATGACCTCGACGAGGTCCCCCTTGCGGATCTTCGCCATGGCTTACAGCACCTCCGGGGCGAGCGAGATGATCTTCATGAACTTCTTGTCGCGCAGCTCGCGGCCCACCGGCCCGAAGATGCGGGTCCCGCGCGGGTCCCCATCGTTCTTCAGGATCACGGCCGCGTTCTCGTCGAACTTGATGTACGAGCCGTCGGGCCGGCGCGTCGGCTTCACCGTGCGCACCACGACCGCCTTCACGACGTCGCCCTTCTTGACGTTGCCGCCGGGGATCGCGTCCTTCACGGTCGCGACGATGATGTCGCCGAGGCCCGCGTAGCGGCGGCCCGAGCCGCCGAGCACGCGGATGGCGAGCAGCTCCTTGGCGCCGGTGTTGTCGGCGACGCGGAGACGGGATTCCTGCTGGATCATGTGTCAGTCTTCCTTCACTGAGGCCGAGGCCGGGGCCTACTTGGCCTTCTCGAGAATCTCGACCAGGCGCCAGCGCTTGGTGGCGCTCAGCGGGCGGGTCTCCGCGATGAGGACGAGGTCGCCGATGCCGGCCCGGTTCTCGGCGTCGTGGGCCTTGACCTTGCTGGAGCGGCGGAGGACCTTGCCGTAGAGCGGGTGCTTCACGCGGTCCTCGACCAGGACGACGATGGTCTTGTCCATCTTGTCGCTGGTGACGTAGCCGCGGCGCATCTTGCGGTAGTTGCGCGCCGGCGCCTGCTCGGCGTCCGCGGCCGGGGTCTGGGTCGTCTCGGCCATTACTTGCTCTCCTCCTGCGTGGTCTCGTCGGCCTTGCCCGCGGCCTTCGACTTCTTCGCAGGCTTCTGCGCGGGCGCGGGGGTCGCGCGGATGCCGAGCTCGCGTTCGCGGATCACCGTGTAGATGCGGGCGATGTCGCGCTTGACCTGCTTGATCCGGCCACGCTCCTCGCCCTGGCCGGTCGCGGCCTGGAAGCGGAGGTTGAACAGTTCGGCCTTGGCCTTCTTGAGCTCCTCGAGCAGGCGCCCGTCCTCGAAGGTGTCGAGCTCGACGACGGCGAGCTCCTTGGTTCCGATCGCCATGTTTACTCGGCCTCCTCGCGGGTGATGATGCGCGCCTTGAGCGGCAGCTTGTGGATCGCACGGGTGAGCGCCTCGCGGGCGAGCTGCTCGTCCACGCCGGCGACCTCGAACAGCACGCGGCCGGGCTTGACGTTGGCGACCCACCACTCGGGCGAGCCCTTGCCGGAGCCCATACGGGTCTCGGCCGGCTTCTTGGTGAGGGGACGGTCCGGATAGATGTTGATCCAGACCTTGCCGCCACGCTTGATGTGGCGGGTCATCGCGATACGCGCGGCCTCGATCTGGCGGTTGGTGACGTAGGCGGGCGAGAGGGCCTGGATGCCGAACTCGCCGAACGCCACCGTGGTGCCGCCGGTGGCCTGGCCGCGACGGCCGGGACGGTGCTGCTTGCGGTACTTGACTCGACGGGGAATCAACATGGTTATGCCTCAGCTCCTGCCGTGACCGGCTTGTCGGCGTCGCGACGCGAACGGCGCGAACGGTCGTTGCGGTCGCCGCGCGAGGGCTTCATGCTGGCCTGCTCGCGGGCGAGTTCCTTGTTGGTCAGATCGCCCTTGTAGATCCACACCTTGACGCCGATCCGCCCGTAGGTGGTCTTCGCCTCGTAGAAGCCGTAGTCGATGTTCGCGCGCAGGGTGTGCAGCGGCACGCGGCCCTCGCGGTAGAACTC
>JAUNLB010000074.1:0-11270 GCA_030532485.1 Pseudoclavibacter sp.
CCCTATGCTTGCCCCACCCAGACCACCCCCTCACAGGGCCGGTGAATAACGCCCTGAGGTTGGTCGATCCGGCCGCTTATAGCTTGATGCCTGTCGATTCTGCCTCCGGGTGTTGCTCTGGGGGCCGCATCGCTCCTCGGTCGAGAAGGCGTTCGTTGGGGTTGAAATGCGGTGACGTTCGCGGGGTGCGCGGGGCGCCGGTCCGCTCTCCCCTCGAAGGAGCGCTGTGGGCTCGGTGGCGGGTGGCATGATCGGGCGGGGCGCTGGCCGGGTCGAGGGGGTTCTGGGGTTCATGGTGTGCTCTCCGCTCCGCGTGTGCGCCTCCACCGTGTGCGACGGTCTCGAAGATTAGGCGGCGCCGTCCGGCTGGGGCAACCGTATCCGGGAAGCTCTGAGGGTCCTCCCACATTGCTCCGGGGGTGCGGCCCGGGTGCCCGTGGGGAGCGGCATCACTTATTCAATGAACGTTGAGCGAGCTTGACTAGGGTGCCCCGCATGGGAAGCGAGGAACCACCCGGGGCGGAGAGGACGTCGCCCGGGGCGGAGGCGCCCGGAGCGGGCGCCTCCGCGGAGGGGCTCGTGCGGAGGCGGGTGACCGCCGCGCTGCTGCTGCTCGCCGGGGTCGTCGACGCGACCCTCTTCCTGCTGCGCCTGGCGCCGAACGCCATGCCGCCGACGCTGCTGGTCGCCGCCGCGGCCGGGCTGTGCATCGGGTTCGCCCCCGTGGTGCTGCTCGGCGAGCGGCTCGGCGGTCACGGCGCCCGCGGCGGGCTCGCGCGTCTCGGCACGGGCGCCGCGTTCGCTGTGTCAGTCGTCGCGTCGCTCTGCCTGGTCGCGGCGCTGTCCGGACGGCCCGTGATCCTCATGTGAGGACGCTCCCGCCGCGCCGTGCAGGCGCGCCCGAACCGGGCGGGCGAACCCCACGTTTGGGGCGAGCATGCACGTTTCGAGTCGGGTCAGAAGAAGTCCTCGTCCGGCAGGCTGCAGAAGACGGGCGGGTTCGAGACGACGCCGAAGTCGTCGTAGGCGTTCCCGTTCTCGTCGACGTCGCCGGCCACGAGTCCGTCCTCGTCGCAGGGCTGCTCGGACCAGGACCACCACTCGTCCTCCTGGCCCTCGTCCCAGGCGAGGTCCTCGTCCGGAGCCCAGGGCCAGTCCTCGTTCCATTCGACGCTCGCGGGCTGCCCCGCGTGGGCGGCCTGGGGCGGGAGGGCCTGGGCCGGGGCGGCCCCGACGAGCAGCGCCGCACAGCCGGCGGCCAGCACGGCCAGGACGGCGGCGCCGGAGCGGCGCCGGGAGGGTCCGTTCGTCGTCATGATCGTCTCCTTCGTCGTCCCGGGCCGCGGGCCTCGCGGCCCGGAGTGAATCACATATAGTTACACCTATAAGTTTTGTTGCCGGAGCGGCGGAGGTCAAGGGGCGTGCACCGGATTCACAGCGACGGAGATCGATCCATCCGGCGTCGCCGAGGCCCGGCGCCGCCGGGCCGCCGCCGGGCCGTCGCGTAGGATGATCCGGTGAGCAAAGCGGACCTGAGCAAGAACCCCGACGCGGTGTCGTCGATGTTCGACCGCGTCTCGGCCGGCTACGACCGCACGAACGACATCCTCAGCGTCGGCAACTCGATCTACTGGCGCGCCCAGACCCGCGCGGCCGTCGGCGCCCGCCGCGGCGAGCGCATCCTCGACGTCGCCGCCGGCACCGGCACCATGTCCCGCCTCTTCGCCGACGGCGGCGCCGAGGTCACGGCCCTCGACTTCTCCCAGGGCATGATCGACGAGGGCCGCCGCCGGCACGGCCGCAATCCCCGCATCCGCTTCCTGCGCGGCGACGCGAGCGAGCTGCCCTTCGGCGACGGCGAGTTCGACGCGACGACCATCAGCTTCGGCCTGCGCAACGTGCAGCGCCCCGAGGCCGCGCTCGCCGAGATGTTCCGGGTCACCCGCCCCGGCGGCCGGATCGTCGTCTGCGAGTTCTCGCACGTGACCAGCCCCGCGGTCCGGGCCGGCTACTCGGCCTGGATGCGGGGCGTCATGCCGGGCCTGGTGCGCGTGGTCTCCAGCGACCCCGAGGCCTACGACTACCTCCACGAGACGATCCGGGCCTGGCCGGACCAGCGCACGCTCGCCCGCTGGATCCGCGAGGCGGGCTTCGAGCGGGTCAAGTACCGCAATCTGAGCTTCGGCATCGCCGCGCTGCACAAGGGTTTCAAGCCCGTCGAGGCCGGGGACGGGGCGGCGTGACCGTGTTCGGCACCGGCCGCAGGGAGGCCAGCGGGCTCTCCGGCGGTCCGGACGGCGGGGCGCCGGCTCCCGGGCGCGAACGGGAGCGCGCCGAGCAGGACCGGCTGCGGGAGCGCGTCGAGACGGGGCTCGCCCGCATCGAGGAGTTGCTGCGCCGCGAGGTCGCCTACGCCGACGAGATCGCCGCGGACACGACGAGCTACCTGCTGACGGCCGGCGGCAAGCGCGTGCGCCCCATGCTCACGATCCTGGCCAGCGAGTTCGGCGAGGACCCGGGCGGCGAGGACGTGCTCGTCGCCGGAGCCGCGGTGGAGATCACCCACCTCGCCTCCCTATACCACGACGACGTGATGGACGAGGCCGATCTGCGCCGGGGCGTGCCGGCCGCCCACCTGAACTGGGGCAACTCGGTCGCGATCCTCGCCGGCGACCTGCTCTTCGCCCGCTCCAGCCTGCTGTTCACGGGCCTGGGCACGCGCTGCATCGAGCTGCAGTCGCGCACCTTCGAGCGGCTCGTGCTCGGGCAGATGCGCGAGACGGTCGGGCCGCGGGAGGGCGAGGACCGCATCGAGCACTACCTCCGGGTGCTGGCGGACAAGACCGGCTCCCTCATCGCGGCCGCGGCGCAGTTCGGGGCCATCTGCGGCCGGGCGCCCGATCCCTACGTGCCGGCGCTCGCCGCCTACGGCGAGGCGGTCGGGGTCGCCTTCCAGATCGTCGACGACGTCATCGACCTCTCGCCCCGCAGCGAGACGACCGGCAAGCTCGCGGGCACCGACATCCGCGCCGGCGTGGAGACCCTCCCGGTCCTCCGTTTGGAACGCCAGGCGGGGACGGACGAACGGGCCGCGGAACTGCTGGAGCGTATCCGCGAGCGGGTCGCCGGCTCCGATCCGCAGGATCCCGAGGAGCACGAACGGGTCGCCGGCATCGTCGAGGAGCTGCGCCGCCACCCGGTCACCGAGGCGACCCGGAGCGAGGCCGCGGCGTGGGCGGATCGCGCCGTGGCGGCGCTGGACCCGCTGCCGGACGGCGCCGCCAAGCGCGCCCTGGTGCGCTTCGCCCGCGATATCGTCGAGCGCGACCACTGAGACGGGCGTTCGGGCAGGCACCGTCCGGCGCCCCGCACGAGCGGAGGAGAGGCAAGCGCATATGGAACGGGAACGCGAATCGGCCCGGCGCCCGCGCACGAGCGGAGGGGAGGAGACGACGAGGCTGCGTCTGGCGATCGTGGGGGCGGGGCCCGCCGGCATCTACGCGGCGGACATCCTGCGCCGGGAGCACCCCGAGCTGGACGCCTCGATCGATCTCTTCGACCGGCTTCCCGCGCCCTACGGCCTGGTCCGATACGGCGTCGCCCCCGACCACCCGCGCATCAAGGGGGTCGTCAACGCCCTGCGCGAGGTCCTGGAGGCGGGCACGGTCCGGGTCTTCGGCGGCGTGGACTTCGGCGGCGACCTCACGCTCGAGGACCTGCGCCGCCACTACCACGCGGTCGTCTTCGCGACCGGCGCCGTCCGCGACGCGGCGCTGGAGATCCCCGGCATCGAGGCGCAGGGCTCCTACGGCGCTGCGGACTTCGTGAACTGGTACGACGGGCATCCGGACGTGCCCCGCCGGTGGCCGCTGGACGCGCGGCGGATCGCTGTGATCGGCAACGGCAACGTCGCGCTGGACGTCTCCCGCATGCTCGTCAAGCACGTCGAGGACCTCATGTCCACCGAGATCCCGCCGAACGTGGCCGAGGGGCTGCGGGCGAACGCCGTGACCGATGTGCACGTCTTCGGGCGCCGCGGCCCCGGCGGGGTCAAGTTCACCCCGCTGGAGCTGCGGGAGCTCGGCGAGGTGCCCGATGTGGACGTGATCGTCTCCGAGGAGGACTTCGACCGGGACCCCGGCGAGCAGGAGGCCGCGCAGCGCAACAAGCAGCTCATGGTCGTCGGCCGGGTGCTGAAGGCCTGGCGGGACCGGGACCCCGGCGAGCGGACCGCCTCCCGCCGCCTGCACCTGCACTTCTGGTCCCGGCCCGATGCGGTGCTCACGCAGGCCGGCCCCGACGGCGTGCCGCGCGTGAGGGGCCTGCGGATCGAACGCACCGAGCCCGACGGCGCCGGCGGCGTGCGCGGCAGCGGCGAGTTCCGGGAGATCGAGGTGCAGGCGGTGTACCGGGCGGTCGGCTACTTCGGCTCCCCCCTGCCCGGCCTTCCCTTCGATACGGAACACGGCGTGGTGCCGAACCGCGAGGGCCGGGTGCTGGACGCGGACGGCCGGCACATCCCCGGCGTGTACGCGACGGGCTGGATCAAGCGCGGCCCGGTCGGGCTCATCGGGCACACCAAGTCCGACGCCATGGAGACCGTCCGCAATCTGGTCGCGGACCGGGAGGGCTGGTGGACCCCGGAGGCGCCCGAGGAGGAGGCGATCGTGCGGCTGCTGGCGGAGCGCGGCGTGCGCTGGACGGATCTGGACGGCTGGCGCCGGCTGGACGCCCATGAGATCGAGCTGGGCCGTCCGGAGGGCCGCGAGCGCGTCAAGGTCGTCGACCGGGAGCGGATGCTGCGCGTCTCGCGGGCCGAGGAGCCCGGCGGGGAAGAGGCCTGAGCCACCGCCCGGACCGCGTTCCGGCTTCCCGCCCTCGGGCGGCGGGCGAGCTCTCGCGCGGTCGCGTGAAGCGGGTCCCGCAGCTGCCCGGAGCGGGCTCGGAGGGGGTTCGCCGCGCCGGGGAGGGCCCCCTCCGACGAGGGCGTGTCGCGCCCGTCAGGCCCGTCGTTCCGGGGAAGTCGGCCCATCGGGGCGGCCCCGGGGAGCGACATGGGGAGTTCTCCCCATGTACGGCGCGAAGTCCTCGAGCTTATGCTCTAGGTACGCGCAGAGAGCAACACGAAACACCGGCCGAAGGGTCGGGTTTCCACACGCTTCAGCCGGCGGCGAAGGCCCGTCACGCGTCGTGCAGACCGTGACTTTTCTGGGGGAGGCCTGCCGCCGGCTGAACCTTTTTCCAGGGGAGTCCTTCTCGGATCCTAGCGCACGGCGTGCCCCTCGCCCGCCCCCGACGCGCGCGCATCGCGGCGGGCCGTCGCTGCGACAGGGGTCACTGCAGTACGCTCGTCAGCCGAGCGAAGTTGTCCAGGGCCCGCGAGGGCATCGGCCGCCGCATCCACTCGTCCAGGTCGAGCTCCCGGCAGCGCTCGCGGTACCCCTGCTCGACCTCGCGCAGCCGACGCACGAAGCCCTCGCCGTGCACGAGCAGCATCATCTCGGCGTTGAGGGTGAAGGAGCGCATGTCCATGTTGCTGGAGCCGATGAGCGCCACCCGGTCGTCGATCGACATGTGCTTGGCGTGCAGGATCTCGGGCGCCGGATACAGCCAGATGCGGACCCCCGCCCGCAGCAGCGCCTCGTAGTAGCTGCGCTGGGCGTGGAAGACGAAGAACTGGTCGCCGATCTCGCCCACGAACAGCTCCACCCGGATGCCCCGCTGCACGGCCGTCGTGATCGCGTACATGAGCGAGTCGTCCGGTACGAAGTAGGGGCTCACCAGCACTGCCCGCTCCTCGGCGGCGTAGAGCAGCTGGTTCATGAGCCGCAGGTTGTTCTCGTTCTCGTAGCCGGGCCCGGAGGGGACGATCTGGCAGGCGTAGCGCTCCTCCCCGTCCGCCGGCCGGGCCGGGCCGGGTGCGGGGGCCGGCAGGGGCTGGCCGGTTTCGGCGAACCAGTCGGAGAAGAACACGGCGTCGACGCCGGCGGCCATGGGGCCGTCGATCCGGATGGCCAGATCCTTCCAGGCCAGGCGGCTGCGCCGCTTGTGGTAGCCGCGCTCGATCATGTTCTGGGAGCCCATGAAGGCGACGCGCCCGTCGATGACGGCGAGCTTGCGGTGGTTGCGCAGGTCCACGCGCTGCACTCCGCCCTCCCAGGGCCAGACGGAGAGGGTCGGGTGCCACTGCGCGCCGATCTCGCGCAGCCGGCGTCGCATGGCCCGGTAGCCGCGGTAGCGCATGGAGCCGATGTGGTCGAAGAGCAGGCGCACCCGCACGCCCCGCCGGACGGCCCGCTCCAGCGCGTCGAAGAAGGGCGCGGTGACCTCGTCGTACGACATGGCGTAGTACATGACGTGCACCGTCTCGCGGGCCGTGTCGATCTCCTCGGCCACCCGCAGGATGCTGCGATCGTAGTCGCCGAGCAGTTCCAGGCGGTTGCCCTCGGCGATGGGGATGGCGGTGAGGGTGCGGTTCAGCTCGACGACCCGGGGGAACCAGGCGGGCGTCAGCAGCTCCCGGGGCAGCGCGGGTTCCCGGCCGTCGGCGAGCTCCGGGATCCCGCTGGAGGCCTCACGGATGATCTCGTCGACCTCGGCCTGCTTCTGTCGGCGTCTGGCGGGCAGCTGGTTGGTGCCGAACAGCAGGAAGAGCACGAGCCCCAGGTAGGGCAGCAGCAGGATCGCGAGCAGCCAGGCGAGCGCCGTGGTGGGTCTGCGGTTGCGGGGGACCACCACGAGGGCGGCGACGATGATGGCGACGTTGCCGAGGAGGGCGATCCACGGCCAGACCACGGTCGCGGTGTGCCGGATCGCGTCCGGGTCGAGCCCCGTTTCGAGCATGCCTCTCCGCTCCCCGTCCTCGCCTGCCCGGCGGGCTCAGCGCAGGTTCACGAACTGCAGGTCGATGTCGACGTCGGCCTCCTTGAGCAGGCGCATGGTCGCCTGCAGATCGTCGCGGCTCTTGGACTGCACGCGCAGTTCGTCGCCCTGGATCTGGCTCTTGACCGACTTGGGGGCCTCGTCCCGGATGAGCTTGGAGAGCTTCTTGGCGTTGGCCTGGTCGATGCCCTCCTTCAGCCGGGCCTCGATGCGGTACTCCTTGCCGGAGGCGAAGGGCTCGCCCGCGTCGAGGGTCTTGAGCGAGAAGCCGCGCTTGACGAGCTTGGACTGCAGCACGTCCAGGACGGCCTTCACGCGGTCCTCGGTGGAGGCCTTCAGGAGGATCTTCTCGCCGGACCATTCCACCGAGGCGCCGGTGCCCTTGAAGTCGTAGCGCTGATCGACCTCTTTCCGCGCCTGGTTGACGGCGTTGTCCGCCTCCATCCGGTCGACCTTGCTGACCACGTCGAACGATGCATCTGCCATGCGGTCATGCTACGGCCCGGCCCGCGGGATCCCGGGGAGCGGCTGCGCGCGGCGCGGAGCCGGGCGGGTAGCCTGGAGCCGCGGGGCGAGCCCGTCGCCTCGCGGTGTTCGAGGAGCTGTGATGCGCATCACGAGCGTCGAGGCGAGCAACTGGCGGAACTTCACGACGCTCGAGTTCGATCTGCGGACCCGCCTGTTCATCGTGGGCCCGAACGCCGCGGGCAAATCGAATCTCCTGGACCTGTTCCGCTTCCTGGGGGACGTGGCGGCGCCGGGCGGCGGCCTCGCGGCCGCGATCGAACGGCGCGGGGGCCTGGGCCGGGTGCGGAGCCTCTTCGCCCGCAACCACCGGGGCGGCCGGCTCGTCGTCGATGTGCGGCTGCAGGACGAGGAGCACGCCTGGCGCTACCTGCTCGCGATCAAGGGCGAGGGGCGAGGTCGGAACCGGCCGCTGGTGGACGAGGAGATCGTCGAGCGCGACGGCGAGCGGATCCTGCAGCGCCCGGACCGGGAGGACGAGCGGGACCCCGAGCGGCTCACCCAGACGCATCTGGAGCAGATCACCGCGAACCAGCCCTTCCGAGCCGTCGCCGAGCACTTCGCCCGGACCCGGTGCTTCCCCGTCGTTCCGCAGATCGTCCGGGGCGCAGGCTCGGCCGGCGCGGCGTTCGCCCCCTTCGGGGGCGATCTCGCCCCGCGCATCGACGAGGCTCCGGTCGGGACGCGAAGGGTGCGGCTGCGGCGGGTGGAGGCGGCGCTGCGCTCGGCGGTGCCCGGCTTCGAGTCGCTGGCGGGCCGGACGGAGCTCTCGGGCGGGACGCGGCGGCTCGCCGGCCTGCTGTGGGCGCTCGTCAGCTTCCCGGAGAACGGCGGTGTGTTGCTGCTGGAGGAGCCCGAGCTCTCGCTCGCCCCCTCCATCGTCCGGACGCTTCCCGCGGTGCTGGCGACGGCGCAGCGGGACCGGGGCCGGCAGGTGCTGCTCTCCACGCACGCGCTGGAGCTGCTCGACGACGAGGGGGTGCACGCCGAGGAGATCCTCGTGCTCCGAGTCGCCGGGGACGGGACGGCCTCGGAACTCCTCTCGGGGATCGAGGAGGCCGTCCCGCAGCTGGAGGCGGAACTGCCCGCCTCGGAGATCGTGCGGGGGCTCGTCTCGCCGGAGGACCCGGCGGGGCTGCTCGCGATCGGCGCCCGGAGGTGATCGCGACGCGGGGACGGCGCGCTGGAGTGGCGGCGGGGCGGCCGGGCGGGTATGCTCTCCGATGCGCTTCCGCTCGCGAGCGGTGCGGCGCGGCCGGGCGAGTTACCCAAGCGGCCAAAGGGAGCTGACTGTAAATCAGCCGGTTTTACCTTCGGGGGTTCGAATCCCTCACTCGCCACCCTCGACGGGCGGATCCGGACGGATCCGCCCGTTCGCGCGTCCGGGCCCGAAGGCGAGCCTCGACTGCTTGCGAACGGCTCCCCGCTTTTTTAGGCTGAGACCTGTTCGAGGACACGTGTGATCGACGAGACGCCAGGGGGAGGCGCATGAGTCACGAGGGAATCGATGGGACGAGCGCGGATCAGGAGCGGGCAGCGCCGACGGTCTCGTATCCGGGGGCGCCCGAGGAGCCCCGGGAGCCGGGCCCTCCCGCAGCGCCGGTCGAGACCGGTGCCGCGGCCTGGGGCATGGGGCTGCTCGTGTTCCTCCCCGTGCCGTTCCTGAACATCATCGCGATGCTGATCGGCTACAGCCTCCAGTACCAGAAGCACGAGCGTCCCGCGGGCACGATCGCGTCCGCCAATGCGCGCAACGCTCGGCTCTGGGGCCGCACCTTCCTGCTGTGCCTCGCGGCGGCGGTGTTGCTGGGCGTGATCGGTGCGACGGTGCTGTCGGCGAGCGAAGGCCGTGCCGGATGGTTCGGCGGCTCGTTCCTGATCGCGAGCATGCTGCTGATCCTGGCGGTGCAGATCGCGCACATCGTCGTCACCGTCACGGGCATGACGATCGCCTCCGCGTACGGCGTCTATCGGGCGCCGGGCCTGGGGGCGCGCGAGGACGGCGCCTCGTGAGCGCTGCCGGCCCCGGCGGGGGTGGGCTGCCGGAACCGCCGAGCGTCCCGCCCGTCCCGCCGAGGAACGGCACGACCGCCTGGGCGCTGGGCTTCCTCTGCCTCCTTCCGGTCCCCTTCATCAATATGGTCCTCGCGGGCGCCGCGATGACGATCGCCGGGCTCCCGCTGCGAGGGGACGAGAATCCGGTGGCCCGCGGGAACGGGCGGGGTGCGGCGAATCTGGGCCTGACGATGCTCGCCTCCTCCGCGCTGTGCGTCCTCGCCTTCCTGTTCGCCGGCCTTGCGGAGGACACTGCGCTGGACTCCCTCGGGGCGCTCGTGTGGATCGTCTCGCTCTGCCAGTGGCTCCTGTACGGGACGTGGTTCCTGGTCCTGGCCATCTTCGGCACGATCCGTTCGAACGCGGGCCGGGTCTTCCGCCCGCGCCCGGTGGTCCCCTTCCTGCGGGAGCGACGGGCGGAAGCCGGCGGGGCCGGGGTGCCCAGGACGGTTCAGCGGACGCCTCCGCCGAGTCGATAGGCTGCCCGCGGACCGTTCACGGCGGAGGAAGTGCAGGTGCGAGGCGATGACAGGCGGGCGCGTTCCGGACGGGCATGAGCGCTGGGACGCGTATCTGACCCAGATCACCGGCTGGCCCTCGGCGCCGGACGGCTCCCGGCCGGTCTTCCTGCAGACGCACGAGCCGAGCGGCGCGACGGTCAGATTCGCCGGCCGCACCCTGCGAGAGCGTGGGCGGCTGGAGGTGTTCCTGGAGGGCAAGCTCGGTTTCCAGCTGCTGGCGCACCACCCCGGCTACCTGTTCTTCGAGGACTCGGAGGGCTCGACGCTCGCGCTGCTCGGCGCGGCCGAGATCGTGCGGGAGGCCCGCCGACAGGTCACGGTCCTGCCGGAGGGGGCGCGGCTGGAGTGGCACTTCGCCGACGGACACGGGGCCGCGGGGGTGCAGCGGCTGCTGGAGAAGGCGAGGCTCTTCGAGGTGAACGTCAGCTACACGCCGGAGGCGGGCCGATGACGGAGCAAGAGCACGAGCCCTGGATGGACCAGGCGGTCGTCACGGCCGTGTGGGCGCGCCCCGGCGAATCCCCGGAGCGGATCGCGCAGCGCATCGATCTGATGGTCCAGCGCATCGGCGAGGAGTTGCCGCTCGACGATTGGGAGATCCCCGTCCCGCCGCCGCGGCAGCCGGTGCCGTGGCCGGGCGGTTCGGCCGGCGCCGAGCTGCTCCGTGCGGGCGGCCCCTCGGACGAGGTGAACGAGGCGGCGCGGGAGCTGTTCGGCTTCTCCTTCTCGCTGGCCGCCCAGACGAACCAGTTGGGGCTGCACGCCATGATCGGCGCGGGCGGTTCCCACCCCGGGTACCGGACGCCGCTGCACGTGTGCCTGATCGACTTCCTGCCCATGGACGTCGGCATGCTCGTCCCCGAGGACGGGGACGCGGTGCTGTCGGCGTGCGTGGAGGCGTGGGAGCCGCTGTTCGCGACCCTGTCGAGCGCGCAGCTGAACCGGATCGCGCGGCGAGGGGGCTGGCGGCTGCCGCCCGGCTACCGGGTGTGGGTCTCGGACGGGCTCGGGCCGGTGACGCGGGCGGCGGAGGGCATCCAGGCGCAGCGCTTCGGAGCGGGGACGCTGCTCTGGGCCGATGACGAGCTCGCCCCGGAGCGGGTCGTAGCGTGCATGCTGGACACCTTCCGTCTGAACGGTTTGGACGAGGTTCCGCACTGACCCCGCCCGGTCGGGGCGGCCGGTGCGAGCGGCCGGTGCTCATCCGCCCGTTGTTTGCGTTGCCCCCCCCATCCGCGGGCGGGACCCCCCAAAAAGGGCGGGGTTGGGGGTGTTAGGGGGCGTGTG
>JAUNLB010000074.1:11280-12561 GCA_030532485.1 Pseudoclavibacter sp.
GCGTGCCCCCCCGCCCCCGGGGGCGCCAACGCAAACAACGGGCGGATTTCGGTGAGATCGGTGTCGTGTGCCGGGAGCGAGGGCGATGCCTCGTGGGTCCGTTTTCGCAACACAGCCCGGGGCCCTCAGGCCCCGTCGGGCTGTTGCGGGGAGGGCTTCGGGGCCCGCACGAAGGGGATCGCGATGGCGGGGGCGAACACGCGCTGTCGGGCTGCTCGGACCAGGCCCATGATGCAGAAGACCACGTGGGTGACTCCCGCCGCGGCCACGGTCAGGAGGGGCAGGATGATGAACTCGATCGGCGTTTTCTGGTGGAACAGCCATGCGAAAAGAGCCATCGAGGCATAGCTAAGGAGGCAGACGAGCACGAAGGTGATGCCCCAGTTGAGGGCGTTGCGGCCGTTCTCCGCGGCGACGGGGCTGCCGGAGCGGCGCAGTTTCCGGTAGACGAACGCCAGCACGATGGGGAAGAGGAAGCAGAGGGGGATCGGCAGGTAGGAGAGGAAGCCGAGTCCCCAGGCGTATCCACCGGTGGGCGGGCGCTGACCGGGCACGGCGGCCGCGTAGGGCGGGTAGGGGGAGGGGAGGTGCGGAGGGGAGTGCGGCGCCGCCGCCTCGGGGGCTCCGTACGCGGGCTGTGCCCCGTGCGGCGCGCCCGAGATCGGGGCGACCGGCCACGGCTGCTGGGCGGCGGGGGAGGCGGGGCCAGGGATGTCGGGACCGCTCTGCTGGGTCGTGTCGCCGTTCGTCTCGTTCATGTCGTTTTGATCCTTCCTTTCAGCGTCCGGTGCGGATGCTCCGCTCAGTGGGGGATGGTGTCGAGTTGGTTGGCGTGGAGGGTGGCGAGCATGGCGGGAGCGGCCTGCTCGGGGGGCCAGGTGTCGGGCGCGGCCAGCAGGGTGCCCTGCTCGAAGGGGGCGGCGGTGATCCCGGGCGCGGTCTCGGTGACCGGACCGAGACGGTCGTGGAGCCAGAGACGGTAACCGGTGTGGATAGCCCAGCCACGGCCACGGAGGAAAGGGTTGGGACGGGAGAGCTTGCCGGTTGTGTCCTCCTCGCCGCGCAGGGTGACGGTGAGTGGATCCCAGGCGAGAACCTGGGCGCGGAGGACGGCTTCGGCGTCTGCCACCGGCACGTGCCGTGGGGAGTCGGGGCGCCGCTCGTAGGGACCCTTCGGGGCGAGGTTCGCGACGCACGTACCGGGCGGGGATCTCCGGGGTCTGGAATCGGCGCCTGCGGCGATGTGGACGCTCAGATCGAGTCCGTTGAGTTCGGTGCAGA
>JAUNLB010000075.1:0-5170 GCA_030532485.1 Pseudoclavibacter sp.
CGGCATCGACCTGCTGCTGGTGGGCGATTCGGCCGCCAACGTCGTCTACGGCTACGACACCACGGTGCCGCTGAGCGTGGAGGAGCTGCTGCCGCTCGCGCGCGGCGTGGCCCGCGGCGCCCGTCGCGCCCTGGTGGTGGCCGATCTGCCCTTCGGCAGCTACGAGCGGGGGCCGGAGCAGGCGCTGGACTCGGCCACCCGGTTCATGAAGGAGACCGGGGTGCACGCGGTCAAGCTGGAGGGCGGCGAGCGCAGCGCGCCGGCCATCCGCCGCATCGTGGAGGCGGGCGTACCCGTGCTCGCGCACATCGGCTTCACCCCGCAGTCGGAGCATGCGCTGGGCGGGCACGTGATCCAGGGACGGGGCGAGGCGGGAGCCGCACGGCTGCGGGCCGACGCGCTCGCGGTGCAGGAGGCCGGCGCCTTCGCGGTCGTCCTGGAACTGGTGCCCGCGGCGATCGCCGCCGAGCTGACCGCGGAGCTGCGCATCCCCACGATCGGCATCGGGGCGGGGGCCGGCTGCGACGGCCAGATCCTGGTGTGGACCGACGCGATGGGGCTCGGTTCGGGGCGCATGCCGAAGTTCGTGCGGCACTTCGCGCAGCTGCGCGAGACCCTGCTGGAGGCGGCCGGCCGCTTCCGCGACGAGGTGAAGTCCGGCGGCTACCCGGGCGAGGCGGAGAGCTACGCGGACGAGCCGCGCTGATCGGAGCGGGCCGGACGGCCGAGGCGAGCCCGACGGCTCACTCCTCCTCGCGGGCCTCCTCCTCGGCCCATTTGCGGGCGTTCTCGCGCAGCCGCTCGGGGGCGCGGGCCGCCTCCTCGGCGGTCGGGAAGGGGCCGACGAGCTCGCTGGCCAGCGACTGCTTGCCGTGCTCGACCTCGCCGGTGCGTTCGTTGTACCAGTAGGCGTCGTGATCCGTGGTCATAGGATCGAGCGTATGCCAAAAGATCCTGCGAGCGGCCTGCTCGTGCCGGGAAGGCTCTCCGCCGAGCGCCGGGTGCCCGCCTCGATCCCCCGTCCCGACTACGTGGGCCGGCGCGCACCGGCCCCCGCCCGGGGCGGCGACGTGTACGACGAGTCGGAGATCGCCCGCATCCAGGCGGCCGGCGCCATCGCGGCCGGCGCCCTGGCGCACCTGGAGCGCTTCGTCACGCCGGGGACGACGACCGACGAGCTGGACGCGATCGCGCACGACTACCTCGTCGAGCGGGGCGCCTACCCCTCCACCCTCGGCTACCGGGGATTTCCGAAGTCCTGCTGCACCTCGCTCAACGAGGTCGTCTGCCACGGCATCCCGGACGACACCGTGCTGGAGGACGGCGACATCCTGAACGTCGACATCACCGCCTTCTTCGAGGGCATGCACGGCGACACGAACCGCATGTACCTGGTCGGCGAGGTCGCCGAGGAGGACCGCCTGCTCGTGGAGCGGACCCGGGAGGCGCTCATGCGCGGCATCAAGGCCGCCCGGCCCGGCCGGCGGGTGAACGTGATCGGCCGGGTCATCGAGCGCTACGCGAGCCGCTTCGGCTACGGGGTCGTGCGCGACTACACGGGGCACGGGGTGGGGCGCGCCTTCCACACCGGCCTCATCGTGCCCCACTACGACTCGCCCGAACACGACACGCTCATCGAGGCGGGCATGGTGTTCACGATCGAGCCCATGCTCACGCTCGGCGGCGGTCACGAGTGGGAGAGCTGGGACGACGACTGGACGATCGTGACCGCGGACCGTTCCCGCACGGCCCAGTGGGAGCACACGATCGTCGTGCGCGAGCAGGGCGCGGAGATCCTCACGCTGCCCTGAGCCTCGGGGCCCTGCGCCTCCCGCACCGCGGGGTCGGATCGCCCGGCTCGAAGGGACGGTCGACGAGCAGGGCGCTGACCGTGCCGCTGGCCCGCAGCTCGGCGATCCCGATGAGGCCGAGGAATCTGGTCTGGTAGCGCTCGACGGCCGTCACGGTGACCACGGGGTACTGCACCTCGACGGCCCCTTGCATGCCGTGGGCGGCGAGGTACTCCTCGGCCGCGAGCCGGGCGGCTTCCACGTCCATCGTGGGCCGGCCCTTCCGGACCGTGTCGGAGGCCAGGCTCGTCGTGGCCGCTCGGGCCGCGGAGGCCGCCACCTGGTGCGCCCGGGTCGAGGCCTGGAGCTTGCCGGCGCCGTCCACCACGAGCCCGAGCAGGACGATGCTCGCGAGCACGAGCAGGATCATGTAGGGCCCGATCGAGCCCCGCTCCCGATTCCGTCTCCGCGCCCCGTGCACGCTCCCCGCGCTGCCCCCCGCCGCCGGCCCGGCCTCGGCTCCCCTCCGCACCCCGTACAGGCTCCCCGCATCCATGCCCGTCTCCCTCCCGGCTCCGCCGCGCGCGGCCCTGGGCAGCAGTCTGGGCCGTCAGGCGAGAAAATGCAAGAGCTTTTCTCAAGAATTGCTCCGTTGTGGAATATCCAACCAGGGCCCGTCGAACACCTCATCGAGGGGACCCCCCTCGGGCCGACGGTCCGAGCGGAAGTTCTCCACACCCCCTTCCCCTCGCAAATCTCGTGGTTTATCCTCGCTTTCACCTGATCCGCCCGCCCCACGGACACCGAGGCGGGCGCGAGGAGAACGGGGGTCGAGATGCGATACGAGGACGAGGAGGGCCGCCGGGGAGCACCGCCCGGCCGCCTTCACACCGGCCTCGTCCCGCCGACGGCCGCCCCGCCCACCCGCTCCACCCGCGAGGCGACCCTCGAGGCGGCCCGCGATCCCCCGCAGCCGAGCAAGACATCTGTCGTCGGAGCCCTCTGGCCGTCCACAGCCCGCGCTCCCGAGACTCGACTCGCAGCCGGAGGCTCCCTCATCGACCTCAACACCCCGGCAGACGGGAGAACGGAATGCTGAACACCACCGGCCTCATGAGCGGATTCCTCCGACGCCTCCCCCTCGCAACCGTGTTCTTGGCGAGCGTCGCGCTCGCGGGCTGCACCGCCGAACCGGCCCCCGCCCCAGCGGAGCCGAGCGAGACCGCCGCGGTCGACACCGCCTCGCCCGCATCCACCCGGGCCCCCTACGAACGCTTCGAGCCCGTCCTCAGCGAGCCGCCGCAGAGCGCCGGCGAAGCCCTCGCCGACGCCGAGCGACTCGTCCGGAAGTACTACCTCGCCCGAAGCCATGTCTGGCGCAAGCCCCAGGACCGGGACGTGATCCTCATCTACGCCCAGGGCCCCCAGGCCGACACCGACTTGCGACTGGCCGAAGAGAGGGAACAGGTCGGACTCATCACCTCCGGCTGGGTCACTTTCTCCCCTGACATGGAAGCCGCTTACGCTCAATCCTGGACCGACACCATCGATGGCCAGGAAGTCGAAGTCCCCTACGGACACGTCACCATCCCTGGCTGCCACGACATCACCGAACTGAAGGCCGAGATGCCCGGCAAGGGACCGATCCCCACCACTGGCCCCCTCCGCTTTCACGCTGAGGCCACCATCGCATACGACCAGATCGGCGGGCGCTGGCTCCTCATCGACATCAACACCCCGGCAGACGGGAAAACAGAATGTTGAACACGCGTAAGACCACATACGTTGCGACGATCGCTCTGCTTCTGGGCGTCGCAATCCCCGCGCCGGCCTTCGCCGACTTCGGTGACGCCAATTGCACGACGGATTCAGGAGCCGCGTCCCAGGAGTGCACCATGGGTTGGGATTCCGGCGACAGTTCCGGGGGCGGCGGGGCCGACGACGGTGCGACCGGGGACGGTGACTCCGGTGGAGGCGCAGACGGCGGAACGGACGAGTCCGGGTCGGCGTGCACCGACCCCGGAGTGGTCATCACTCGATTCGGCAATGAAATCATATCGAGCTTCGGTTGCACTTCGGCCTTCCCCCAGGGGCAGGGCGTCCCCGCCGTCACCCCCGTCGAAGCGGCCCGTTCAGCGGTCGCGCGGCTCGAGCTGCACGCGATCCAGATCGGCATGGCCCCCGAAGTGGACCCCGAGCTCGGCCACCGGCACAGCTATGTGAACGTGCCCATCTGGATGTGGGTCCACGAGCCCGACGAGCGCAGCTGGGGACCCACGAGCACCAGCGTCTCCCTGCAGGGCTACACCATCACCATGACCGCCCACGTCGACCGCGTCGAGTGGAACATGGGCGACGGGGCCGTGGTCAGCTGTCGGCAGGGCACCGCCTTCCACACCTCCATGGGCTTCGTGCCCTCGCCCGATTGCGGACACCTGTACAAGCGCACGAGCAAGCGCCAACCCGACGGTCTGTACACCGTCACCGCCACGAGCCACTGGAGCGTCGAGTGGAGCGCCAACACCGGCCAGAGCGGCGTGCTCAGCACGACCACGACCACCAGCACGCGCCTGGAGATCGGCGAGCTGCGCGCCGTGAACGTCTCGAACCCGCCGAACGTGACGCCCACCCCCGCCGACTGAACCGGCGGATCAGGCGCTCAGGCGGCGCAGGCGGTCCAGGCGCCGGACGCCCGGACGCGGGTCCCCCGCCGGGGCAGGAGCAAGCGCCTCCTCCAGTCGTTCCCTCACGCTCGCCTCGTCCAGCTCCATGCCGATCGCCACGAGCACGCTGTCCTCGGGCCCCTCCCGCCGGGCGGCCCGCTCGGAGGCGATGTGCACCGTGCCGCCCGCCGTGTTCACGACGAAGCGCCGCAGGCCCGGGGCGGAGCGGACCGTGACCCGGCCCTTGATCCGGTAGACGCCCTCGGGGGGCGACTCCAACAGCTGCGCGATCCGGGCGCCGTCCACCGGGGCATCGGCGAGAGCCGTCACGGCCCGCGCGTGCTCGTGGCCGTGCTCCTGCCCCGCCGTCTCGGCCATGAGCGCGCGGATCGGCAGCTCGTCGGGGGCGTCGTCCTCCTCCGCCACGTCGAACAGCAGCTGCGGGTCGATGCCGCCGCGACGGGCCGCCACCAGCCGCGCTCGCGGATTGCGTTCGGCCACCCGGGCCGCGATGCGCTCGAAGCGCTCCGTGCGCCGCTGCTCCGGAACGAGCTCGAGCTTGTTGACCACCACGAGGTCTGCGGCCGCGTATCGGGCGGGCGGCAGCTCGTAGCGGTCCACCGTCCGGAAGTGCTCCAGCGCGTCCACCACGTCCACCAGGCCGCCGAAGCGCACGCCCCCGGCCCTGCTGCCGCGCAGCACGTGCACGAGCGCGAG
>JAUNLB010000075.1:5180-12466 GCA_030532485.1 Pseudoclavibacter sp.
CGAGCGGATCGGCGACGCCGCTGGCCTCCAGGAGGATCGCGTCCAGGCGCAGGCGGGGACGGGCCAGCCGGGCCAGCGCCTCATCCAGCCCGCCCGCGTCGTTCATGCAGCAGATGCAGCCGCCGGAGATCGAGGCGGCGTCGTCGACCTGCCCGGTCACCAGCCCCGCATCGATGTTCACCGCGCCGAAATCGTTCACCACCACCCCGATGCGCGCGTAAGGGCGCCGGAGCACGTGGTTGAGCAGCGTGGTCTTGCCCGCCCCCAGATGACCGCTCAGGGCGATGACGGGAACCGTCCCCACGCGCGTCTCCCTCTCCTCGTCCACGAGCTGCGTTCACGGCCGAACGCCGGCCGACCCCTCGCGAGCCTACCGCTGCGCCCGGCCTTCCGCCCCGTGGAGCGGCCCGGTTCGAGCCCTGTCCGCGACAGGGGCGCCTCGCGCAGGGAGGCGTCAGACGAGACGTTCCGGGCTCGCCCCTGCCCGCAGCCAGAGCGCGGAGGCGGGAGGGCTCGACGATCGCCCGCTCGTCACATGCGTCGAGACGACAATCCCTGCTCCACTCCGAACCTCTATAAGAGACGATCATGCTATTCTGCACCGGGAGCCCGAGACAGAAGCGCCGATTCGAGGAGCCGCGTGCCCGGAATTTTTCTTGCATTCGGACTCCTGTTCCTGTCCGGAATCCTGTTCTCCACGACCCGCTCCGCGGCCAGCGGGCGGATACCCCCCAACTCCGGGGTGGGCATACGAACGAAGTGGACGAGGAGTTCACAGGAAGCGTGGGTCGCCGGCCACCGAGCCGCGCTCCCGACAGTTCTCGCATCATCGCTGATATGCGCAGCGACCGGGATCGCGACACTGGCTCTGTCTTTCGGAGGCGCGAGCACGACGAGCGTTCTCACCGCGGCCGGGATCGGCTATACGAGCGTCGTGCTCCTCTGCCTTCTCGCCCTCAAAAGAGCGAACGATGCCGCGAAACGGGTGCTGAACGAGAACCGACGCCGCGAATGACCTGAGCGACCTCCCGCCGCAAAACGCGAGCCCAGGCGGTCCGGGCGTCGAAGACCCCGGCCGGGGTCGCCGGCCGTCGGGTGCCCGGGTCCAGGGAGGGACGATCCGCTCATCGGCGCCTCCGGAGGCGTACGCGACCACGCTGCTCGAGCGCATCACCCGCCTCGGGGCCTGTCCTGGTGTTGCCGAGGAGCTTCCAGAGTGACCCTCGATAACGCTCACTCGCACGAAGCCGGCGAGCGCCCCTCACCGCACCCGCCGCGCAATGCCGGCCGCGGCGTCAGCGAATCGCCCCATCCCCGCGTCCACATCGTACCCTCGCGTTGCACTGCACTAGTAGCACGACTGTGCTAGAGTCGGCCTCTCGCACACTCGTGCTACTAGGAAGGAGTCGGGATGTGCGTTCGGAGCAAACGAGCGTTCATTGCTTTTGTGCTCTGTGTCACCGGGGTTGTGACGCTGTGCGGGTGCGGTGTCGTCCAGGACACCATCGACGGTATGACCGGACAGGAGGCCACGAGTCGACCCTCGAGTCCGTACTCGCCCGATGCGGCGGGGACGGAGGATCTCACCGTGACCGTCACAGTGGAGAGCGACGCCGACACCACTGGCGAACTGAGTGTGGAGCTCGACGCCCCTGGAGGCGGTCAGAGCCTTCGCGAGGAGTCGGTGCGACTTCCCTTCACCCGAGACTTCACCGTCCCCACAGACACGATGTTCCCGCTTCGCGCCACGCACGTCGAGGTCGAGGCCGATCCTGCGGCGAGCTACATCGAATGCAGCATCAGCGTGGACGGCCAAGTGGTCGCCTCTCATCGAGCTGAAGGAAGTGCGGCAACCGCTATTTGCGATCGTCGTTTGCAGCTAGGACCGTCCTGATGATTGAGATTCTCGGCAGCCTCGCCGTTCTCGCGCTCATCGACTCGACCAGCTTCGGAACCCTCCTGATCCCGATCTGGCTCCTGACGGCACCCGGCCGACTGCACATTGGACGTCTCCTACTTTTTCTGGGGGTTGTTGCGGCCACATACTTTGCCATAGGACTGGCCTTGATGCTGGGGGCCACCACGCTGCTTCATGGTTCCAGTCACTTACTGGAAACGAACGCCTTCTACTACGCACAGCTCGCCGCAGGTGTCGTCTTGCTCGTCGTCAGCCATCTGATGGACACCAAGAAGGCTCGCGCTCAGGCCGCCGAACAGGCGGTCCATGGAGGAGGGAGAGTCATGAGGTGGCGCGCTCGAATCATGGGAGGCGAATCGTCGTCCGGGTCGACTGCTACATTGCTCGGCCTTGCCCTCACCGCTGTTCTCATCGAGGTGACAACCATGCTGCCGTACCTCGCGGGCATCGGCATCATCGCCGTCCAGGGTCCCGGGTGGCCCGGCAACGCGGTGCTGCTCCTGGGATATTGTCTTGTGATGATCCTCCCTGCTCTTGTGCTTTCCGCAGGCAGGATCTTGGCGCGCTCCGCGCTCGAAGCGCCGTTGCAGAAACTGGACGGCTGGCTCACTGAACACGCGCGATCGACGACCGCATGGGTCGTCGGAATCGTCGACTTCATCATCGCCGCACAAGCCGCCCACCACCTCTGGTTCTCGTCCTAGAAACAAGGGGTTCGTGGTGGTTGCCGGCGGCAGAGTCGCGGCGGGCGAGGCTGTTCTGGCCGGCGCGGATCGCACCGCCGTCGCCGCCCGCCGAGCCGACCCGGGAGATGCTCGCCCTGATGCTGCCCTGGAAGGCCACGCAAGCCATGCTCTCACGCATCATCACCACAACCGAGCTGAACGTCCAGCTCGCCCGCGCCCTCGCCTCAAAGGCAAGCATGCCCCATGAATGAACCGCCAGGGGATGCCCGAAGATCCAATTCCCCAATATCGAGTCTTTACAAAAAACAATTTTTGGCATCCTTCATGCCTCATGAGCGCGCCCCACTCGTCAATGCCCGGCAGCAGGCCAGCACGGCTCGCCGTCCCGCGGCCACCGAAGCCTGCGCATCGTGCCGTCGGGGGTGCGCAGCACGGCCGTCGCGGTCGGGTCGGCGATGAAGGGTGGCGTCTGCCCGCCCGGCAGCAGCTGCCGCAGCTCCCCTGCGCTCGCCCCGTCCACAACCACCGGCATAGTCCCGCTCAGGGCGCGCAGGGCCCCGAAGGACTGCTGCCAGGCTTCGAAACCGCCCAGGAACACGGCGCCCCTACCGGCCCGATCCGGCTCGGCGGGCTCCGCCTGCGGCGGCTGCCCCGGAGCAGGCACGGGCAGAATCCGCCAGCCGGCCGCCCGCAACCCGGCCGCCCGTTCGACGGGCCTCGCGCTCGCGACCGCGAGGCGGACGGGAGCCGCTCCCTTCGCTGTCCCGGGCAGGCGCGTAGGACCCCAGAAGCGCTCCGGGCCCCGTCGTGGAGCTTCGGCCCGGGCGATCTGCACGAGCAGGCGGTCGCAGCGGCCCCGTCCGGGCGGCGCGTCCACCAGGTGGTCCGTCCCCTCGCCGCCGGAGAGCACGTAGTCGTTGCGGGACGCGAACGGCAGTCGCAGCGTCCTGCGCGCGAGCGAGGCTAGGGACGCGCAGGGCCCCGTCAGCCGTTGTGCGGCCAGGACCAGCCGGTGCGCGCCGGCACTCCGCGCCAGATCCGCCACCCGCTCGACCCAGAGCCGCCCGTGCTCCTCCCCCAACCGGGCGACCAGCAGGTCCACGTCGTCCAGGCATACCACTCCCGCGGGCGCCCGCCGCGACCACGCCGCCACCGCGTCCCAGGCGTCCTCCAGGGGCTCCGGCGCCTCGGGGGACGGGATGCGCAGGACCGGCTCGCCGGCGGCCTCGGCGGCCAGGGCGATCGTCTCCAGGGCCGTGGTCTTGCCGCTGCCGCCGCTGCCGAGCACGAGCAGGGGCCCGCAGCGTTCGCCGAGCGCCACGATCGGCCGGCACTGCGACGCGGGGTCGTCGCCGAGTGCGAAGGGCACCGCCAGCGCGGAGGTGCCTGCCTGCCGGGCGAGACGTTGCAGTTCCGCCAGGGGCAGATCGGCCGGCAGCGGCGGCTGCCACGGCGCCGACGGCCGATCTGCCGGATCCAGCGGATGCAGCGCTGCGACCCGTTCGACGTCCGCCGGCGTGCTGCGGGCGATCTGCAGCCGCTCGCATCGCCCGTCCACGCGCACGACGGCCCGTCCCCGCGGCTGCGCGGGCAGCGAGGCGGCCGCCGCGTCGCCGAGCAGGGCCCGGCTGTCGGCGGGGTCCGTCACCCGCAGCGAGACGCGGATCGCGCAGTTCGCCAGCAGGGCGTCTCGGATCGCACCGGTCGGGCGCTGCGCGCAGAGCACGAGATGCACGCCCAGGCTGCGGCCGCGGGCCGCCAGGTCCGTGAAGGCGTCGTGGGTCTCCGGATGCTCCTGCAGCAGCGCCTGGAATTCGTCCACGACGACCACGAGCCTGGGCACGATGCCGTCGGCCGCCGCGACGTCCCTGGCCCCCGCCTGACGCAGCAGCCGCTCGCGGCGGCGCAGCTCGGCCCGCAGGCTCGCCACCACCCGGATCGATTCGCCGCCGTCCAGGTCCGTCACGATCCCCGCCAGCTGCGGCAAAGGGCGCAGCGCGTCGAAGGTTGCGCCGCCCTTGAAGTCGATGCACAGCAGCTGCAGCCGATGCGCGTCCTCGCGCGCGGCGAGCGCGAGCAGCCAGCTGATCAGCAGCTCGCTCTTGCCGCTGCCCGTCGTTCCGCCCACGACCGCGTGCGGACCGTCACGGACAAGATCGATGCACAGCGGCCCGTGCGCGGCCATGCCGAGGACCGCCGGCAACCCCGCCCCGGTCTGCTCGCACGGCGGCAGCTCGGCGAAGGCGAGCCGCTCCGGCAGCCCCTCCGGCTCCGGCTCCTCCCCTCCCGCCTCGCTTGACGAGGGACCCGGCATCCGGGCCGCCAGCCGCTCGGCCCACAGCGCGAAGCGCTCCTCCCCGACCGTGTCCGGCAGGAAGGCGACGGCGGGGCTGCCGGGAGCCCGGCAGCTCCAGGAGCCGTCTCCGCCCTGCAGCAGGAGATGATCCCGCCCGGCGACGGCGCTCTCGGCCGCGCTCCCTGCGTCCGACACCCGGATCTCCAGCCTTCCCGGTTCGGCCGCCCGGGAGCCCTCCGGCAGCACGAGCCCGGCCTCGACCAGCGGGTCCAGCTGCGCGCGCAGCCGCAGCGCGTCCGGACCCGACTCGATGCGCACGACGGGCGCGGCCTCGCACCGCCGGACCGCCTGCACCAGCAACGCCCGCAGCACCCCGCCCGCATCGCCCCGGCAGCACAGACGGATCCCCTCGGCCTCGATCGCGAGCGGCGCCCCCGCCAGCCGCCTGGCCCGACGCAGCAGCTCCTGCGCCTGGGCATCCGCTTCGCCGACCGTCTCCACCCGCAGGCCGCTGGGCAGATCCGTCACCCCGATCCGGAGGCTCGGCGGCCCCTGCGGCCGCGCGCCGCCCGCGTCCAGCGCCCACGCGGGCGGCGTGCGGTCCATGAGCGCCAGCGGGTGGGGCTCGGCCGCCCAGGCGCGCTCCATCGCCGCCGCCAGCTGCCCCTCGATCGCGGTGCGCGCCGCGTGCAGTTCGCGCCGGTAGCGCTCCTCGATCCGTCGCAGTCGGCGCCGCCTGCGACGGCGCTGCTCCGCGAATCCCGCGATCCCGAGCACGGGCCCGAAGGCGGCGAAGGCGATCGTCGCCGTCGATCCGGTGAGCAGGAAGAGCGCGAGGGCCGCCGCGACGGGAGCCAGCACCATGAGCAGCGACAGCTGCGGGGCCTCTCCGGCGTCCTCGCGGACCGGGATCCGAATGGGCTCCGGCTCCAGCTCGACGGGGGTGCGGACCCGGGGACCGCTCGGGACCGCGTTCACGAGCCTGCGCGAGAATCGAGTTGCGGGGGCTGGTGCAGCCAGGGGGCGACGATCCCCTGTTCCGCGAGCCGGTTCACGACACCGGCCTGGCGCCGCTCCTGCCCGTCGTCGCTGCGCTTCAGGCAGCGCGCGGCCCAGAGCGCCGCAGCGCTCCCCCCGCCCCGGCCCCACTCCAGCCACGCCGTCCACAGCGCGATCGTGGGCCGCTCGCCGGAGCCGCAGGCATCGTGCGCCTCGCGCAGCAGCAGCGATGCGGCCCGGGCGCGCGCCGCGCTCCAGGCCGGCGGCCTCGACGGTCGCCTGCGCCCCAGCGCCCAGGCGATCGCCTCCGGCCACTCCAGCGTCCCGAGGCGCCCGAACAGCGCGTCCGTCACCAGCCGGGGTCCCCCGCCCACCCGCAGCAGGTGCAGCAGCAGGCCGGCCGACTCGGGGGACGCCGGCCCACGAGTCGGCGAGTCCGCACCCCGGCTCCGTGCATCGCCCATCCGGTGCACGTGGGCGGCGTCCAGCTCGGCCCGCCAGGCCGCGAAGGCCTCGCCGGCCCCCGGGTCCCGTCCGGCCTCGGCCGCGCAGACGGCGCGCACCGTCCCGGCCCGCACCGGGTCGGGTTCCGGCTCGGGCTCGAGCCGGAGCGGCGGGCGGAAGGACGCGTTCCGGGCCGCGCCCCGCAGCCCCTCCCGAGGCCGAGGCGTCTGCGCCGGCTCCGCCGGACCGGGGTAACGACCCCAGCTCTCGCGCGTGATCCACATCAGCAGCACGCAGTGCAGTCCGGCCCGGTGCGCCGTCTCGTGCAGGATGCGAGCGAGGGCGGCCCGCGGCACGCGCCCGGCGGGCTGCGCGGGCTCGTCGACGCAGATCAGGCCCAGCATGCCGTCCGCGCCCGGACGGCAGAGCAGCAGGCTCAGCACGGCGTGGGCCCAGCTCTCCGAATCCGTGCCGCCCGGACCCCGCCGGGGCAGGTCGATGCGCAGCACCCCCTCGCCCCTCGTGCCGGACATCGGCAGCAGCACGAGACTGTCCCGAGGCAGGCCCCCGATCAACTCGACGAGGGCCGAGAGCGCCTCGCCGGGTGTGGTGCAGTGCGTGCTCTCCATGCCCTCGATGCTATGGACGGAACGCACCGCCGAAGCATCGGAGCAGGGGCTGTGGAGAAGAACCTCGCCCCTTTCGCGCGGTCGCGGTCGCCGCGCGCGGGCGGATCGAAGTTCCATACGAGACCGGCGGGGCCGAGTTCGGCGCGCCCCGCGGGCCCTGGACCGTTCCGAGCAGGATCACACCCCTGTGGAATCACCCGAAAAGCGCGGGCCGTCCGGCGCAGCAGGTGCTGCACCGGACGGCCCGGGGAAGGCCATATGCGATCAGCCCTGCGGATAGCCGGGCTGCTGACCGTACCCCGGCTGCTGACCGT
>JAUNLB010000076.1:0-3123 GCA_030532485.1 Pseudoclavibacter sp.
CTTCGCGATGGCCGGGCCGAGCTTCTTGTCGCTCGCGTCGATGATCAGGTGCCCGACCATCTCCCGCAGCACCCGCCGGGCGATCGGGACGACCACCGCGGGCGCGAGGGGCGCCGCTCCCCCGCCCAGGCGGATCGCCCCGCGCATGGCCGCCGGCAGGAAGCCCGGCGCCCGGGGGGCGATGCGGCGCAGGTTCGCGGCGGCCACCCGCAGGTCCTCCGGACGCACCACGCCGTCCACGAAGCCGACCGTGAAGTCCAGGCCGTTCGGGTCCTGCAGCACCCCGGCCAGCTGCCGGGCGGCCGCGTCGACGGGGACCTGCTCGGCGTCGGAGAGCCAGCGCCGCACCTGACGGACGGCGTCGTCGGCGAGGGAGCGGAGCTCCGCCACGGACTCGGCGGTGACGGTTCGGGGGTTCGACTCGGCGACCATGTGCGGCGGGCCCTTTCTCGCGGTACTCGGTGACGTGCTCGGCGCTCGGCGAGGTGCTCGGCGGCTCGACGGGCACCACGCTAGCATTAGAAAAATCAATGCTTTACGGGGAATACCCTGAAGTTTTTCTTCACTGTTCGGGAGGCTGAGGTGCTCGACGTCAAACGCCTGCGCATCCTGCGCGAACTGCAGCTGCGGGGCACGGTCGCCGAGGTGGCCCGCACCCTCGGCTGCTCGGCCTCGGCGGTCTCCCAGCAGCTCGGCCAGCTGGAGCAGGAGGCCGGCGCGCCGCTGCTGCGCCGGCAGGGCCGCCGCCTGCAGCTGACCCCGCAGGCGGAGATCCTCGTCGAGCACACCACGGCCGTGCTGGAGCGGCTGGAGCGGGCGGAGCTGGATCTGGCCGCCTCCCTGGACCGCCCCGTCGGCGAGGTGCGTCTGGCCGTCTTCCAGTCGGCGGCGCTCGCCCTGGTGCCGGACATGCTGCGGCTGCTGGCCGCCGCCCACCCCCGGCTGCGGATCGAGGTGGTGCAGTACGAACCGGAGGCGGCGCTCTACAACACCGCCGCCGGCGACTTCGACCTGGTGGCCGCCGAGCAGTACCCGGGGCACGCCGCCCCGCACCACCCCGGCCTGGACCGGGAACTGCTCACGAGCGACCGGCTGCGGCTGGCCGTTCCCGCGGACCGGGAGCTGCGCGGCCTGGCGGACGCCGCGGAACTGCCGTGGGTCATGGAGCCGCCGGGCAGCGCCTCCCGCCACTGGCACGAGCAGCTGTGCCGGACCGCCGGCTTCGAGCCGGACGTGCGATTCCAGACCGCGGACCTGCAGGCCCAGCTGCGGCTGGTCGAGACCGGGAACGCGGTCGGGATCATGAACGATCTGGCCTGGGCCCACCGCACGCCGCGGCTGCGCTTCCTGGAGCTGCCGGGCCGGCCCCGACGCGAGATCTTCACCTCCGCACGACGCTCGGCACGCGATTCGGCGCTGATCCGGGCGGTCCGCGACGCGCTGCGGACCGTCGCCGAGGAGCTGTCCGGGATCGACATGGACGCCCGGGCGGCCGAGGCGCCGAGCGGCGGCTCCTGAGCGGAGGGCTCAGCGGCCGCCGCGGGCCGCGGCCCGGTCCAGGGCCGCCGCGGCGGCCGCCGAGAGCGCCGTGACGGCCAGGAAGAACGGCGGCAGCCAGGCGACGCCGGCGGTCTCCAGCAGCAGGCCGCCGAGCAGGGCGCCGCCGGCGATGCCGATGTTGAAGCCGCTCGTGTAGAGGGCCGAGGCGACGTCGCGACGGTGCTCCGGCGCGGCGGACAGCAGCCGGGTCTGCAGCAGGGGCGCGACGAAGCCCGTGCCCGCGCCCCACACCACGAGCCCGGGCAGGGACAGCCACGGGGCGCCCGCGGCCCCGGCCAGGGCCACCAGCCCCACCCCGGCGGCCATGAGCCCGAGCGAGAGGAACAGCCCCAGCCGCGGCCGCGACCCGAAGGCGTGCCCGGTAGCGAAGGTCGCCGCCGCCCCCGCCGCACCGTAGACGAGCAGCGCTGCGCCGAGCAGGCCCAGCGGCAGGCCCGCCAGCTCCACCAGCAGCGGCGAGACGTAGGAGGCGGCCGCGTACTGCCCGGTCATGATCAGGCACGCCAACCCGCACACCAGCAGCGCCACCCGCATGGACGACCGGCTCCGGCCGGGCCGTCCCGGCGGCGCCGAGCCGGCGCCCGGCTCCGGCGGCGCGACGGTCCCGGTGGGCGCGGTCGCGGCGATCTCCTCGGCCCGGTGCTCGGCCGGCCCCGCGGCCGCCGCCCCCGGCGCGCGCGGCAGCCGCCACCACAGCAGGGCCGCGATGGCCAGGGTGAGCGCCGCGAGCGCGCCGAAGGTCGCCCGCCAGCCGATCGCCTGGGCGAGCAGCGCGCTGAGCGGCACCCCGAGCACGAAGGCCGCCGAGCCGCCGCCGATCGTGATGGACAGGGCGCGGGCGAGCACGGCCTCGGGCACGATGCGGGCCGTGTAGCTCGCGGCGATCGCCCAGAACACCCCGTGGGCGAGGCCCCCGGCGATACGGCCGGCGAGGATGAGCCCGTAATCGGGGGCGAGTGCCGTGGCCGCGGTGCTGAGCCCGTAGAGGAGCAGCACCCCCGTCAGCAGCGCGTGCCGCGGCACGCGCGCGGTGAGGTGCGTGAGCGGGGCGGAGGTGATCACCACGGTGGCCGCGAACACCGTCATGAGCATGCCGACGCGCGCGGAGGAGACGCCGAGGTCCGCGGCCATGACCGGCATGACGGCGGTGGGCAGCATCTCGATGGTGATCGAGACGAAGGTGGCGGCCGCCAGGGCGATCAACGGCAGCAGGGGCAGGCGTTCGGCGGCCCGCGAGGCGGGCGCGGGAGGAGTCTGCGTGGGTGTGCGCACTGGGAATCCGCTTCCGGGCACGGCAGGACCGGCGGCGCGGGGCGCGCGGTCCCCTCGGGCGCGGACGGCCGGTCCAGGCTGCGTGCGTTCCGGCACGCCGGGGGCCCGGCGAGCCGCCGGACCGTCCACGAGTGTACGCGAAGCCCCGGCGGGGCCGAGCCTTCGCGCCGGCCCGCGGCCCGCGCGTGCAGGTCTGCCGGGCCCGTCGTCCCGGTCGCCCCGCCGGGCCCGTCGCGCCAGTCCCCGCCGGATCCGTCACTCCAGCTCGGCCAGGCGCGCCTCCACCGCGGA
>JAUNLB010000076.1:3133-12444 GCA_030532485.1 Pseudoclavibacter sp.
CGTCCGCGGCGAAGCGTCCGTAGCGGCAGCCGCGGCCGTGCGGGGCCGGCTCGATGCCCTCCCGGCGCCAGCGGGGCAGGGCGCGGGCCAGGAGCGGCGCGGGCAGTTCGCCTGAGGCGTTCACGATGCGCCACCAGGGCACCCCGTCGCCGTAGCGGCTCAGCACGGCGCCGACCTGCCGGGGCCCCGCGCCGACGAGGGCGCCGATGAGGCCGTAGCTGGCGACGCGGCCGGGCGGCACGCACTCCACGGCGCGCAGCACCCGCTCGACCACGAGTTCGTCCACGCCGGGAGTCTACGGCCAGGGCCTAGGCTGGCCAGGTGACCCCCGCCGACGCCGCACCCCCGCCCGCCGGAGCGCCCCGCCGCTGGGTGCTCGCCCTGCGCTGCCCGGACCGGCCCGGGATCGTGCACGCCGTGACCGGGGCGGTCGCCGAGGCGGGCGGCAACATCGAGGAACTTCAGCAGTTCTCCTCCCTGGACACGGACCGCTTCTTCATGCGCGTGGAGGTGTCCACGCCGCTGCCGCGAACCGGGGTCGAGGCGCTGCTGGTGCCGGTGGCGGAACGCTTCGGCGCCGAGTACGAGCTGGAGGACGCGGAGCGCCGACTGCGCACCCTGGTGCTCGGCTCGAAGGCGGAGCACGCGGTGAACGACCTGCTGTTCCGCCAGCGATCCGGGCATCTGAACATCGAGGTGCCGCTGGTGATGGCGAACCACGCGCGGCTGGGCGAGCTGGCCGCCTTCTACGGCGTCCCCTTCGAGCACCGGCCGATCGCGGGTTCCGCGGACCGGGCGGCCTTCGAGGAGCGCGTGCTGGAGGTCGTGGAGCGCGAGCGGATCGAGCTGGTCGTGCTCGCCCGCTACATGCAGATCCTCTCGCCGGAGCTGTGCGAGCGGCTGGCCGGGCGGATCATCAACATCCACCACTCCTTCCTGCCGGGCTTCAAGGGCGCAAGCCCCTACCGGCAGGCGCATGCCCGCGGCGTGAAGCTCATCGGCGCGACCGCCCACTTCGTCACGGTCGATCTGGACGAGGGGCCCATCATCGAGCAGAACGTGCACCGCGTCGACCACGCCCGCACCCCCGAAGCGCTCATGGCCATCGGCCAGGACGTGGAGAGCAAGACCCTCACCCAGGCCGTCAAGTGGTACAGCGAGCACCGCGTCTTCCTCGACGGCTCCCGCACGGTCGTCTTCGGCTAGCGTAACAGCCCCGCCCATGATGGAATTTCCTCATGGAGCAGAGGCGCAACGAGATACGGGAACAGGAGCACAGGCGGGAGCAGCTCGTAAGAGAGCTGCGAGGAGATCGGTCAAAGATGTCCCGAATACTCCTCGCGGGAACTTCCATCGGACTGGCGAGCGCACTCCTCGGCACCACTCGGTTATGGTTTTACCAACAAAAGAACCAAAACCCCTCCCCTGAGAAGTTCCTCACCACCATCTCCAGCGAGTTTTACCTCAGCACGTTCATCGCCATTCTCGTGACCTCCCTGGCCTTCTCCTTCACGCCGATAGGGGACCATTCCCGAGTAAACCAGACAGCAAAGGAGCTGGGGAAGACCCTGTCCATGAACATCACGATCGCGAGCCTGGGAGTCTCCCTCACCGCGAATTATCTCATAGGCTTCCTACCCGAGATCACAAAAGCCCCGGAGGAAGTGAACCTCGCAGAGGCATTCTTTTCAATGATCTTCACCGCACTGCTCGTCGCAAGCGCACTCCACGACCGAAGAAGCATCGCTGAGCAGGCAGAGGGGATCATAAACAAGAAGTCCTTCACAACCCGACGTCAAGAAGAAGACGAAGATCGAATAATTCGAAGCCAGCTCTGGGGAGAAGACATCCCATCAATCGAGGACGCGCACACGAATGGAAGGACTCCTCCCGACCCGGCAATCCGAAGGAGATTCGTGGCATTCAAGGTGAATCTGATAGCCGGCATTTTTCTCGTCTTGCCGTGGGTGATCGACGCCATGCTGACTCCATACGGAATCCTTATACACCCGGTCAACCTGATACTCACCTCCGGGGCGCTCCTATTCCTCCTCTTCGTCCCATTTTTTAGATTGAACATACAATCAAGCATTCCGATCAGGCCGAGTAATTCAGCATTAAAGTTCATTTGGATCCTCCTGAATTTATACACCTGGGCAATGTTTGCCGCCGCCCTCAACCTCATGCTCCTAACAAAGTCCCTCTTCGCCTCGTACCTACCGGTCCAGAGCTGGATATCTGCCGTCGCCTGCGCGCTTTTCACGATCATCGCTTCACTCGCGTTCACCACCCCGAGACTTCGGCGCCCCTGGAGTTGGTTTCGCCTTCCTGTCCAGCACCTTGAAGTAATACTCTACCGACATGAAATGCAACAAAGAGACGAGGAGTGGGCAAAGCTCTGCGAGCTGGAAGAAATCCAACACCAGATACAAAAAGATTCGCAGTAGAGTCAAATTTTCCCTTCAAAGATACTCGCAATCCGTGTCTCGCGCGCGAAATGAAGCACAAAGCCGCCGGGAAACCTCAGGAGTAAATAACCGACTGGGGAATCAATATTCCCCACACTTGCCGAAAACAGTGTTCCGTGATGTAATCCCCTCATGCAAACCGATCAAGGCGAGGAAGAGCGGGATCGATCGAGGCAGGAGCTGCTGGAGCAGCTCTTCCCCGAGCCGAATCTGAAGCTGTTCTGGCTGGGGGCTCCGGTATTCGCCCTCCTGATCGGCGTCTGCGGCACGATTCTCGGCATCACCGTGGGCGTGCAGCCCGAGCTGCCCGAACCCTGCCTGGGCGAGCATCTCAGGGTGTCCTGCCCGCTGGGGATCCTGCACCGGCTGTTCCCTCCGATCCCCGTCGAATATTTCATCCCGCTGTTCGTGGGCATCGCCTTCACCCTCGCCGCCCACACGCTCGCGATCCCCAGACCCGATCCGCGCGACGCGCTCTCGCCGCAGAAGGCGAGCGACGCGTTCCGCCTGCGGGGCGGACTGTGTCTCGTGCTGTACCTGGCGACGATCGGCGGATGCTCGAATCTTTTCTTCGGCATGGCGTTCGAAGACGAACTCAAGGCCATGCCCGCGCCCACCCGCCTCTTCCTCGCAATAATCGCCATCATCACCTGCGTCACGGTCATCCACGCGAGCAGCCGGGACCGACGCAGCGAAGACGAGAAAATCGGGTCCCTACCGAAACCGGAAGAGGTCGAGAGCCTCCGCAGGGAATCCGAGGCGAGATCCCGGCAAACCCGTCGATTCTGGCACGGCGGCCCCGAAGTACGTTGGCACCTCGGCACCGCCTGGACGACGATCTTAAGCCTCGCACTTCTGCAGTTCGCCCTCGCCGGCATCGTCGGCTGGGCGATCCCCGTCGATCTGCGCATCGCCCTCGCCTACGCCGCCCTCTCGGTGCTCGCGTGCGGCGCTTTCCTATACTTTCACCACAGTGCCGCCACGTTGAAGGGCACGCGCGATCCGGTCGATCGAATCACCCGTTTCCTTCTCAATCTTTTCAAGTGGGTTTTGAGTCTTCCCATCCTGGGGTTCCTCCTCACCCTCCCCTTCCTCTCCACGCCGATGATGCTCGCCGTGATCCTCCTCCCGCCTCTCCTCGTGCTCGTGCTCGCGCTGGTGCCGATGCCCGGGGTGCCCGCCCGAGCGCAGGCGGTGCTCGCGCCGTCCCGGCGCATCGCACTGCGGGCCGAGGAGCGGCGGCACCGCGCGAAGCTGGAGTACCTGGACCGGGTCGTGCGCCTGCGCCGGCTGTGTGAAGAACCGGAACCGGAGGAGGCGCGGGAGGCTCGGACCCGACGTGGCAGTATTTCTTCGCTGGTTGAAAAGCTGCGCCGCGCCGTGGTCCCCTCGAAGCGTGCACGAGCACGGCGCCCCGAACCGACCACAGTAGGACCTCGAGCCTCAAGCCCTCGGGACTGAGGCGAGCCGAGCCTGCGCCTCGGCCCCGACGACACGCCCCCTCGCGCCGCTCCCGGCTTCCTGCGACGATAGCTTAGGCAAGCCTTAAGAAGGCCCGGCGCCCCGGACCGGGTGGAGCCGAAGGAGCACCATGACCGAAGCTGCCGTCCCCGAGACCCCCGAGACCCTCGTGGCCGCGGACCTCGCCCGGCTCGCGGAGCGCAACCCCGCCCCCGCAGGCGGCGTCTCCCCCGCCCTGGCCCACCGGGGCGAGGGCGTCCAGATCCGCCAGATCGCCTTCGACGCCGGGGCCGTGCTGTCCGAGCACACGGCCCCGCGCCCCATCGTCGTGCACGTGCTGGACGGCTCGATCGCCTTCCGCGTCGAGGACCGCGTGCACGAGCTGGGCACCGGCGGCGTGCTGCACGTGCCCGCGGGCGTCCGCCACGAGGTGACCGCCCGCAGGCCCGCCCGCATCACCGTCACCCTGCTGGGCTGAACCGGGAGGGACGACGGGATGAGCGAGACCCCTGAACGCCTGCCCCTGGCCGAACGGCGCAGCGAGGACGTGCCCGGGCACTGGCTGCTCGCGCGGCTCGGCAAGCGGGTGCTGCGGCCCGGCGGGGCGGGACTGACCCGGCGGCTGCTGGCCGAAGCCGAGCCGGCCGGCGCCGAGGTGGTGGAGCTGGCCCCGGGCCTGGGCCGCACCGCCGCCGAGATCGTCGCCGCGCGCCCCGCCTCCTACACGGGCGTCGACGCGGACCCGGACGCGGCCCGCATCGTCTCCGGCGTCGTCGCGGCCTCCGGCGGGCGCTGCGTCACCGCCGAGGCGGCCGCGACGGGACTGCCCGACGGCTCGGCCGACGTCGTGATCGGCGAGGCGATGCTGACCATGCAGTCCGATCGCGGCAAGCGGGCGATCGTCGCCGAGGCGGCCCGGCTGCTGCGCCCCGGCGGCCGCTACGGCATCCACGAGCTGGGCCTGCTGCCGGACGATCTGCCCGAGCAGCAGGCCGTCGAGCTGCGCAAGAGCCTGGCCCGCGGCATCAAGGTCAACGCCCGGCCCATGACCCGAGCCGAGTGGAGCGCGCTTCTGCGCGACGCGGGCCTGGAGGTCGAGTGGGTCGGCACCGCGCCCATGGCGCTGCTGCAGCTGCGCCGGAACCTCGCCGACGAGGGGCTGCGGGGCACGCTGCGCATCCTGCGCAACGCGCTGCGCGACCCCGCCGCCCGTCGGCGCGTGCTCGCCATGCGGCGCATGTTCCGCCGACACCGCCGGAGGCTGTGCGGGATCGCACTGCTCGCCCGCAAGCCGCAGCGGAGCGAGGCCGGCGATGTCGCCGGCTCGGGCTAAAATCCCCGAAGGCCCCGGGCGGAACGGCCGCCGGGGCGACGGGGCCGGGGAGGAGCTTCGCGATGCACGAGGAAGCCATCGAGACCCTGCGCGGGCTGCTGGCCCGTTCCCCGGACCAGGCCACGCTGCGGGTGACGCTCGCCGAACTGCTGGCCGCCGACGGCCGGGACGCGGAGGCGGCCGCCGAGGCGGGCCGGGCGCTCGTGCACGCACCGGGCGACGCGCGGGCCCTCGCCGTGCTGACGGCGGCCGCCGGCAGGCTCGGTCCCGCGACGCCGCAGGCGGACGCGCCCCCGCAGACGGAAACACCGCCGCAGGCCGGGACCGGCCGTCCCGCGGACCCCGCCCCGAGCGAGACCGCCGGCCCCGAGGCGGAGTTCGACTGGTCCCGCGCCGAACGCAGCCTCGCCCAGGACATCCAGCCGCCCTTCATCTCCTCCCCCGCCCCGGCTCCGGGCTCCGCCCCGGACCCGACCGCGGAGCGGATGCGGATCCGCGAGGGCGAGGCCGGCCCGCCCGGGGTGCCCTGGGAGCCGGGCGCCCGCACGATCACCTTCGACGACGTGGGCGGGCTGGAGGACGTCAAGAAACGCCTCGACGAGTCCTTCATCCAGCCCATGCGGCACGCCGACATCGCCCGCGCCTTCGGCAAGTCCCTGCGCGGCGGCCTGCTGCTGTACGGGCCGCCGGGCTGCGGCAAGACCCACATCGCCCGCGCCGTCGCCGGCCAGATGGGGGTGGCCTTCCGCTCCCTGCTCGTCACCGACGTGGTCGACTCCTACCGGGGCGAGACCGAGAAGAACATCCACGCCGTCTTCGAGGAGCTGCGCGCGCTGCGGGCGCCCACCGTGCTCTTCCTGGACGAGATCGACGCGATCGCGATCCGGCGCACCGCCCTGAGCGGCAGCTCCAGCTGGATGCGCAGCGCCGTCAACCAGCTGCTGCTGGAGATGGACTCGATGGAGAGCGACGAGCACGGCCTCTACATCCTCGCCGCCAGCAACCACCCCTGGGACATCGACGACGCCTTCCTGCGGCCGGGCAGGCTCGACCGGGCGGTGCTCGTGCCGCCGCCCGACGGGCCCGCCCGCGAGGCGATCCTGCGCGCGCACCTCTCGGCCCGCCCCATCGCGGGCGTCGATCTGGGCGAGCTCGTCGCGGCCACCGCCGGCTTCTCCGGCGCGGACCTGGAGCACCTGGCCGTCTCGGCCGCCGAGAAGGCCATGACCGAGTCGATCTCGCACGGCCGGGTGACCCCCATCTCCATGCCGCAGCTGCGGGCCGCCCTGGCCGAGATCCGCCCCTCGACCGGCGAATGGATGCAGTCCGCCCGCAACGTCGTGCGCTACGCGAACCAGTCCGGCCGCTACGACGATCTGCAGGACTACCTGAGCCGCGACGAGGGCCGAGGCGGTGCGGCGAAGAAGAAGCGGCGATGAGCGATCTCGCGGCCGCCCTCGCCAAGGCCGAGGCGCTCGGCACGGTCGGTCGCGAACAGCAGGCGCTCGAGCTGCTCCTGGAGCACGCGCAACAGGGCTGGCAGCATCCCGAGTGGCTCATCGCGCTCGCCAAGGCCCAGTGCCGGCTCGGTCGCCTCGACGAGGCCGCGCGAGCAGCCGACGCGGCGCTGCAGCTCGCCCCGCAGGCCCCCGAGCCCCTCCATCTGCGCGGCACGATCGCGCTCGCGGCCGGACGCCCCGAACAGGCCCTGGAGGACGCGAACCGGGCCGTCGCCCTCTGCCCGGAAAGCCCCTCGGGGCACCTGCTCGCCGCGCACGCGCTGCTGTCCATGCCCGGGCGGCTCCCCGGTCCGGACGCCGACCGGGCCATCGACGCCGCCGAACGCCTGGGGACGGACGTGAGCCAGATCGCCATGCTGCGCGCCAAGATGTGGGTCGGGCGGGGAAGACTGCCCGAAGCCCGCCGGCACACCGATGCGGGCCTCGCCGAGGCGCCGACGAGCCGCCCGCTGCGCCAGCTGAAGGCCGTGCTCGCCAAACCCGGGGCGAAGGGGGGCCTGGAGGCCGGCGAGCTGCTCCGGGGGCTGCTCGCCGAGGCGCCGACGGACGCCGAGGCGCGGCAAGAGCTCACGAGCCGATACCTGGAACGGCTGCGCCCGACCCCCCTGCTCGTACTCGCCGTCTACGCCGCGAGCTCCGTACTGCTCATGCTGCCGGCCCCGGCACCGGCCCTGTGCGCGCTCGGCGGCGCCGTGCTACTACCGTGGCTGTTCCTGCGCAGACGCCGGCAGGCGATCCGGCTCGTCGGGCAGCACGCCCACACCGAAGACATGCGGGCCTTCCCCGGCCTGGCCGCATACGGACCGCTCATGCTGGCCGCCTCCGTGACCGCACTGGTGCCGCTCGCCTCGACGCCGTTCCTGCCCGCGGAACGGGCCGCGCAGACACTCGCCTCGATCGCGATGTCCTCGGCGCTCGCGGGCGTCTGCCTGGCCTGGTCCGCACAGCTGCTGATCGGACGCGGCCTCCCGCGCTTCGCGTACGAGCGGGCCCACGGCCGGGCGCCGGGGCCCGAGGAAGTGCACAGGGCTCGGATCGCCCACTTCTTCTGGGGGACCGTGAAGCTGCGCCTTTTCGCCGCGACGGCCGCGATCTGCGCCCTGCTCCTCTCCACCACCTTCCCGCCGGGACTCAGCATGCTCGCCATGTTCGCCGGGCCCTTCGCGTGGCTGTGTTCCTGGAGCGTGCACGGGATGCTGATCCGGGAGCGTCGGCGTCAACGGAGAGGAGCGGCACCGGCCCTCGAATTCCCGCGCGAGCTGTCCGCGACCGCGCAGACCGTCGTCGCGATCCTGATGATGCTCCTCTGGAGCTACCTCTGCTTCGTCTGCCTCGCATTCGGAACCTTCGTCTTCAGCTACGACCACGGCTGAACCGCGACGGAGAGCATGAGGGGGAGAGCACCGTGAGGGGGAGAACATGAGCGCGGAGAGAGTGGAGACGAAGAGGCGACGATGAGCGATCTTGCCGCCGCCCTCGCCGGGGCTGAGAAGCTGAGCGCGATCGGCCGCCACGAGCAGGCGCTGCAGCTGCTCATGGAGCACGCACGGAGCGGTCGGCAGGATCCCGGCTGGCTCACGGCGCTCGCCTGGGCCCAGTACAGGCTCGGCCGTCTGCAGGAGGCGGCACGGACCGCCGACGAGGCCTTGCGGCTCGCCCCGCAGAGCACCACGCTGCTCTACCTGCGCGGTCTGATCGAGCTCGTCCACGGGCACGCCTCGGCGGCGCTCGACTACGCGAACCAGGCCATCGCCGCCGATCCTCAGAGCCCTCTGGGGCACGAGCTGCTCGCCCGCGAGCGGATAGTCCGTCTCCGGCGGCTGCGGAAACGCCGACGTGTGCCGCCCGAGCGAGTCGAGGAGGCGATTGAGGCCGCCGAACGCACAGGGGCCGATCCGAGCCTGATCGCCATACTGCGCGCCCAGATGTGGAGCGCCAGAGGGAGGCGGGATAAAGCGTACGAGCACATCGGCGCGGCCCTCGCCCGGGCGCCGATGCACCGCGAGCTGCGTCGGATGAAGGTCGCCTACTCCGCGCCCGAAGCAGAGGGCGAGCTCGAGGCCATCGAGCTGCTCTGGGGGCTGCTCGCCGAGGCGCCGATGGACGTCGAGGCCCAGGACGAGCTCGCGATCCGCTACCTGCGACGGCTGCAGCCGCAGGCCCTGTCCGTGCTCGCCATCTTCACCGCAGCCTCCGTGCTGCTCATGCTGCCGCCGTCGCCCGCCGCCACCTGCGCGCTCGTCGGCGCCGTGCTGCTGCCGTGGCGGTTCCTGCGCAGACGCAGGCGGACGCTCCGGCTCCTCGCGCGCCGCGGCCACGACGCGGAGCTGCGAGCCGCCCGCGGCCTGCGCGCGGGCGGGGCGCTGACCTTGACCGCCTCCCTGACCGCGCTGCTCCCCCTGGCCGCGACCCCCTTCCTGTCCGAAGCGGGGTCCGCGCCCGCCCTCGCCTGGATCGCGGCCGCCTCGGGCGCCGCGGGCGCATGCCTGGCCTGGCTCGCGGAACGACTGAACCGACGCGGCATCCTGC
>JAUNLB010000077.1 GCA_030532485.1 Pseudoclavibacter sp.
GCCGCTTGAGCCAGGCGACGACCGTGCCCTCGGTCATGGTCATCGACATCTTCGGCATCGTCAGGGCCAGCTCGGGCATCTCACCACTCCTCCTTCAACTCGGCGGCCGCACGCACGATGTCCTCGATCTGCGGCACGCTCGCGCGCTCCAGCGCCGGCGCGTACGGGATGGGCGCGTCCAGGCCCGCCAGGCGGCGGATCGGGGCGCGCAGCCGCACGAAGCTCTCGCCCTCGGCGAGGACCGCGGCCACCTCGGACATGAAGCCGCCGGAGCGGGGCGCCTCCTGCACGAGCAGGGCCCGTCCGCTCCGGGCGACGGCCTCGGCGATCGTGCCGGCGTCGAGGGGCTTGAGCGTGCGCACGTCCACGACCGTCGTCTCCACGCCCCGCGCGGCGAGCTGCTCGGCCGCGGCCAGCGAGCGGGAGACCATCACCCCGGTCGCCACGATCGTCACGTCCCCGCCCTCGCGGCGCACGGCGGCCCGCCCGATGGGGGTCGTCGCCCGGCCCGGCCGCACCGGGCCGCTCGTCTTGTAGAGCAGCTTGTGCTCCAGCACCACGACCGGGTCCGGATCGTCGACCGCCGCCAGCAGCAGCCCCTTGGCGTCGTCGGCCGTGGCCGGCATGACCACCTTCAGGCCGGGCACGTGGGCGAACCACGCCTCCAGGCTCTGGGAGTGCTGGGCCGCGGCCCCGGTGCCCGAACCGCCCGGGGCGCGGATCACGAGCGGCACGTGCACCGCCCCGCCGAGCATGAAGTGCAGCTTGGCCGCCTGGTTGACGATCTGGTCCATCGCCTGGGCCGTGAAGTCCGAGAACTGGATCTCGACGATCGGCCGCATGCCCGTCAGGGCCGCGCCCACGCCCGCGCCCACGATGCCGAGCTCGGAGATCGTCGTGTCCCGCACCCGCTCGGCGCCGATGCGGTGCACGAGGTCTCCGCTCACCCCGAAGGCGCCGCCGTAGACGCCGACGTCCTCGCCCATCAGGAAGACGCGCTCGTCCTCCCGCATGGCGATCTCCATCGCCTCCCGGACGGCCTGGGCATAGCTCATCTCCCGGGCGTCCCCCCGATCCGCCGACTCGCTCACGACCCCGCCCCCGTTCCGCTCGCGTAGACCGAGTCCGCCAGGTCCGCGGCGCTCGCGTCCGGGGCCTGGGCGGCCGTCGCGACCGCCCGCCGGATCTGCTCGCGCACACGGTCGCGGATACCGTCCAGCCCCGTCCGGTCCAGCGAGCCGGCCGCCAGCACCTCCCGCTCGAAGCGCTCGATCGGATCGCGCTCCCGCCAGCGCTCGATCTCCTCCCGCGTGCGGTACAGGTTCTTGTCGCTCTTGGAGTGGCCCCGGTAGCGATAGGTGTCGGCGACCAGGAGCGTCGGCCCCTCCCCCGCCCGGGCCCGCTCGACGGCCTCGGCCGCGGCGTCGGCGACCGCCTGCACGTCCTGGCCGTCCAACTGCACGCCCGGGATGCCGTAACCGGCGGCGCGATCCGCCAGTCGCTCCAGCGGGAACGCCCGCTCGGCGGGCATGGACATGCCGTAGCGGTTGTTCTCGCACACGAACACCACCGGCAGCCGCCACATGGCGGCCAGCACGACGCCCTCGTGCCAGGCGCCCTCCCCCATCGCCCCGTCGCCGTGGAAGCAGACCGCCACCTGCCCGCTGCCGCGCAGCTGCGCCGACAGCGCCGCACCGGCCGCGATCGGCACGCCGCCGGCGACGATGCCGTTGGCGCCCAGGTTCCCGGTCTCCGGGTCGGCGATGTGCATCGAGCCGCCCCGGCCGCGGCAGTAGCCGCTCTCCTTGGCCAGGAGCTCGGCCATCATCCGATCGAGCCCGGCCCCCTTGGCGATGCAGTGCCCGTGCCCGCGGTGGGTGGAGGTGATGAAGTCCTCCCGGCGCAGCTGTGCGCACACGCCGGTCGGCACCGCCTCCTGGCCGATGGACAGGTGCATCGTGCCGTGCATGAGGCCCCGGCCGTACAGATCCTCGACCGCCTCCTCGAAGCGGCGGATGCGCCACATGGTCTCCAGCGTCCCGCTCGCCAGGGAGGCGTCCTGCGCCAGCCGCGTCATGCCCGCTCCCCCTCCGCGTCCGCGCCGGCCGAGCGATCGTCCAGGAGTCGCGTCAGCCCGGCCGCGAGCCCATCGTCCAGGCCGCCGCGCTCGAGCATCGCGTCCTGCGCCCGCCGCAGGGCGACGATGAGCCGCGAGGGGTCCAGCTCCACGTCCGCGTAGCGCACCGGCTCGCCCTGCGCGACCGGACGCACGAGCACGGCCCCGCCGGCCAGCCCCAGCGGCAGCTCCCCGCCGGCCCGGGCCTCCTCGGCGGCGACGGCGTCGCCGTGCACCATGGACCCGCCGATGCCGTCGATGCGCTCGCCGGGCCGGAGGTCCCGCTTGGCGACCGCGACGACCTCCGCGTTCCAGGCGGTCGGGGCGAGCGAGGGGCGCCCCTCGGTCAGGACCTCGCCGATCGTGAGCACCGCCTCGATGCTCGCGAGGTGGTAGGGGCGGTAGAAGGCGAAGTTCGGCCCCGGCCCCATCTTCAGGTACTCCAGCTCGGCCCGCACGACCTCGTTGCGGGCCCTGGCGACCACGAACACGCCCGGCGCCACCTCCCCGGTCGCGTAGTCCACCTCGCCGTCCCCGCCCAGCACGCCGCCCTCCGAGGCCGGGCAGAACACCCGGGCGAGCTCGGCGACGGGCACCCGCGGGCCGTGCATGGACCTGGTCGACAGGCGCAGATCGGCGGCGTTGGCGAGCGCCGCCATCTCGATCATGGTCTTGGTGCCGTCCACGAAGGAGCACAGCATGCGCGGGTTCATCCCCTTGCGCCGGGCCTCGGCGGCCAGGGCGTCCGGCGTGGCCGAGCGGTCCAGCGGATTGTTCTTGCCCTTGCCCGCCGACACCAGCTCCAGCCCGATGTCCTGCACGTACTCGACGAGCTTGAGGCACTCGACCGGCTCGTCCCCGCGGCACACCGTGTAGACCGCCCCGGAGCGCTCCGCGAGGGCCGCCAGCACGAGACCCGCGGTGACGTCCGCCTCGACCGTCATGAGCCCGACGTGCACGCCCGATCGCAGCGCCGTGAGCGCGACCCGGGCGGCCACCTCCGGGACCCCGGAGCATTCCAGCACGATGTCCAGGGGCAGCCCCGCCAGCTGGGCCACGTCCGAGGCGTACACGTGCCCGCCCCGCTCGATCTCGGCGCGGGCCCCGGCGCGATCGGCGAACGGGACCGCGTCCTCGACCCCCGCGCCCCGGTAGGCGGCGCGCGCCCGCTCCGGCTCGATGTCCACGACGACGCTCGGGGTCACGCCGTCCTGCCTCGCGATCTGGGCGACGAAGCCCGTCCCCATCTGCCCGGCCCCCACGACGGCGGCCCGGGCGGGCCGCCCCAGCCGCTCGGCCCGCTCCAGCAGGCGCTGCCTGTATCCCATGTCTTGCTTCCTCTCCTCGTGTGCCTGGTTTCCGAGCGTGCGCCCGGTGTCCGTCGGCGTGCCCGGCGCCGAGCCTGTGCCCGGCGCCGGGCCGCGTGCTCCGTCACCCGACGGGGGCCGTGCTCGCTGCGCGCCGCGCCCGCCGCTCCCGGCTCGCCCGCAGCGCCCGGAAGGAGGCCTCCGCCTCCTCGAGCGCGCGCAGCACGGCCCGGTCGCGCTCGCGGAACGCGATCGTCACCAGCGGGCCGTGCAGCGCCGGGCGCCTGCGGAAGCGGGCGAACACCGAGGCGCCGGCCATGACCCGGGCGTCGAGCACCTCCTCCCGCCGTCCGTCCACGACCAGCAGCACGACGGCCCCGCGCAGCACGCCCCGGCTGCGGCCGGAGACCAGGTAGCCCTCGGCGCCGGCGTGCGCGGCCTGCAGCCCGGCGGCGGCCCGCCGGTACCCCGCCTGCTGGGCGAGGCCGAACAGGGCCGAGGCGACGAGTGCGGCCAGCAGGAGCAGCACGAAAGCGTCCACGGCTACCCCTCCCCGGCCAGCAGCTCGATGACGTCCCCCGGCTCGGGGATCGGCAGATCGCCGTCCACGTGGATCGCTCCGGGCAGGAGCCCCGGACCGTCCTCCAGGTAGCGGTAGAGCACGATGTGCCCGAGCTCCCGCAGGTTCTTCCCGGCGATCTCGCCCACCGCGTGCAGCGGCAGCTCCCGCTCGCCGATCCGGATGCGGTCGCCGGGCCGCGGCTCGCGCCCCTCGGCCATGCTCCACGCCCCGTGCACCACGCTCACCTCGGCCAGCGCCTCGGGGCAGGGCTCGCCGAAGAGGATGAGAACGCCCTCGGCCGCCATCATGGGGGCCTGCTCGCCGAGCGAGCGGACGACGGTGCGGAAGTAGGGGGACGCGGTGGTGTCCATCGGCTTGTCCTTTCTCGTTTTCCCGGTCGGGGGTCCGGTACGGCTCAGACCAGCAGGAAGCTCACGGCCCAGGCGATGAGCACGGCCGCCGGCGAGGTGATCAGGCGCGAGAACAGGACGGCCGGCACCCCGACCCGGATGGTCTCCTGCTTCGCCTCGCCCAGGGCGAGGCCCACGGGCACGAAGTCGCAGCCGACCTGGCCGTTGATCGCGAACAGCGCGGGCAGCGCGTAGGGGATCGGCAGGGCGCCGGCGGCGATCTGCGTGCCCATGAGCACGCCGACGACCTGGGCGATGGCCGCACCGGGTCCGAGGACCGGCGAGAGGAAGGGCAGGCCGGTGATCACGCCGAGCAGCACGAGCCCCAGGGGGTTGGCGGCCAGCGGCGTGACCCCCGCGGCGATCAGCTCGGACAGCCCCGTGTAGCTGACGATCCCCACCAGCAGGCTCACATAGGCCATGAAGGGCAGGATCGTCTGCAGCACGAGCTGGATGGCCTGTCGGCCGGAGGCCAGCAGGGTGTTGATGATGCCGCCCACGACCCCGCCGAAGGCCGTCGTGACCCCGGCCAGGCCGCCGGCCCGGCCCCGCCGCTCCGCCTCGGCTGCGGGGGCGGCGGTCTCCGCCTCCGGCCCTCCCGTGGCCTCGTCCCCCTCGGCTGCGCCCGCTTCGCCGTCCCCGCCGCCGTCCACGCCGGCGGGCAGGGTGCGCTCGACCGGCTCGATGCACTCGGTCCCCACATCGGAGACGAAGACGTCCTCGGTGATGTACTGCGCGAGCGGACCGCCGGGCTCGCCCGGGAACACGTCCACGGTGAGCATGCGCTTGCGCGGGTAGACCCCGATGCGCGCGGTGCCGCCGCAGTTGATCACCACCGCGGCCACCTGCTCCTCGGGCACGCTCGTGCTGAAGCCGTCCACGGCCTCGGCGCCCGTGAGCTCGGCGATGCGCTCGGCGACCGGGTGGACCCCGCCGCCGGTGACCGAGAGGATGAAACGCTTGTCCCGGTCCGGCTCGATCCGCAGGCCCGCGCCCCAGCCGCCCGCGCCGGGCCGGACGAAGACGCTCCGGAACTCCTGGCCGCTCATGCCGCGGCACCCCCCTTCGGGCTCGGCGCCGCGCCGCGGGCGGAGCGGTGCTCGGCGTCGAAGCCCGCGAAGACCTCGCGCAGTCCCTGCCTGCGGATGAGCAGCCGCGTGATCCACTCGGTGACCATGCCCCGCATGAGGATCACCGCGACGCCGGTGAGGAAGTACAGCAGGGCGAGCAGCGCGTACTTGTCCGGATCGGCCTGCAGCACCCCGGCCGAGACCCCCGCCCAGACGAAGATCTCCCCCGCGTTCGCGTGGGGGAAGAAGGTCGTGACGGGGTGCACGAAGGACACCGCGGCGTCGTAGAAGGCCGGCTTCTGCCGCTCCGGCAGATACATGCCGAAGGAGTAGCACATGGGGTTGGTCAGCAGGATCACGGCGATGACCGGCATGAGGGTGTAGCGGGTGATCGCCCAGCGGCCGGACCACTTGACGGCCCGGGTCACCCGCTCCTCCCCGATCCACCTGGTGATCGCGTACATGAGCGTCAACAGCACGATGAGCGTCGGCAGGATGCCGGTCACCAGGCTCGTGAAGGTCTCACCCGCGGCCTGGAACAGGCCGATGAAGTGCTCGGCGCACCAGGTGAGGAACCGCAGGACCGGGTTGTCCGCCGCCGGCACGGGCGGCGCGTTCTCGCTCTGGGCGAGCGCGGCGCTGATCGGATGCATCGTCGTCTCCCTTTCGGACGTGACCTCGTCGTCGGATGTCGCTGGAACCGAACGTTATACACATATGTGCAAATGCTATTCACTACTGTGCGGACAGTTGTAGCACGCCCGCTCCAGGGCCGCAAGAGGCGCGGAGTGGCGCGGCACTGCGCTCCACAGAGGCGCTCGAACGCCCGCCGCCCCGCCGGAGGGGGCGCAGGAGGGGCCCGGCGGCCCGCTCACCGCGCGGCACTCGACACCGAGAGAATTAAGTGATTAAATTACTGGTGTGGACCTCGCCTATGAACTGCACGACCTCGTGCTGACCCTGGACCGCTGGGCCGAGGCGAGCCTGCGTCCCCACGGCCTGAGCTACAACCGCTACCTCGCCCTGGTGATCATCGCCGAGCACCCGGGGCTGACTGGCCGCCGGCTGGCCGAGCCGCTGCGGGTCTCCGAGGCGGCGGTCAGCGGCATCGTCCGCTCGCTGCTGGCGGCCGGACTCGTCGAGGACGCCTCCTCCCCGGGCTCCGGCTACGTCCGCCGCCTGCGCGTCAGCCCGGCGGGCTCGGAGCTTCTGGCCCGCTGCTCGGGCCTGCTCGGCTCTGCGCTGGACGACAGCGCCCGGGCCGTCGGCCTGGACCCCCGCGAACTGGCGAAGACCATACGGGCCCTGCACGACCATGTGCGCAGCGCCGGAGACGACACCGCGACGCAGGACCCGAAGCGACACTGAGGAGTGCGAGTCATGACGACCATCCCGATCGCGACCGTGCTGGCGGCGACGGCCCTGGGCCTGGGCCTCGCGCGCCTCGCGATATTCCTGGCCCTCCACATCGTGCCCAGCGAGTACAGCATCGTGCGCCACGCCGTCAGCGACTACGGCGTCGGGCCCACCCGACGACTGGCCTCGGCCCTGATCTGGACCTCCGCGGTGTTCTGGGCCGTCCTGGCCGCGGCGCTGTTCCTGAGCCCCCTGGCGGCCGGAAACGGCGTGGCGGTGTGGATGCTGGTGCTGGCCGGCATCTTCACGGTCATGCCGTTCCTGCCCACCGACCTCGAAGGGGAGCCCGCCACCCTGATCGGCCGTCTGCACCTGGTGGCGGCGGTCGCCTGGTTCGCCATCGCCTTCTCGTGCACGGGCGATCTGCTCCGAGCGTTCCAGCCCGTCGCCCCGCCCGCAGTGACGGTCCTGCTCGGCGCCACCCGCTGGGTCGCCCTGGCGTCCCTCATCGCCCTGGTGACCGCGCTGCTCGTCCGCCCGCTGCGACCCTACGCCTTCGGGATCTCGGAGCGGATCTACCTGCTGGCCGTCAGCGTCTTCTACCTCGGGACCGCCGGGGCGCTGCTCCTGCTGTGAGGGAGCGGGGCCGCTAGGAGGCGAGCACCTCGTCGAGCACGTTGGAGGCCCGCTCCTCGTCGGTCTTCTCGGCCAGCGCCAGCTCGGAGACGAGGATCTGACGGGCCTTGGCGAGCATGCGCTTCTCGCCCGCGGACAGGCCGCGGTCCTGATCGCGGCGCCACAGATCGCGGACGACCTCGGAGACCTTGATGACGTCGCCGGAGGCGAGCTTCTCGAGGTTGGACTTGTAGCGGCGCGACCAGTTCGTGGGCTCCTCGGTGATGGGCGCGCGCAGCACCTCGAACACCTGGTCCAGGCCCTCCTTGCCGATGACGTCCCGGACGCCGACGAGGTCGACGTTCTCGGCCGGCACCTCGATCACGAGGTCGCCCTGCGCGACGTTGAGCTTGAGATAGACCTTCTCTTCGCCCTTGATGGTCCGGTTCTTGATCTCGACGATCTTGGCCGCACCGTGATGCGGGTAGACGACCGTCTCCCCAACCTCGAATTGCATAGATGGAGACCCCTTTCGCCCGGCGAGTCTACCACGTCCGGACATGGTAGGGTTCGCCGCCTGAGGCTCCGACGTGCCGCGACCGCGCGCCGCCCGATTTCGACTACGCTGAGAGGCGCCCGCGGAGCAGGCCGCGGCCGCCAGCTCGAGTCTCGACCCGGAGGAACCGCCGTGAAGGTCCGCGCCGTCGCATCCATCGCCCTCGCCGCCGCCGTGGCCGCCGGGCTGGCCGGATGCAATCTCATCAGCCCCCAGCGCACGACGCTCTCCTACGACGCGAGCGACGGCGTCGGCCTCTCGCTCGGCGGCGTGGAGCTGCGCAACGCGCTGTTCATCTCGGACGGGGCCGAGGCCGACCGGACGGCGCGCCGCGCGAGCCTCGTGGTGGCGGTCGTCAACGGCACCGGACGGGCCGGGGAGCTGAAGCTGAGCGTGCAGTCCCCCGACGGCGGCAAGACCGTCTCCGCCGCACTGCCGTACACGGAGGCCGACGACGTCCAGCCCGTCGGCTACGGCGAGGGCGAGGTCGTCTGGGTCGAGGGCCTGGACTTCCACCCGGGCGGGGCCGTCAACCTGACCGTGACGGCGCCCGACGGCGCCTCCCAGACCGTGCTCGTGCCGGTGCTGGACACCCACGGCCTGCCCGAGTACGCGACGCTGCTGCCCGACGCCGGCCACCACCACACCCCGCACGCCACCGGTACCGCGACCCCCGAGCCCGCCGAGACCCCCGCGGAGACCGAGGCTCCGCAGGAGCAGGGCGAAGAGGGCTAGGCACCGGGGTCCTCGTCCCGCATTCTCCCCGTCACTCCGCCTCGTAGCGGTACCCCAGACCCCGCACGGTCACGATCCGCGTCGGCCGGGAGGGGTCGGGTTCGATCCGGGAACGCAGGCGCTTGATGTGCACGTCGAGGGTCTTGGTGTCGCCGACGTAGTCGGGCCCCCAGACGCGGTCGATGAGCTGGCCGCGCTCCAGCACCCGCCCCGCGTTGCGCATGAGGAACTCCAGCAGCTGGAATTCGCGCAGCGGCACCGAGATCTGCTCGCCGCCCACCTCCACGCTGTGCCGCTCCACGTCCATGCGCACCTCCCCCACCTCCACGACCCGCTCCGCCTCCGCGTCCGACTCGGACCGCCTGCGGCGCAGCACGGCGCGCATGCGGGCCAGCAGCTCCCGCGAGGAGTACGGCTTGGTCACGTAGTCGTCCGCCCCCAGCTCCAGGCCGACCACGATGTCCACCTCGCTGTCCCGCGCGGTCAGGAAGATGATCGGCACCGTCGAGCGCTCCCGGATGCGACGGCACACCTCGGTGCCCGGCATGCCCGGCAGCATGAGGTCCAGCAGCACGAGCTCGGCGCCCTCCCGCTCGAACGCCCGCACCGCCTCCGGCCCCGACTCCGCCACCGACACCTCGTAGCCCTCGTGCCGCAGCAGGAACGCGAGCGGCTCGTGCAGGGCGGCCTCGTCCTCGACGAGCAGGATCCTGGTCATGACGCCATCGTGCCCCATCCCGGGCCCCGAAGCCCGGAACCACGCCCTCGGGGGGGAACAGCCCCTCAGGCGGCCGCCTCCTCGGGCAGCACGGCCAGCGGCAGCCGCACCGTGAACGTCGAGCCCTGCCCGAGCCTGGACCACACCCGCACGTCCCCGCCGTGGTGCTCGACCGTGTGCTTGACGATGCTGAGCCCCAGCCCCGTGCCGCCCGTATCCCTGGCCCGGGCCGGATCCGCTCGGAAGAAGCGCTCGAAGATCCGCGAGCAGTCCTCCTCGGAGATGCCGATGCCCTGGTCGGTCACCGCGATCTCGACCGCCTCCCCGACCAGGCGGGCACCGATGCCGATCGAGGAGCCGGGCGGCGAGTACTGCACCGCGTTGAGCACCAGATTGTGCAGGGCGCTCGTCAACAGCTCCGCGTCCGCGTGGACGACCAGGCCCGCCATGTCCCCGACCGTCACCCGGATGCCCTTCGCCGTCGCGGCGATGCCGGAACGGTCGACGGCGGCCGAGACCAGCTGCGCGACCGGCACCGGACGCGCATCGTCCAGCGCATCGCTCGCCTGCAGCTTCGAGAGCTCCAACAGCTCGCGGGTCAGCCGGGACAAGCGCTCCCCCTCCAGGCCCAGCCGAGCGGCGAAGGCGCGAACCCGGGCCGGGTCGTCGGCCGCGTGCTCGAGCGCCTCGCTCAGCAGCCCGATCGCCCCGATGGGGGTCTTCAGCTCATGGCTCACGTTCGCCACGAAATCGCGCCGCACCTGCTCCACCCGCAAGGCCTCGGTGCGGTCCTCGGCCAACAGCAGGAAGAAGCTCGTGCCGATCGGCGCCGCCCGCAGCCGGATCGTCAGCGCCGCCTGGCTGAACGGGCCGCGGGGCACCTCGATCTCCCGCTCCACCGGCGCGTCCGAGCGCGCGGCCTCGTCCAGCACCCCCGCCGTACGGGCCTCCAGCCGCCCGTCCCGCTGCACGAGGCCGACCGTCGCGGCCCCCGGCGAGCAGCGCAGCACGTTGTGGGAGCGGTCGGTCACGACGAAGATGCTGTCGAGGGCTGCGAGCACCAGTTCGATCCCCTCCGGCAGTTGCGGATCCAGCACGGCGCGCGCCTGGCTGCGACGCCGGCCGAGGTGGTACGAGAGCGCGACCACGCAGCCCCCCACCAGGGTCCCGAGCGCGATTGCCAGGAGGATCGCGAGGGATGTGTCCACCCCTCCAGCATACGGAGACGGGGGTGGACTAGAAGCGGACAAAATACTTCGAGGGAGTCCACCCCGCCAGCATGCGGAGACGGGCCCTCATCGCCAGGATCGACGACCCCGTCCGGTCCACCCCTCCGGCACCGGGAGACGGCCACGAACGGTCACGGCCCGTACACCTGCCCGTTACCCGGCTGCCCTAGTGTCGCGCAGACGCGGCGCTCGCACCGCCCCTACCCTGGTGAGCGGGCCGGACGCCCGGATACGCCCCCTCCCTCCCCCCCCCCCCCCGACATGAAGGAACTGTGATGCGCGAAGTCTTCCAGCAGGAGCTCGCCGAGGTCGAGAACGGTCTCGTCGAGATCGCCAAGCTCGTCCGCACGGCCATCGAGCAGGCCGTCTCCGCGTTCGCGAACTCCGATGTGGCGCTCGCGGAGCGGGTCATCGCCGAGGACCAGCGCATCGACGACCGGGCCCTGGAGCTGGACGAGTTGGCCATCGAGATCCTCGCCCGACAGGCGCCGGTCGCCCGCGACCTGCGCACCGTCGTGAGCGCACTGCGGATGAGCGCCTCGCTGGAGCGGATGGGCGACCTGGCCGCCCACATCGCGCAGCTCGCCCGGCTGCGCTTCCCCGAGCCGGCCGTGCCCGACCGGATGCGCGACGCCTTCGTCGAGATGGGGCGCCTGGACATCGAGATCGCCCGCACCCTCGTGGAGCTCGTGGACACGCAGGACGAAGCGGTCGCCGAGCGGATCAAGGCGATGGACGACCGGGTGGACGAGCTGCACAGCGCCATGTTCGGCCTGCTCAACGACGCCGACGCCGAACACCCCAACAGCATCGTGGACGCGACCCTCGCGAGCCGCTATCACGAGCGCTTCGCGGACCACGCGGTCTCGATCGCCAAGAAGGTGCAGTACCTCACCTCGGGCGAGTGGCTCCAGCCCAAGGAGGCGCAGAGCGAGCTCTGAGCCGCAGCCCCGGGCCTCAGGCGGCCAGGCTCGCCAGCTCCCGCTCGTCCGCGTTGCCGCCGGAGACGACCGCCAGGCAGCGCTCCGGCCGCCGCGGATCGGCCAGCAGCCCCGCCAGCCCGGCCGCTCCGGCCCCCTCCGCGAGCGTGTGGGCGAAGCGGGCGAGCAGTCGGCGCGCCCGGTCGATCAGCTCGTCCTCCACGAGCAGGAAGTCGTCCAGACGCTCCCGCAGGATCCGCTGCGGCAGCTCGCAGGACGAGGAGGTCGCCAGCCCGCTGCAGCGGGTGGCGCTCGGCAGCCGGACCGGCCGCCCGGAGCGCCAGGAGCGGAAGGCCGCCGGCGCGGAGGCCGACTGCACGCCCACGACGCGGCACTCCGGCGCGATCGCGTCCCGCACGAGACAGGCGCCGGCCGCGCCGGTGCCGCTGCCGACCGGCACGTAGATCGTGCGGGTCTCCGGGTGCGCCCGCAGCGCCTCCAGGGCGACCGTGCCGTGACCGTGCACGAGTTCCGCCTCGCCGCCCGGGTCGACGAAGCGCAGCCCGCGCCGCTCGGCGAGCTCGCGCGCGTGCGCGAGCGCATCGCCCAGCTGGGCGCCGTGGCGCACCACCTCGGCGCCCAGCGCCCGGCTCGCCTCGGCCTTGCCCTCGGGCGCGCCCTCGGGCATGACGACCACCGCCGGAAGCCCGTGGCGGGCGGCCGCGAAGGCGATGGACTGGGCGT
>JAUNLB010000078.1 GCA_030532485.1 Pseudoclavibacter sp.
CTCGTCTTCTCGCAGCTCGGCCGCGAACTCCGTCAGGGCCCGGACGAACGCGGCCGGTTTGAAGCGGTGCAGCACGTGGTTCGCCCCGATGCGACGCACCCGGGCGGTCGGGAGCAGGCGCACGATACGGCGCACGTCCTCGTCGTCCAGGGCGCCCACCAGGCCGTAGCGCTCGGAGCGGTGCCAGCGGCCGTGCAGGACCAGCACGGGGCATCGCGTGGCGCGCAGGGCCGCCTCGTGACGGAAGCCGCCGAAGAACCGACCGTCCACGAAGGCGCGTGCGAAGTCGGGGTCGAACATCGACAGGGAGCGCATCAGCTCGTCCATGCCCCGCGGCAGCCACCAGGCGCCGACCCCGGCCGGCCCGTCCGGGTGGCGCCGCCGGTGGCTCCTCACGGCCCGGTCGAGGAGGTCCACGGCCCAGTCCGGCATCCGCTTGACCCGACGGGGCGAGAGGGGCAGCTCCTGGCCGCGGAAGTAGTCGGCCAGGCGCCGATGCCGCCGGTCGCCGAGCAGACGGACGAAGCGTTCCAGCCCCGCGTACACGAAGCGGTCCCGGTCCCGGAAGCGGGGCATCTCGGCGGAGAAGACGGGGGCGTCCTCCAGCACGATCGCCGCGACGCGCTCGGATGCGTTCGCGGCCAGCCACAGGGCCAGCAGACCGCCCGAGGAGTTGCCGCTCACGATCGCCGGCCGCTGCACGACCCGTTCCAGGAAGAGCGCCAGATCGGCGCCCACGGAGTCCCAGCAGTACTCCCCGGGCGTCCAGGAGGAGCTGCCGTGCCCGCGCACCTCGACCGCGAGCACCTCGAAGCATTCGGCGAGCCGCGGCATGACCGGCGCATAACTGAGCCAAGTGCCCATCTGGGCCGGCAGCAGCACCAGGGGCGGCCCGTTCGCCGGTCCCCGCGCATAGCTCAGGACGACCCCGTCCAAATCCGCGAAGCGCTGCATGAACCCGGCCCGTTCCAGCACCTTCGGCATCGGCTGCACGAAGCGGAGGAAGGGATTCTCGGTGCCCGCGGTGTCCATCCCGGAAGTGTCGCACGAGCTCGACACGATCACAGACGGACTCCGAGGAGCGGGGTGCGGGAGGCTCGGCCGGCATCGACGGCGGACTATGCTGAAGGCATCCACAGGGAGGCCGCTCATGACGCGACGCACGAAGCCGACGGACGGCACAGGGAAGGCGAAGAGGCGGCGATGGCCGCGGGTGGTGGGACTGACGGCGCTCGGGCTCGTCGTGCTCCTGATCGTCGCCGCGGGCGTGCTGTGGGTCTGGAAGCCGTGGCTGCCGCCGATCCCGATCACCGAGCCCGGCCCGGGCGGCGAGCGCGTGCAGGACGGCGCGGTCTTCGGCAACTACTACGCCGCAGACGAGGGCGCGCCCGCCGTGCTGCTCCTGGGCGGCTCCGAGGGCGGCCTGGGCGGGCGGTCCGACAGAGCAGCGCGGGAACTCAACGCGGCCGGCTACCACACGCTCGCGATCGCCTATCACGGCGGGCCCGGACAGTCCACGGCCATGTCCCGCCTGCCGCTGGAGACCTTCGACGAGGCCCTCGCCTGGCTGGCCGCCCGTCCCGGCGTGGACGCGGAGCGGATGGCCGTGCTCGGCGCCTCCAAGGGCGCCGAGGCCGCGCTCCTGATCGGCACGGCGCACCCCGAACTGCGCGCCGTGATCGCCGTCGTCCCCAGCAGCGTCGTGTGGCAGGGCTTCGATCTGCGCGGCAACATGTTCGCCGACGTCGGCTCCACCTGGAGCAGGGGCGGCGCCGAGGTGCCCTATCTGCCCATCGGCTCCAGCCGGGGCGACCCGCTGGAGGCGTACCGCAACGGACTCGCGGCGCTCCCGCAGCACCCGGACGCGGTGATCCCCGTCGAGCGGATCGAAGGCGGCGTGCTGCTCCTGTGCGGAGAACAGGACGGGCTGTGGCCGTCCTGCGAGATGTCCCGCCAGATCGAGCAGCGGGCCGCCGAGCACGGCGGCCCGGAGGTGACGCTCCTCGACTTCCCGGAAGCCGGTCACATCATCGGCGGGCCGCGCACCCCCGAGGACGACCCCGCGTATCAGGACCTCGGCACCTTCGGCGGCACCCCGGCCAGCAACGCGCAGGCGCAGGAGGAGGGCTGGAACGCGACGCTCGAGCACCTGAGGAACGCCTTCGCCTGAACCGCACCGGAGTTCGGACGGGGGCACCGGGGCAGGGGCCGTCTTGACCCTGAGCACCTGCGGTTGTAGTCGTTCGGACGGGGGCGCCGGGGCAGGGGTCTTCGGGGCCCTACCGCCTGCGCCTCAGCTCGTGCGGTGCTCGACCGCGGGCGGCCCGTAGACGGTCTCCACGTGGCCGGCCAGCCGCGCCTCCTCGTCCACCAGGATCCCGACGCCGCCGACCACCCAGCCCCAGGCGGTCGAGGCGCCCCCGGCCGCCGCGGTCGTGCGCAGCAGCTCCTGGTCGACCGGCCGCCCGTCCCGCTGCAGGAGGAACACGCTGCCCGGCACGTCCAGCACCGACGGGTCGACCCGGCAGTGCCCGGAGCGCAGGCCCGAGGCGTCGAAGCCCTCGTCGAAGCGCGTCTGCGCGCAGCCCAGCGCCTCGGCGACTGCCGCCATCTCCGAGAGCTCCGGCGCGGTCGCGCTCGGCGACCAGGCGCCGTCCCCGCTCCCCCGCTCCGCCTGCGCGGCGGCGCTCGACGCCGGCTCGGCCGCCTGCCAGGGCCGCAGCAGGAACAGCATGCCGGACAGCACGAGGAGCGCCGGCAGCGCGAGCAGGAGCGGCGCGCGCCGCCCCCGACCGCGCGAGGGACCCGTCCGATGCATCTCTTCCGCCGATTCCGCCAGCCGGTCCCGTCCGGGCGGGGATCAGTCCTCGGCGCCGCCGAGGGCGGCCAGCCGCGCCTCCTCGTCGGCGCGGACGGCCGAGTCGATGACCGGGCCGAGCGCGCCGTTCATGACCTGGTCCAGGTTGTAGGCCTTGTAGCCGGTGCGGTGGTCCGCGATGCGGTTCTCCGGGAAGTTGTAGGTGCGGATGCGCTCGGAGCGGTCCATCGTGCGGATCTGGGAGCGGCGCGCATCGGCCGCGGCCGCGTCCAGCTGCTCCTGCTGGTGGGCGAGCAGACGCGCCATGAGCACGCGCATCGCCGCCGCCCGGTTCTGGATCTGCGACTTCTCGTTCTGCATGGACACCACGATGCCCGTCGGCAGGTGGGTGATCCGCACCGCCGAGTCCGTCGTGTTCACCGACTGGCCGCCCGGGCCGGAGGAGCGATACACGTCGATCTTCAGATCGTTCTGGTTGATCTCGATCTCCTCCGGCTCGTCCACTTCGGGGAAGACGAGCACCCCGGTGGTCGAGGTGTGGATGCGGCCCTGCGACTCGGTGGCCGGCACCCGCTGCACCCGGTGCACGCCCCCCTCGTACTTGAGCGAAGCCCACACCCCCTCCCCCGGTTCGGTCGAGCCGCCCTTGATCGCGATCTGCACGTCCTTGTAGCCGCCCAGATCGCTCTCGGTCGAGGCGAGGATCTCGGTCCGCCAGCCCCGCTGCTCGGCGTAGTGCGTGTACATGCGCAGCAGGTCCGCGGCGAACAGCGCGGACTCCTCACCGCCCTCGCCGCCCTTGATCTCCATGATCACGTCCCGACCGTCGTCCGGGTCGCGCGGGATGAGCAGGCGCCGCAGGCGCTCCTCGGCCTCCTGCCGCGCCCGCTCCATCCCGGGCAACTCCTCCGCGAAGGAGGCGTCCTCGCGGGCGAGCTCCTCGGCCGCCGCCAGATCCTCGGCCGCCGCCTGCGCGGCGTCCGCCGCCGCGAGGATCTGCGAGAGCTCGGCGTAGCGGCGGTTCACGCGCTTCGCGCGCGCCGCGTTCGCGTGCAGCTCCGGGTCCGCCAGCTGCTCCTGCAGCTCGGCGTGCTCCCGGCGCAGCCCCGCCAGCGAATCCCGCAGATCCCCGCTCATCACTGCACCGACTGGAAGATCGGCTGCTCGCGCTCGCGGGCCATGAACTCGGCGTTCGTCGAGCTCTGCCCCATCCGGGTGAGCACGGCCTGCAGGGTGCGCTGGGCGTCGCCGTGGTCCATGGCCCGGCGGATCTGCCAGCTCACCTCGACCTCCTGCGGGCTCAGCAGCATCTCCTCGTGCAGGGTGGCGGAGTTCTGGATGTCCAGCGCCGGGAAGATCCGGCGGTCCGCGATCGTGCGCGAGAGCCGCAGCTCCATGTTCGCCGTGCCCCGGAACTCCTCCAGGATCACCTCGTCGGTGCGCGAGCCGGTGTCGGCCATCGCGGTCGCCAGGATCGTCAGCGAGCCGCCGTTCTCGATGTTGCGGGCCGCGCCGAAGAACTGCTTGGCGGGGTGCAGCGCGGAGGCGTCCACGCCGCCGGCCAGCACCCGGCCGGAGGCGGGCGCCGTGATGTTGTAGGCCCGGCCCAGCCCCGTGATCGAGTCCAGCAGCACGACCACGTCGTGTCCCAGCTCGACCAGGCGCTTGGCGCGCTCGATCGCGAGCTCCGCGATCGTGGTGTGGTCCTCGGCCGACAGGTCGAAGGTCGAGGCGACGACCTCGCCGCGGATGGTCCGGCGCAGGCGCGTGACCTCCTCGGGCCGCTCGTCCACGAGCACGACCATCAGGTGGGTCTCCGGCTCGTTCTCGGCGATCGCGTTGGCGATCCGTTCCAGGGCCACCGACTTGCCGGAGCGGGGCGGGGCGACGACCAGGCCGCGCGTGCCCTTGCCGACGGGCGCGAACAGGTCGATGAGCCGGCGGATCACCGAGGCGTCCGGGGCCTCCAGGCGCAGGCGCTCCTCCGGGTACAGGGGCGTGAGCTCCTCGAAGCCCGGCCGGCGCGAGGCCTCCTCGGGGGTCTGACCGTTGATCGTGTCGAACTTGACGATCGCGTTGAACTTCTGCCGGCCCTGCTGCTCGCCCTCCCGCGGCTGCCGGATCGCGCCGACGATCGCGTCGCCCTTGCGCAGGCCGTACTTCTTCACCTGGCCGAGCGAGACGTAGATGTCGTTCGGCCCCGGCAGGTAGCCGCTCGTGCGCACGAAGGCGTAGTTGTCGAGCACGTCCAGGATGCCCGCGATCGGCAGCAGCACGTCGTCGGGCGAGATCTCCGGCTCGCCGTCGTCGCCGTGCCCGCGGCCGCGCTTGCGGTCGCGGTGGCGGTTGCGGCCGCGCCGGGACTCCTCCTCCTGCTGTTCCTGGGCCTCGGCCTCGCCGGCGCGCGCCTGCTGCGGGTTCTGCTGCTGGCCGCGGCCCCGGCCGCGCCCGCGGCGGCCGCGAGCGTCCTCGCCCGGCTCCTCGGCGGCGGGCTCCTCGGCCCGCTCGGCGCCCTCGCCGTCGCGACCGCGACGGCCGCGGTTCCGGCCGCGCTTGCGGCTGGGACGGGCCTCACCCTCCTCCTCGCCCTCCTCGGTGCGGCCGTCCTCGCCGCGGGCCGGGGGCAGCACGAGGTCGTCCAGAGACATGGGCGCCTCGGCCTCCGGTTCGGCGCGCCGGCCGCTGCGCGCCGGCTCCTCGCGCTCGGAGGCGACCTGGGCGGCCTCGGGCGGGAAGATCGCGGCCGCGACCGGGTCCGCGGCGCCGTCCCCGGCGGGCTCGGGGGTCTCGACCCTCTCGGGGCCCCGGGCCGCTGCGGCCTCGGCCGCGGAGGCCCGGGCCGGCGGCTCCTCCCGGGCCGGGCGCTCCGCATCCCGCGCGGGCTCGGCCGGCGCCTCGACGGGGGTCGCGCCCGCGCGCTCCGCCTGGGCGGCGGCGATGAGGGCGATCAGATCGCCCTTGCGCTGCCGGGCCGTGAGCTTGATGCCGAGCTCGGTGGCGATCGCCTGGAGCTCGACGACGCGCTTGGCGCGCAGCTCGTCCTCGGTCAGGGGTCGTTCGGCGCCCTGGGCGCCGGAAGCTTGCGTCATATGTGTCTGTCTTCCTTCGGATCTCATCCGCGCTGCGGATGACGGAACAGCCGGGTGCGCCGAGCGCGCGACGCGCAGATTCCGCACGCGAGGGCGCGGCGTCGATCCGCGCCCCTGGAGCGGTGCATCTCTTCGACTCGGTGAAACTCCCCGGGAATTGATGGTGTCGATCGGCTGGCGGCTACGCCGACGGAGAGCCCGTCTCGGCCGATACGACCTCCACTGTAGCACCCAGATGGTCCACCGCGGGCAGCACCGCGGTCCAGGCGGGCCCCGGCATGCGCTCGGCGATCTCCGCCGCCCGCAGCCGCTGCCCGGGGTCGTCGCACAGCACGAGCACGCTCGGCCCGGCCCCGGAGACGACCGCCGCCAGCCCCTCGGCCCGCAGGGAGGCGACGAGCTCGGCCGTCCGCGGCATGGCCGCGGCCCGGTAGCTCTGGTGCAGCCGGTCCTCGCTCGCCTCGTAGAGCAGCTCCGGGCTCTGCACGAGCGCGGCGACCAGCAGGGCGGAGCGGGAGACGTTGAAGATGGCGTCCTCGTGCGGCACCGAGGCCGGCTGCAGGCTGCGCGCGAGCTCCGTCGACATGGTCTCGCTCGGCACGAGCACCGCGAGGGAGACGCCCCGGTGCACGAGCAGCCGCTTGGAGCGCGGCGTGCCGTCCGAGCTCATCCAGGCGATCGTGAGCCCTCCGAAGATGCAGGGCGCGACGTTGTCCGGGTGTCCCTCCAGCTCGGTCGCGATGCGCAGGATCCGATCGCCGTCCAGCTCGATCGCCCCGCGCACCAGCCCGGCCGCGGCCATGACCCCCGCCACGATCGCGGCGCCGGAGGAGCCCATGCCCCGCCCGTGCGGGATCGTGTTCCGGGCCCGCAGCCGCAGCCCCGGCTGCTCGACGCCCAGCCCGGCCAGGGTGTGCCGGATCGAGCGGACCACCAGATGCCGCTCGTCCAGCGGCAGCTGCCCGGCGCCGAGGCCCTCGATCTCGACCTCCAGCAGCCCCGGCTCGGCCGCCTCGACCTCCAGGTCGTCGTACTGCGCGAGCGCGAGCCCCAGCGTGTCGAATCCGGGGCCGAGGTTCGCGCTCGTGGCGGGCACGCGCACCGCGACCCGGCAGCCGGGGGCGATGCGCATCACGCCGCGCCGCTCAGGCCGAGCTGCTCCGCCACCGCGTCCGCGTCCGCGGGCACCGAGGTGGGCTCGATCGGCGAGCCGTCGGGGGTGCGCAGCGCCCACTGCGGATCCTTCAGTCCGTGCCCGGTGACCGTGAGCACGCAGCGGGAGCCGGGGGCGAGCACGCCCGCTTCGGCGCGATCCAGCAGACCCGCGAGCGAGATCGCGCTCGCCGGCTCCACGAACAGCCCGACCTCGGCGGCCAGCAGGCGCTGGGCGGCCAGGATCGTCGCGTCGTCGATCGCGCCGAAGTAGCCGCCGCTCTCGTCCCTCGCCTCCAGCGCGGAGCGCCAGGAGGCGGGGTTGCCGATGCGGATCGCGGTGGCCACCGTCTCCGGCTCCGACACCACCTCGCCGCGCACGACGGGGGCCGCCCCCGTCGCCTGGAAGCCGAACATGCGCGGCATGCGGGTGGACCGGCCCAGCTGCGCGTACTCTCGGTAGCCCCTCGCGTAGGCGGTGTAGTTGCCGGCGTTGCCGACCGGGATGAAGTGGTAGTCGGGGGCGTCGCCCAGCGAGTCGACGATCTCGAAGGCGGCGGTCTTCTGCCCCTCGATGCGGTCGTTGTTGACCGAGTTCACCAGATGCACCGGGAAGCGTTCGTCCAGCTCCCGGGCCAGCCGCAGGCAGTCGTCGAAGTTGCCCTGCACCTGCAGCAGCGAGGCGCCGTGGACGAGGGCCTGGGCCAGCTTGCCCATCGCGATCTTGCCCTCCGGCACGAGCACGGCGGCCCGGATGCCCGCGTGGGCCGCGTAGGCGGCGGCGCTCGCCGAGGTGTTGCCGGTGGAGGCGCAGACGACCACCTCCGCGCCCCGCTCGACGGCCTTGGAGACCGCCATGGTCATCCCCCGGTCCTTGAAGGAGCCGGTCGGGTTCGCGCCCTCGAACTTGATCCACGTCTCCACGCCCGTGCGCTCGCGCAGCGCGGGGGCCGGGACGAGCGGGGTGCCGCCCTCGCCGAGGGTGATGATCGGCGTCGCGTCCGTGACGTCCAGGTGCTCCGCGTACTCGCGGATCACGCCCTGCCACTGCCGTGCCATGAAAAACCTGCCTTCGTCCGATGGGTCACGCCGTCTCGACGCGCAGCACGCCGATCGGGGATCTGACGACCTCGCTGCGGGAGAGGGTCTGCACGAGCGCGTCGAGCGAACGCCCGAGGGCCGTGTGGGTTCCGATCACCAGCGTAGCGCGCGCGCCGTCCTCGCCTTCGAGCGGGGGGTCCTCGACCGGGGCCTGCCGCAGGTCCGCGATCGAGACGCCGTGCTCGCTGGCCATGCGGGCGATGGTGGCGAGCACCCCCGGCTCGTCGTCCACCTCGAAGGAGATCTGGTAGCGCGTCAGGACGTCCTCGACGCCCAGGACCGGCAGTTCCGCGTGCAGGGACTCGGCGATGCCGGGCCCCCCGGACACCCGCCTGCGGGTGGCCGAGACGAGGTCGCCCAGCACGGCCGAGGCGGTCTCCCGCCCGCCCGCCCCGGCGCCGTAGAACATGAGGCTGCCGGCGGCCGCGGCCTGGACGAAGACCGCGTTGTTGCCGCCGTGCACGGCCGCCAGCGGGTGCTGCTCCGGCACCAGGGCGGGGTGGACCCGGGCGGAGACCGCCTCGCCGCCGTCCGGTCCCGTCGCCCGCTCGCAGATCGCCAGCAGCTTCACGACCTGCCCGGAGGCCCGGGCGGCGCGGACCTGCTCCCGGCCGATCCCCGTGATGCCCTCCACGTGCACCTGCTCGACGGGCACGTGCGTGTGGAAGGCGATCGAGGCGAGGATCGCGGCCTTCTGCTGGGCGTCGTGGCCCTCGATGTCCGCGGTGGGGTCGGCCTCCGCGTAGCCGAGCTCGGTGGCCGTGCGCAGGGCGTTCTCCAGGCTGTCGTCCTCGGCGTGCATGCGGTCCAGGATGAAGTTGGTCGTGCCGTTCACGATGCCCAGGATCCGCTCGACCCGGTCGCCCGCCAGGCTGTCGCGCAGGGGGCGGACGATCGGGATCGCCCCGGCCACCGCGGCCTCGTAGGTCAGCTGCGCGCCCACGCGCTCGGCCAGCTCGAAGAGCTCCACTCCGTGGGTGGCGATGAGCGCCTTGTTCGCCGTCACCACGTCCGCGCCCGAGCCCAGCGCGAGCTCGATGAGCTCGCGGGCCGGGCTCAGTCCGCCCATGAGCTCGACCACGATGTCCGCCGAGAGGATCAGCCGCTCCGGGTCGGTCATGAACAGCTCCGGTGGCAGCGGCTCGTCGCGCGGCGCCGCGGGGTCCCGCACCGCGATGCCGATCAGCTCCAGCCGGGCGCCGGTGCGCGCCTGGAGCTCCTCCCCCTGCTCCAGCAGCAGGCGCGCCACCTGGGCGCCGACGGAGCCGGCCCCCAGGAGGGCCACGCGGACGGTTCGGTTCTCGATCATGCGGGCTCCTGTCTGGAACGGGGGCCGGTCGGCCCGGCTGCGCCGGTGTCGCGGGCGAGGAGGTCGGCGATGCGCTCCCGGCGCACGAGCACGCGGTGCTCCCCCTCCCGCACCGCCACGATCGCGGGCCGGGGCACAGCGTTGTAGTTGCTGGACATGGGGGCGCAGTAGGCGCCCGTGGCGGGCACCGCCAGCAGGTCCCCCGGCTCCGCGTCGCCCGGCAGGTAGCAGTCGCGGACCACGACGTCGCCCGCCTCGCAGTGCTTGCCGGCCACCCGGCTGAGTCGCGGCGGCGCCGCGCCGCGCCGGTCCGCGAGCCGCGCCGTGGCGTCGGCGCCGTAGAGGGCCGGCCGCAGATTGTCGCTCATCCCCCCGTCCACCGAGAGGTAGCGGCGCACCGCCGTCCGCCCGTCCTCGACGGTCACCGGGACCTCCTTCGAGGTGCCGATCCGGTACAGGGTCGTGCCCGCCGGCCCGATGATCGAACGGCCCGGCTCGAAGGCGACCAGGGGCAGGGGCACGCCGAGCTCGGCGCAGCGACCGGCCAGGAAGCCCGCCAACCGGCGCATGATCCCGGCCACATCGGCCGGCCGCTCCCCCTCCACCTGGGGGATCCCGAAGCCGCCGCCGAGGTTGAGCTCCGGCAGCGGCCCGTCCTCGAGCAGCCGGAGGTGGGCGGCCAGCAGCCGTTCCGCAGCCGCCAGGAAGCCGTCGGCGGCGAAGATCTGGGAGCCGATGTGGGCGTGCAGCCCGAGCAGCCGCATCCCGCTCGAGGCGCGCGCGATGCCCGCCGCCTCGGGCAGCTGTTCCAGCGGGATGCCGAACTTCTGGTCCTCGTGCGCCGTGGCCAGGAAGCCGTGCGTGGAGGCGTGGACGCCGGGATTGCTCCGGATCCGGACGGCCTGGAGGCGGCCGAGGCCGCTCGCGATGCGATCGATGCGCTCGAGCTCCTGCAGGCTGTCCGCGACGATCGCGCCGACGCCCGTGCCGATCGCCAGTTCCAGCTCGGCGTCGGACTTGTTGTTGCCGTGCATGCCGATGCGGGCCGGATCGGCGCCCGCCGCCAGGGCGATGCGCAGCTCCCCCTCGCTGCACACGTCCACGTGCAGCCCGGCCGCCAGCATCCAGCGCACCACGTGCGTGGTCAGCATGGCCTTGCCCGCGTAGTACACCCGGACCCGGCCGCCGTGCTCGGCGAAGGCCTCCCGCGCCGTGCGCAGGATCCCGGCCGCGCGCCCGCGGACGCAGACCTCGTCGATCACGAGCAGGGGCGTGCCGTAGCGTTCGGCGAGCTCCCGCACGTCCACCCCGGCGATCCGGATCGCGCCGTCCTCGCCGCGCACCGCACCGTCGGACCACAGGCCCGGCTCCAGCGCGTCCGCGTCCTCCGGCAGCCGCAGCCACGCCGGCGCCGGCGGCGCTGCGTCGTCTGGGGCTGGGGCGGGCACCAGGACATGCTATCGGCAGGCCGCCGCGACGGGGGCTCCCCGCGTGCGAGTCCGCCCGGGCCGTGCGGAACAGCCGCATGGTCCGGACGGACTTCCGCCTCTCGACTCGGGGCGCGGGACCGGCTCAGCGCGGCACGGTCATGCGGGCGCCGATCTCGCCCCAGGGGCTCGAGGCGTGCGCCCGGACCCGCCGGCGCCGGGCCCCCGCGGGTCTCGACGCGAGCGGGGAACCCGGCCAGCCGGAAGCCGGAGCGCCCGACGCACCCCGCGGCGGCAGCTCCGGACCGCCGTGGGGGACCTGCCCCCGCGGGTCGCCGAACGGCGCGCCGCCTGTGCCGCTCATTCGAAGATGCACAGGCCGAAGGAGCCGAGGTTGTCGAGCGTGGCCTCCGGCCCGGTCGCCTGCCATTTGGCGCTCAGGCCGTCCGGCGAGATGTCCACCTCGAGCGCCTCGACGTCGGCCGGGCTCTCCTGTTCACAGGTGGGCAGCTGGTTGGACTCCCCCTCCGTGGTGATGTCGATGTTGCCGCTGGGCAGCAGGAGCGTCTGCTTGCCCGGCTTGATCACGAACTTGCCGCTCTCGACCGCGAGAGAGGCCTCGCCCTCGAAGCCGTACCCCTCGCCCGCGTCGTAGCTCACGGTGTACTTGCCGTCCCCGAGCGCGATCTCCATTTTGTCCTGGGGCAGGCTGTCGCCACCGGAGCCGTCGTCGGAGGCCTGCTCGTTGACGAGGCCGAGGAATTGATCGTCGGCGACGTGCAGCGAGACCTCGATGCGGCCGGCCGGGCCCTTCAGGTCCGCGGGCAGATCGTAGATGTCGTAGACGACGTCGTAGTTCTTCCCGTTGATGGTCATGCCCTCGCCACGCATCGTGATGTGCTCGAAGCGTCCGGAGAGCTTCTGCATGAGGTAGCTGGAGGCGTGCACCTCGACCAGGAAGCCGCCCGCCACGGTGCTGCCCTCCGCCTCGGTCTCGCCGACGATCGCGTCGGCCTGCTCGCGCAGCTCCCCCTCCACGCCGGAACGGGTGACCAGCTCGGCGATCACCCCGCCCAGGACGAGCAGGACCACCAGGCCCGCGCTCACGAGCACCGCGATGAGCGGTCCCCTCCGCTTCTTGCCGACGCCGGCGGGCCCGCCGAGGGGCGCGGACTGGGCCGGGCCGTAGGGAGCGGAAGCTCCGCCCTGCCCGAAGCCGCCGCCCGGCTGACCGGTCTGCGCGAAGCCGCCACCCGGCTGGCTC
>JAUNLB010000079.1 GCA_030532485.1 Pseudoclavibacter sp.
CCCGTCCAGGATCGTCAGGATCATGAGCAGCACCGGCCCGAGCACCACCAGCGCGTCCCGCCAGGCGGCGCGCGGCCGCCGCGGCAGCCAGCGCAGCACGAGCAGCCCGCCCGTGAAGGACACGATGAGCGTCGCCAGGAACGGCAGCACGAGCATGTAGTCCGGCGTGGAGATCGGCGGCTGCAGCGTGATGATGTCGCGCCAGGAGAACACGGCGCCCAGGGCCAGCGCGCCGAGCGAGCGCAGCGTCGGCAGGACGCCCGCGACGGCCTCCTGCGGCATGGTCGCGGGCGTGCCGACCAGGAAGAAGCCGACCATCGCGATGAGGACGGAGTTGAAGACGTTCAGCCGCAGCGCCGTGGTCAGCAGGGCGACGCCCAGGCCGGTGCCCAGGCCGCAGAGCACGGGCGCCACGAAGGACCAGCCGCCGTAGGGGGGCTGGAAGCCGATCATGGCGATCAGCACGAGCGCGGCCAGCACCGCGAGGGCGATCGCCCGTCCGCCGCGACCGAGGGTCGCGGCCGGCGGCTGGGGCTGTTCGGCGCTCATGCTCCCCCCCTCCTGCGCACGAGCCCGGGCAGGTCCTCCAGCGCGGCCACCGTGCGCACGTCCAGCCGTTCGCCGCGGCCGCGGCCGGAGGAGCCCTTGACGTCGCAGCGGAAGGCCGTGAGCTGCACGTCCTCCGCGAACAGGGCGGCCGCCCGCAGCAGCTCGGCGGTGGGGGTGCGGCTGCCGCAGACCAGCACGACCGCGGTGGGCGGGGCGAGCTTGCGCACGGCGACCGTCAGGAAGCCGCGCAGGCTCACCGGCTCGCGCGCGGCGCGGCCGGCCAGCGGCTCGATGCGGCTCGTCTCGTCGAGCATGGAGGACAGCGAACGGGCCCGCAGCCGCCCCCGCTCGGTGACGACGTCCACCCCCAGGTCGTCCCGCATGAACTGCTGGGCGATGGACGCGGCCACGCTCACCGCCAGCTCGAACTCCTCGTCGTCGACGTAGGCCTCCGGGTGCACCGTCAGCCCGATCGTCAGCTGGGAGCGTCGCGTCTCCTCGAACTGGCGGACCATGAGCCGACCGGTGCGGGCCGTCGTGCGCCAGTGGATGGAGCGGCGGTCGTCGCCCGCCTCGTAGGGGCGCAGGGCGTGGAAGGCGAGGTCCCGGTCGGTCACCTTGGTGGAGGTCACGCCCTCCAGGTCGTGGCGCAGCCCCGAGGCGCTCGTCTCCAGCCGCACGGTGCGCGGGTGGACGAAGAGCTCGATGACCTCGGTCCAGCGCACGGTGCGCCGCAGCAGGCCCAGCGCGTCGCCCCGGACCGAGCTGGCCGGGCCGGCCGGGATGACCCCCCGGTAGCTGGTGGGGACCGTGAAGAGCTCCTCGTGCACCTCGGCGGGGGGCAGCGCGGGGATCGCGAACTCGGCGTGGTCGCCGCCCACGGGCAGCTCGAAGCGGCTGGGCAGCAGATTCGAGGCGCCGGCGTTGCGCACCAGCAGCCGGCCGGAGGCCGTCTGGCCGACCATGACGCGGCGCGGGTGCAGATCGATGTCCACCCCGTAGGCGCTGCGGCCCAGGATGAAGGGCACCGCGGCCGCGAGCGCGAGCAGCAGCACGCCGCCCATGACCAGGCACTCGAGCCAGGACAGCCACAGCCCGAGCACGACGAGCGCCACCCCGCCGGCCAGCACGATCCAACCGAGGGCGGACAGGGGCAGGCGGCTCGGCTGCGGGCCCGCCCCCACCCGCGAGACGTTCCGCGTGCGGGAGAGGGAGCGGCCGCCGCTCGTGCCCCGGGGCGAGGTCATGTCGTGTCCGCGCCGGGGTCCGCCCGTTCCTCGCCGCCCGGCGCGACGACGATGCGGGCGGCCTCGGCGCGCCGCTGCGGCGGGGCGATCTCCAGCACCAGGCGGCCGACGACGTCCTCCGCGGTCGTGCCGGAGAACTCCGCCTCCGGGTCCATCACGAGCCGGTGGGAGAGGACGGGCACCGCGAGCTCCCGGACGTCGTCGGGGATGACGTAGTGCCGTCCCTGCGAGAGGGCCCAGGTCTTGGCCGCCCTGGCCAGCGCGAGGGCGCCGCGCATGGAGGCGCCCAGCACCACGTCCGGGTGCTCCCGGGTGCCGGAGACCAGCCGCGAGACGTACTCCATGATGGCCGTGTCCACGTGCACGCGGCCCGCGAACTGCTGCATGGTCGTGACCGTCTCGCCGCCGAGGATGGGATGCACCGCGTCGGCCCGCGAACGGTTCGCGGCGTCCAGCAGCACCCGCACGGTCGTCTCGTGGTCCGGGTAGCCGATGGAGGTCTTGATGAGGAAGCGGTCCAGCTGCGCCTCCGGCAGCCGGTAGGTGCCCGCCTGCTCGACGGGGTTCTGGGTGGCGATGACCATGAAGGGCTGCGGCACGTCGTGACGCAGGCCGTCGATCGTCACGTGCCCCTCCTCCATGACCTCCAGCAGCGCGGACTGGGTCTTGGGCGAGGCGCGGTTGATCTCGTCGGCCAGGACGATGGAGGCGAAGATGGGGCCGGGGTGGAACTCGAACTCGGCCTTCTGCTGGTCGTAGATCGTCACGCCCGTCACATCGGAGGGCAGCAGATCGGGCGTGAACTGGATGCGCGAGTTCTCGCCGTCGATGGAACGGGCCAGGGCCTTGGCCAGCACGGTCTTGCCGGTGCCGGGCGCGTCCTCCAGGAGCACGTGCCCCTCGGTCAGCAGGCTCGTGAGCACGAGCCGGACGACGTGCTGCTTGCCCACGATGGCTCGGGACACGTTGTCCACGAGCCCCTGGAAGGCGCCCTGGAACCACGCCGCCTGCTCGGCGGTCGTGCTCGGCACGGCCACCGCCTGGGCGGGCCGGGCGTGGACGGCTTCCTGCATGGACATGTGCTCCCTCACTGCTTCGCTGCCGGTCTTCATCGTCTGCCTGTCTGCCTCCTCCGCGCGGCGAGGCTACTCGCCCCAGCCGGAGACGACGTTGGTGGTGGCCACGTGCTGCCCGCGGTCGTCGTAGATCTCGACGGCGAGGTTCCGGTCGCGGTTCCGGGCCGCGCACTCGTCGTCGTCGTCGCTCTCCCAGCCGATCTGGAGCTGGGATCCGGCGACGCGTTCCCTGCCCTCCTCACGTCCGTCGATGAAGCACACGAGAGTGTACTCGCGGGCCGCGTCCATCCCGGTGGCCTGCACCCGGAACGCGTAGGAGTCGTCTTCCAGGTAGGCGCCTCGGCTGAGGGTCGCCGAGACGTCCTGGTTCCGATAGCGCAGGGTCCCGGAGGCGACGTCGCTCGTGGCCTCGCCGACGCCGTTGACGGCCGTGACCGTCACCCGGTACACCGACTCGCCGCCCTCGGGCACCGAGAGCCCGGTGAGGGTGAAGCCCGTGGACTCGGCCCCCAGGTCCCAGCTGCGGCCGGAGTCCACGAGGGTCACCCGGTAGCCGTTCAGCCCGCCCCCGGTCTGCTCCGGCGCCTGCCAGCTGACCTGCAGCTCGCCGCTGGTCGCGCCGGCCGGCGCGCTGGCGTCGTGCACCTGCACGTTGCGGGGCGCCGAGGGACGGTCCAGCGGCGTGGCCGGCGGACTCACCGCGGACAGCGGTCCCCAGCCGATCGCATTGCGCGCCCGCACCTGCAGGGTGTAGGCGGTGCCGCCGTTCAGCCCGTCGGCGGCCGTGAAGGTGTACCCGTCCGCGGCGCCGACGCTCCTGGTGATCGTCGCCCCGCCCCCCTGCGGGGTGAGCACGAGCTCGTACTCCTCGATCGGCTCGCCGTTGGAGGCCGACAGGTCCCAGCTCGCGCGCAGGGTGCCCGTCCCCTCCGCCGCCAGGGCGACCGAGCCGGGGGCGCTCGGCACGTCCCGTACCCGCACGCGCGCCGTGCCGAAGGCCTCGCGGTTCGGATCGCCCGTGCCGTCGGCGATCCGGTAGCGGATGCTGATCTCGCCGATGAAGGTGCCGCCGGTCGACACCCGGATCCGGCCGCCGACGGCGGACACGCTCGCGCCGGTGTCGCTCGCGCTCACGTCGCCGGCCTCCAGCAGCTGCAGCGGGGTGTCGGGGAAGGGGTTGAAGTCGTTGGAGACGACGTCCAGCTCGACCGTCTGGCCGCGCAGCGCGTCCGCCTCGTCCGGCACGGTTCGGGGCGGGGGCTGGGAGCTGGAGACGACCGTCACGTTGACCGTGCCCGTCTTGGTGAAGTCGCGGAAGGAGTAGGTGATCTGCAGGGGCACGATCGTGCCCACCTGCGCCTGGAGCCCCGCCCGCACCTGCAGCTGCTGGCCGCTGAGGCTCGCGGTCACCCCGCCGGCCTCGCCGCTCAGGCCGGAGAAGCGGACCTGCGGGACCACGGCCGGATTGGGATGGCCGGTCGCCGCGGCGAGGTCGACCGTGCGCTCGCTGCCCGCCTCGATGGAGATCTGCGGGGTGACGAAGGTGGGGGCGACGTCGTGGAGCTCGGGGTCCCCGACCGTGATCTGTAGACGGATCGTCGCCACACCCGCCTTGTCGTCGTTCGGTCCCTTCGCGTCGCTGGCCAGGAAGGTGATCGAGGCGGTGCCCCGGAAGCCGGGCTTCGGCACGAACTGCAGCTGCTCGCCGTCCAGGGCGACCGGCGAGCCGTCGCTCTGCTCGGCCCAGGCCTTCTCGGGCTCGATGACCGAGATCCGGTTGCCGGAGTCGGCCACGACCAGGTCGTTCACGTTCCAGCGGATGGGCGTGTCCACCCGGGTCTGCTGCGGCGGCAGCTCCGGGCGCAGGTAGGGGGACTGCCGCTTGTCCGCGTCGGTGACGCGCCGGGGGACCATGATGAAGCCGGAGCCGCTCAGCCCGCTCTCCGGGCTGGTGAGCGTGAAGGCGATGATCTGCCGCCGGTCGCTCGGGGCGACGCGGACGGTGCCGTCCGACTCCACTCGGGCCAGGCCCGCGGCCGGGCCGGAGAGCTCGACCCGCAGATCGGCGACCGGGCCGGTCGGGTTGCTCGCCCCCTCCCGCACGTCCACGATCGCGTGGTCCCGGCCGTCGAAGGCCGTCGCCGGGACGACCTGGTCCTTCGCGGTCGGCGGGGCCAGCGGCGCGTTCGGGTCGATCGTGATGTTGATCCAGCCCTGGTCGCTGCCGCCCTGCCCGTTGGTGATCGAGTAGGGCAACGTCGCGAAGGCGCCCTGCTCCGGCACCCGCACGAGCACGGCGTCCCCGTCGATGCGCGGCTGCAGCGCGGGGTCCGCGCCGGTGAAGTCGTCGACGAGCTCGATCGGGTACCCGCCCGGATCCGAGTCGTTGGCCAGGGCGGGGACCGCCACCAGCGAGCCGGGCCGGGCGACGAGCTGGTCGTCCACCGCGACCGGGGGCAGGGTCTGCTCCGCCCGCGGGACCACGGCGACCCGGATGACGCCCTCGGCGCGCTGCCCGTAGCCGTCGACCACCTCGTAGCGCAGCTCGTCGGTCCCGGCCGAGCCGGGGAAGGCCTCGTAGACGAAGGAGGTCTCGGTCTCGCTGCGCACCGTCCCGAGCGCGGGGGCGGTGAGGACGGACTTGAGCGAGACCGAGTCCCCGTCCGGGTCGATGCCCGTGACCGGCACGTTGACCAGGACGGAGGCGCCCTCGAAGACGCGCACGGTCTGGTCCGCCGGGGTGGGCGGACGGTTCGCGCTCTCGTCGTCGGCGACCACCTGGAAGGTGACGCGGGCGCTCGCCTGCTCCCCGTACTCGTCGGTGACGATGTAGCCGAGCGAGTAGGTGCCCGGCTCCTGCGGCGCCTGGAAGCGCACCCGGTCGCCGGAGGCGAAGGCGAAGCCGTCGCCGATGTCCGGATCCAGCAGCTGGTGGTCCAGCGTCATATTGGCGGCGTCCGGGTGCACGTCGTTGTCGAGCACGGGCACGCTCGTGTAGTCGCCCACGCGCACCTTGCGCGTGTCGTCCCGTGCGACGGGCGGCTGGTGGTTGGCGATGGGCTCGACCGGGACGAGCACGATCTCGCCGTCGGCCGTGCGTTCGCCGTCGGTGGCGGTGTAGCCGATCCGGACCGGCTCGGCGAAGGCCGTGGGGGCGGTGATGCGCACGAGCTGGTTCTCCACCAGCTCCACCGCGACGCCCGCGATGCGGGCCTGGTCGCTCGGCTCGACGGTCTGCACCGAGAGCACGTCGTCCGAGACCGCCATGTCGTTGGCGAGCACGGGCACGGTGGTCGAGCGCTCCGGGCGCACGAAGGCCACGTCCTGCACCGCGGCGATCTCCCCGTCGACGCCGGCCGGGTCGAGCACGTCGAAGCGGATGAGGCCGATGGAGTCGTTCATGCCCGCGCGCAGCGTGTACTGCACGTAGTGGGTGCCCGGCGTCTCGCTGCGGTAGCTCACCGTGCCCAGCTCGGTGTTGAGGGACGCGCCGCTGCTGGAGGAGCCCAGCTCCCGGATCTCCACGATCTCCAGCGGGGCGCCGGAGGGCGACAGGTCGTTCACCAGGGGCTGCGCGGTGATCGTGGTGCCCGCCACGCCGCGGGCGAAGTCGGGGGTGCCGATGGGGTCGAGCGTGCCGGGCGCCCCCACCTCGACGGCGAGGGTGCCCTCCGCCCGCGTCTCGCCGTCCGAGACGGTGTAGACGACCGTCCTGGGGCCGAGTTCCGCGCCGGTCGCCGTGAAGGTGATGCGGCCGTCGGGCGTGAAGGAGACGCCGGAGGCGTCGGTGGCCGCCGCGCTCTGCAGGTAGATCGGGTCCCCGTCCGGCTCCTGCCAGTCGGCGAGCACGTTGTAGGTGGTCTGCTTGCCCGCCTCGACCGTGATGGTCGCGTTGTGCCGCTGCACCGGCGGACGGTTGACCGCCTCGCCGGCCAGGATCGTGATGGTCACGTTCGCCTGCGCCACGCCCCCCGGCCGGCCGTCCGTGCCCCGGTAGCCGACCGTCAGCTCGCCGGAGGCGCCGGGGGCGGCCTCGAACTGCAGCGCGCGGCCCTGGTCCACCAGGCGCAGCCGGCCCAGGGCCTCGGAGACCTGGCCCTGGATCTCGGTGATCGTGATGATGTCCCCGTCCGGGTCCGTGTCGTTGTCCAGCACCGGCAGGAAGGCGACGGCCCCCGCCCGCACGCCGAAGCGGTCGTCGATCAGCTCCGGCGGGTGGTTCTCGTCGCTCCGCTCCGTGAGCGTGTCCTCGAAGGACTCCTCGGAGGCCTCCTGATCGCCGTCCCCGCCCTGCTGGTCCTTGGGCGGCACGATGTCCTGCCAGTTCTCCACCAGGCGCAGGTTCTCCTGCGGCAGCCAGGTGTTGCCCGTGCGGATGTCGTTGAGCGCGACCACGTCCCGGTTCACCCGGAACATGATCGGCCCCTCCGGCGCCTGCTCCAGCGTCTGCTGCTCGGCCTCGGCGCCGCGGCACTGGCGCAGCACCGTCCGTGAGGCGGCCCAGGCGCCGTGGGCGCACTCGCCGATGTTCACGGGCCGGGCCACCGCGTCCAGCGACTGGCCGCCGCCGGACAGCTCGGGGCCGAGCCGGGCGGGCCCGCCGCCGCCGAAGGGCACCTCCAGCAGGCCGGAGGAGCCGGCCAGCACGATGCGCTCGGACTCGGGGCCCGGCAGCTGGGAGCGCACGACGGGCTCCTGGAAGGCGATCACGGAGGCGTCTTCGAAGAAGAGGCGGTTGCCGTCCCGGTCCAGCACGAAGGCCCGCTCCCCCACGGTCGTCAGCTCGGCGTCCGCGAAGGAGGCGCCGAGCTCCTGCTGCTCGGGGGCCGCACCGGGCCGGTCCACGCGCGTGAGCACGCCCGTGGACGGGGAGAAGCCCACCACGGCGCCGTCGGGGGTGACCGAGATCTGCGCGCCCGGGCCGAGCACGAGCTCGGGCTCCTGGGCGGCGGGGTCGAAGCTGAGCGGCCCTGCGGCCTCGAGGGTCCAGAGCCGTCCCTCGTTCGGCTCCAGGATCGCGATCCGCCCGCCGCCCATGGCCGAGGTGCTGCCGGGGGGCGTGGGCACCGACTCCCGCACGTCCGTGTAGGAGGGGTCGACGCGCCCGAAGGAGCCGCTGACCCGGTCGTGCAGGAAGACGGTGTCGCCGTCCTGGAGCACCGTGACGTCGCCGTTGGGCATGCTCACGCTCGCGTCCAGCTCCTGGATGCGGGCGTTGAGCCGGCCGGTCGTGGCGTCGGCGCTGTTCGTGACCCACACGGCCCTCGCCCGCAGCTGCACATCGGAGGCGGGGAAGCCCTCGTGCAGCAGGGCGATCGCGACCGGGACGCCGAGCACGAGGACGAGCAGCGCGGACAGCAGGAGCTGCCTGCGCGAGCGACGCCGCACGACGCGCTGCCGCATCTCGCACCTCCTCGCCTCGGGGCCCATCGGATCGAATCGAGCGGCTCCGGGACGACGAACGCCAAGGCGTCTCGCCCGTTTCAGCGGAGCCCCCTCGTCCCCTATCGTCGCACGACTTCGGCGACGCGATGGAATCACGGAGCATGGCTTCGGGATTCGTTTCGGAATGACGAAGTCCGCCGAATCCTCAATTAAGTGAGTAAACCTCTATCAATGTCCTTCGGAACCGTCGGCATCGAGCAGCTCCAGATCGTTCTGGGCGACGAGCCGGGTCGCGATCGCGTACTCGACCAGCCGGGCCCGCCGATTCGTGGCCAGGCGGCCCGGCCCGCCTCGCAGTCCCGTGACCCCCATCTTGTCGAGCTTCTCGCACACGTTGTCCAGCTTGCGGTTGAAGGTCGTCAACGACCAGCCCAGGCGCGCCGCCGCCGCACTGGAGGAGGGGATGTCACCCCGCCCGTGCACCGAATTGCGCAGGACATCCTCGGCGAGCGCGACGATGAGCTGGCGCTGACTCGTCGTCAGGTGGACCGTGTCCCGGGTCGTATCGCCCTCCGGACTGGTATTTACATGAGAGGTATTATAAAAATCACTCGCGGAATGGATTGCGAAGTCGTACGTGGTCGAGCCTGCCGTGAAGATGACGTTCAGATCCTGGAAGACGACCGGGATCTTCGCCCCCGGCGCGAGCCAGGACTGCACCTGTCCGGAGTCGTCCGTGACGGTCGCCGAGAGCATCGAGCCCACATTCGCCAGCCACCACATGCCGAACTCGGAACGCAGCACGAGGAAGCGGCGGTGCAGATAGGGATTCTCGTCGATGACGAGATCGGCCTCCCGCCCGATCGCGAACTCGACCCCCGGCGAGACCTCGTAGCTCTCCCCGCAGTAGTCGATCCGCAGCGGCGCCTCGGAGGGGATCGTCGCGGCGATCTCGCCGCCGGGCACCGCCTCGCCGCCCTCGACGGCGTCGCCCGGGCGACGGGGAGCGTCTCGTTGGGGCATCTGCAGAACCCGTCCTCCGAATGATCCAGTACTGGCAGCGCTATGCTACCCGCGCGCGGATGAGCGCCGCGCGACTCGCTCGTCGACCCGGGCCGGTCCGGGCAACGCCGCCCTCGCGGCCCCTCGGGGCCGCGTCACTCCTGCGGGTGGCAGACGACGAGCGGCTCCGCGCTGACCTTGCCGTTGCGCCGGATCTCCACCGAGATGCACACCCTTGTCCCCTCCGGATAGGGGCCCACCGTCACCTGCGGCTCCCGGGTCGTGCGCCCCTGCCCGGAGCCGTCCGCGGGCCGCCAGAAGTACACGTCGCCCGGCTGCTCGTCGGGGTTGACCCAGGTGAAGGTGATCATGCCGTCCTGCGAGCGGACGGCGGAGGGGGTCACCGGGGAGGGCGGGAACCCGCCGGGCACGACCGCGACGGAGGTGGGCGCCTGCTCCTCGTCGTTCGTGGAGACGAGCACGGCGCCCACGATCGCGCCGAGCAGGAGCACCGCCACGGCGACGCCCACGATCAGGGCGACGAGCCGGTCTCGCGGCGTGCTGCGCTGGATCTCGGCTCGCCTGCGCACCATCTGCGCCTCGTCCAGCCGTTCCTGCTCCAGCCGCAGCGCCCGGCGGGAGGGCAGCTTGGTGGAGGCGTCCGCGTCGACCTGCTCGCCGTCCGGCGCCTGCGGCTCGGCGGCGCGATCCGGCCGCTCGGCCTCCGGCTGCGGCGCAGCGGGCGGCGCCGGCTCGGCCGTGCCCGGCCGCTGGCGCTGCGCCGCGAGCCTGGCCACCTGCCGCGTCGAGGTGAGCTCGGCCCGGCTCGCGCGACGGCCGCCGTGCACCGCGCCGCCGCGCATCGCCGGCATGGCGGGGACCGCCGCGGCGCCCCGGGCGCTCGTGGCCTCCAGATCGTCGCCGTCCGGACGCAGCGGCGCGTCGACGCGCAGATTGGGCACGTCGATCGGGGTGGCCGCGAACCCCAGGCTCAGCTCGACCCCCTGCAGTGCGCGGGCGAACTCCACCGCGTCGGCGAAACGGTACTCGCGGCGCGTGGCCATGGCCTTGCGCAGGATCGCGACGAGCAGGGGCGGCACGTCGTCCCGGTCGATCGGCTGCACCTCGCCGCGCTGGATGCGGCCCATGAGGTCGATCGTGCCGTTCCGCTTGCCGGGGATCTCGAAGGGGGAACGGCCGGCGATGAGCGTGTAGAGGGTGGCCCCGAGCGAGAAGACCTCGCTGCGGAAGTCCGGCTGCGGCTCGTCCTCGAACAGCTCGGGCGGCGACCACGGCACGCTCATGCCGACGTGGGAGGCGTTGGAGGGCTCGGCCAGGTCTGCCAGCTCGTCGTCCACCGCCGAGGAGATCCCGAAGTCCGTGAGCGCGGGCCAGCCCAAGGCGTTCGTGAGCACGTTCGCGGGCTTGATGTCCCGGTGCAGGATGCCGACCGAGTGGGCGGTCGCGACGGCGCTGGAGATGCGCACGCCGATGCGCAGCACCTCCTCCACCGGGATCCGCTCGGCGCGGCAGCGGCTGGCCAGGCTGCGGCCGGGCGCGTACTCCATGACGAAGTAGGGGCGTCCGTCGCTCGCGACGTCGGCGTGGAAGATCGTCACGATGTAGGGGTGCGAGGAGAGCTGCGCCATCAGGTTCGCCTCGCCGATGAAGGCGCGCCGCGAGGTGTCGTCCAGGTCGTCGCCCCCGAAGAGCACCTTGACCGCCACCATGCGGCGGGGCAGCTGCTGCTCGTACAGGTACACGTCCGAGAAGCCGCCGGAGCCCAGGTGGCGCTCGAAGCGGAAGCCGGGGATCTCCGGAGGCGGCGCGGGCTTCCTCCGACTGCTCGCCATCCTCAGCTCCTCACCGTGAAGGCGACGCCGCTGCCGAGGTCGATGACCGTGCCCGGCACCACCACGGTCGGCTCGCCCGGACGCAGACGCTCCGGGGAGCGCTCGGGCAGCACGATGTCGGTGCCGTTGCGGGAATGGAGGTCCGTGACCAGGACGAGCCCGGCGGAGACCTCCACCCGGGCATGATTGCGGGAGATGTCGGTCGAACCGACGACCTTCACCCACTGGGGATGCGGTTCGCCCGGGCGCTGGGGGCCCTGGTTGGGCGAGCGGCCGATGATGATCGGCACCCGGACGGGGACCGAGTCGCCGCCGGCGAACTCCAGCGTCGCCTGCACCTCGGGCTCGGCGGCCGGGGCGGACGGGGCGCCCCAGCTGTCCGCGGCGGCCTGCCGGGCGCCCGCCGAACGGGCCGCGGCGGCGGAGCGGCCGTGAGCGGAGCGGGGCCGGGGCATGTCGCCGAACATCTCCACGAAGTCGGCCGGCTGCATCGGCACGGTCGGCTGCGCGCCCCTGATGGCGGTGCTGCGCCCCGGCGCCTCCTCGGCGTTGCGCCGGGCCGCCTCCCGCAGGATCTTGGCGATGCCGCCCTTGAGGGTCGTGTCCAGCTCGTCGACCGGCACGTCCACGAGGCTGCTGCGTTCCGCCGAGGCCGTGCTGAGGCGGACCGCGCGCCTGGCCGCGGAACTCCAGCGGGTGAAGGTCGACTCGTCGGGTGCGAAGTCCGCCTCCTCGTCCACGGGGGCGTCGTCCAGGGCCCATTCGCTGACCGGATCGGCAACGGGCCGATCCGGCGCGACGGCCGGTTCCGCGAGAGGCTCCGCCTGGGCGGGGGCCTCCGGCTCCGGCCGCGCCTCCGGCTCGGACACCGGCTCCGGCTGCGTCCCGGACTGCGCCCGCGGCTCCGGCCGCTCGGCCGACTCCGGAGCTTCCACCGGCTG
>JAUNLB010000080.1:0-11028 GCA_030532485.1 Pseudoclavibacter sp.
GACCTCGCGGTCCCGGGCCCGTCATGTCCTCGGATCGGGAACGGAGCTCACTCCCGGCCGGTGAACTCGGGGCTGCGCTTCTGCTGGAAGGCCGCGAAGCCCTCCGCGTAGTCCTTCGTCGAGCACAGCCGCGCCTGCTCGACGTTCTCCTGGGCCAGGGACTCCCACAGGCCCAGCCGCTCGTCCCGCAGCCGCGCGACCAGCTGTTTGGAGGCCAGGAAGGCGAGCGTCGCGCCGGAGGCGACGCGGCGCGCGCGCTCCCGCGTGAACGCCAGCAGCTCCTCGTCCGGCACGGCCCGGCTGAACAGCCCCTGGGCCACCGCCTCGGCGCCCGTCATGAGTTCGGCGGTGTAGACGAGGTCGAGGGTCCGATGGGCGCCCAGCCGCTCGAAGAACAGGGCGTGTCCGCCGGAGTCGAGCGTCGCGCCGAGCTTCGCGAAGGGCGAGCCGATGCGCGCGCCGTTCGCGACGTAGACCACGTCGGTGGCGATCGCGAGCCCCAGCCCGACGCCCAGGCAGGCGCCGTGCACGGCCGCGAAGGTGGGGGCGGGGAAGGCGCTCATGTGGCGCAGCAGCCCCGTCACCCGCTCCCCCAGGTAGTCCATGACGTCGTCGCTGGCGGGGTCCACCTCGGAGATGTCCCGGCCCGCGCAGAACGCGCGCCCCTCCCCGCGCAGCACGAGCGCGCGGACGCCCGCGGCCTCGGCCTCCCGGTAGGCGGCGCCCAGATCGGCCAGCGCCTGCGGGTCGAGCGCGTTCATCCGCTCGGGCGCGTTCAGGACGATCTCGGCGACCCCGTCGCGGATCGTCGTCTCGATCATGCCCATGTCGACTCCCTTCCGCTCAGACGTCGAAGTCCAGCGAGACGCTGTCCGAGGTCGGCCGCGTCTGGCAGGTGAGCACGTAGCCGCGGGCCACGTCGTCGGCCTCCAGCGCGTAGTTCTCGGCCATCTCCGCGGTCCCGGAGACGACCTTGGCGCGGCAGGTGCCGCACACCCCGCCCGCGCAGGCGAAGGGGACGTCGGGCCGCACCCGCAGGGCCGCGTTGAGGATCGTCTCGTGAGCGCTGCGGGGGCTGGACACCTGGCCGGACAGTCCGTCCAGCATGAAGGTGATCTCGAAGTTGTCCCCCTCGGGGTCCGCCACGACCGGCCGGCCCGCGTTCGGCTGCGCGCCCTCGCCGGGCTGACCGGTGGAGAACAGCTCGTAGCGCACCTTCCCCTCGGGCACGCCCCGTGCGGCCAGCTCGTCCCGGAACAGCTGGACGAGCTCGAACGGCCCGCACAGGAACCACTCGTCGACCTGCTCGACCCGAAGGACGCGCTCCAGCAGCAGCCGCAGCTTGTCCGCGTCCACCCGGCCGGAGTGCACCGGCGAGATGCGCTGCTCGCGGGAGAGCACGTGGTGCAGGGCGAGCCGGGAGGGGTAGCGGTCCTTCAGATCCGCCAGCTCCTCCAGGAACATGACGTCGCTGGCCGCCCGGTTCGAGTAGACGAGGTCCAGGGTGGTGCCGGGTCGGGCGAGCAGCGAGCGGGCGATGGAGATGATGGGGGTGATGCCGGAGCCGGCCGCGGCCGCCACGAAGTGGGAGCCGGAGACCTCCTCGGGATGCTTGGAGACGAAGGCGCCCTGTGGGCTCATGACCTCCAGGGTCATGCCCGCCTCCAGGTGGTCGTTGGCCCAGTTGGAGAACAGGCCGCCCAGATCGCGCTTGATCCCGACCCGGATCTCGCCCTCGCCGGGCTCGGCGCAGATCGAGTAGCTGCGGCGCACCTGCTGACCGTCGATCTCGGCCCGCAGGGCCACGTACTGTCCGGCCAGGTAGCGGTAGTCGTCCCGCAGATGCTCGGGCACCTCGAAGGCCACCTCGACGGCCTTGTCGGTGAGGGGGCGGACCGCGGAGATCCGCAGCGGGTGGAAGACCGCGCGCCGCTTCGCGCCCGGGCTCCCCGCCTCCGTCTGCGTGCCGGGCTGTGCGCCGGCGTCGTCGATGTTGCTGTTGTCGGTCACGAAAGCACCTTGAAGTAGTCGAACGGCTCCGTACGGCCGTCGCAGGAGTACATGCTGTTGTCGGTCACGAGAGCACCTTGAAGTAGTCGAACGGCTCCATGCAGTCGTCGCAGGAGTACAGGGCCTTGCAGGAGGTCGAGCCGAAACGGCTCAGCTCCCGGGTCCGGAGCGAGCCGCATCTGGGGCAGCGGACGCTCAGCGCCACGGGGACGGGGCCGGCCGGAGACGCGGCCGCCCGCCCGCTCGGCGGGGCGATGCCGTACTCCTCCAGCTTGCGCCGACCCTCCTCGCTCATCCAGTCCGTCGTCCAGGCCGGGGCGAGCACGAGCCGCACCCGCACCTCCTCGTAGCCGGCGCTCACGAGCGCGCGGCAGACGTCGGCCGTGATGGTCTCCATGGCCGGGCAGCCGGAGTAGGTCGGCGTGATCGTGACCAGGACGCCGCCGTCCTCGCCGATCTCGACCTCCCGCAGCACGCCCAGGTCGGCGATCGACAGGACCGGGATCTCGGGGTCGGCGACCGTCGCGGCGATCCCCCAGGCACGGGCCGCGGCCGGATCGGCCGGCGGGCGGGCGGGCCCCTCGGTCACGATCGTCACCAGCTCGCACCGGGATGCTTGCGGGCGAGCACCTGCATCTCGGCCAGGATGTAGCCGAGGTGTTCCCGGGGCTCGCCGCGGCGGCCGCCGGTGCGGGCGTGGGGGAGCTGCGGGACCCGCAGCCCGGCGGCGTCCAGCACCCCCTCGATCCGCTCCAGCACGGGCGCCCGCAGCGTCGAGGGGCGGACGGCCACGCCGCCGGAGCCGGCCTCCCCCAGGCGCTCGTGCAACTCCTCGTCCTCGAACAACTCCTCCAGATAGGGCCACACGTGGTCCAGACCGCGCTGCAGGCGGGCGTTCGCCGTCTCGGTGCCGATGCCCAGCCGCATGCTCCACTGCACGGCGTGGTCCAGGTGGTACTCGACCTCCTTGACCGCCTTGGCGGCGATCGCGGCGAGCGTGGGGTCGCTGGAGGCCTGCAGGCGCGAATAGAGCTCGTAGGCGTAGGCGCTGAAGAGCAGGCCCCTGGCGATGGTCTGGCCGAAGTCGCCGTTCTCCAGCTGCACGAGGTGCAGGCAGCGGAACTCGTCCTCCTCGCGGAAGTAGGCCAAATCGTCCTCGCTGCGCCCCCAGGCGGTGCCCGCGTAGCTCAGCAGCACCCGGGCGTGGCCGAGCAGATCCAGGGCGATGTTGCCCAGGGCGATGTCTTCCTCCAGCTCGGGCGCGCGGGAGATCCAGTGGCTCATGCGCTGGGCGAGGATGAGCGAGTCGTCTCCCAGCCGCAGCGCGTACTGCGCGACGTCCTCGCTGGCGGCCGCGCCGGACTCGGCGATCTCCTCGGCGGTGAGGGCGTAGCCGGCCGAGATGCGGGTCGCGGAGTCGAAGCCCTCGCCGCTCACAGGTGCTTCACCCCCTCGCTCTTGGTGTAGTAGGTGGCGTGGCGGTAGTTCTTGCCCTGCGCGGACTCGAAGAAGGCGCCCTTGTGGTCGGGGTCGCTCGCGGAGATCAGCTCCGCGGGCACGACCCAGATCGACACCCCCTCGTTGCGTCGGGTGTAGAGGTCGCGCGCGTTGCGCAGCGCCATGGTCGCGTCCGGGGCGTGCAGGGAGCCGGCGTGCACGTGACTCAGGCCGCGGCTGGAGCGGACGAAGACCTCCCAGAGGGTCCACTCGTTTCCCTGCGCGGGGGCGAGCTCGTCGTTGTCGGTCATGGTGACTCTTTCGTTCGGTGGGCGCACGGACCGGAGGACACGGGCCGGCCGCGCGGTGGGGGGAAACCGGGAGCGGGGGTCCCGGCGGGCCTGTGTCAGGCGACCCGGGCGGCGGCGGACTCGGCCTGCTTGCGGGCGTATTCGGCGGCCGCCTCGCGGACCCAGGCGCCGTCCTCGTGGGCCTGGATGCGCCTGGCCATGCGCTGCGCGTTGCAGGGGCCGTTGCCCTTGATGACGCTGTAGAACTCGTCCCAGTCGAGCGGGCCGTAGTCGTAGTGGCCGCGCTCCTCGTTCCACTTCAGCTCCGGGTCGGGCAGGCTCAGGCCGAGCGCCTCGGCCTGCGGGACGATCATGTCCACGAAGCGCTGGCGCAGCTCGTCGTTGCTGAAGCGCTTGATCTTCCAGTCCATGGACTGCTTCGAGTTGGGCGACTCGGCGTCCGGCGGACCGAACATCTGCAGGGCCGGGCCGTAGAAGCGGTTCACGGCGTCCTGGGCCATCTGCTTCTGCTCGGGGGTGCCGTGGCTGAGCTCGTAGAGGATCTCCCAACCCTGGCGCTGGTGGAAGGACTCCTCCTTGCAGATGCGCACCATGGCTCGCCCGTAGGGGCCGTAGGAGGCGCGGCACAGGGGCACCTGGTTGCAGATCGCCGCCCCGTCCACGAGCCAGCCGATCGCACCCATGTCGGCCCAGGAGCGGGCCGGGTAGTTGAAGATCGACGAGTACTTGGCCCTGCCGCTCATGAGCTGCTCGTTGAGCACATCGCGCGGAGTGCCGAGGGTCTCGGCGGCCGAGTAGAGGTAGAGGCCGTGGCCGGCCTCGTCCTGCACCTTCGCCATCAGGATCGCCTTGCGCTTGAGCGAGGGCGCGCGGGTGATCCAGTTCGCCTCGGGCTGCATGCCGATGATCTCGGAGTGCGCGTGCTGGGAGACCTGGCGGACGAGCGTCTTGCGGTAGGCGTCGGGCATCCAGTCGCGGGGCTCGATGCGGGCGTCCTGGTCGATGAGGGCGTCGAAGTGCGCCTGGGCGGCCTCGGCGTCGAACGCCTCGGCTCCGGGCCGAGGGGGGAAGTCGGCGACGTTGTCGGTCATGGGAGCTCCTTAGCCGTCGGTGTGGGCAGATGCTGTCTGGCGTCGCGCTGGCTGCGCCCCGCGCTGGGCGAGCAAGGACATGGTGGAATTACAGACCTTCCGTTCAGTTTATGCGCGCCGCATCCGGCGGTCAACTTCCCGCCCCGCCGCGCGCCGGAGGCGACCGGCGCCACCAGGGACGAATCCTGCGCCACCGTTCCCGCTCCGCCGCGCCGGAGGCGAGCTGTTCCGCGAGAATACGCGCGACATGCGCCTCAACCGCCCCGCCGTGCGCCGGCGGGGACCGGGCGCCCCGCCCCGAGCGCCGGGAATGGGGTACGCTCGTCGCACGAACCGTACGACCGTTCGGTCGGCAGAACCCGGCGGCCCGGCCGCCGCGCCTCACGAAGGAGTGACATGGTCAGCGTGCCGCCGCTGGATCCCGAGCAGGCCGCTCCGAGCCTGGCCGAGCTGGGACGCCACCACCGCATCCTGCGCGACGACTTCGCCTCCGAGTGGATGCAGATCCGGGTCGTGAAGGTGGAGCCCGGCGAGGCGGTCATCCAGATGCCGCTGCGCCGGGAGATGCTCAACGGCTTCGGCATCGCCCACGGCGGCATGGTCTTCGCCTTCGCGGACACCGCCTTCGCCCTCGCCTGCAACGACCCGGAGCACGACGACGACACCGTCACCGTGGCCTCGGGCGTGGACGTCAACTTCATCCGCCCCGCCCACGCGGGGCAGACCCTCACCGCGCACGCCAGGGCCGTGCACACGGGCCGTTCCGGCGTGTACGACATCGAGGTGTTCGCCCAGGGCCCCGAGGACCCGGAGCCCGTGCGGATCACGCTGTTCCGCGGCCGCAGCCGCACGATCCCCCGTCCGGGCGCCCGGCGCGACTGAGCGACGGGACGCCCGAGGCGACCGGCTCGGCGACGACCCGGTCGCCCGACGATCCAGAGAACCAGGAAGGTGGCCATCCAGATGAGCCGAAACGACGCCGCCGCGACGCTGCGCGAGCGCGGCATCGACCCCAGCGGACTCGACCCCGAGGAGCTCTACAGCCGCGAGCGGATCCGCGAGCTGCAGTTCAAGCGCCTCAAGTGGACCCTGCGCCACGCCTACGAGAACGTGCCCATGTACCGGCAGAAGTTCGACGAGCACGGCGTGCACCCGGACGACCTGGTGGAGCTGGAGGATCTGGCGAAGTTCCCCTTCACCACCAAGGAGGACCTGCGCCGCAACTACCCCTTCGGAACCTTCGCGGTGCCCATGGAGCGGGTGCGCCGCATCCACGCCTCCTCCGGCACCACCGGCCGGCCCACGGTCGTCGGCTACACCGAGGACGATCTGGACATGTGGAGCACGGTCGTCGCCCGCTCGTTCCGCATCTCCGGCGCGCGTCCCGGCGACATGGTCCAGAACGCCTACGGCTACGGCCTGTTCACCGGCGGCCTCGGCGCCCACGCCGGGGTGGAGCGGCTGGGCTGCAGCGTGGTCCCCATGTCCGGCGGCCAGACCGACCGTCAGATCCAGCTGATCCAGGAGTTCCGGCCCCGCGTGATCTGCTGCACCCCCTCCTATCTGCTGACGGTGCTGGACGCCATGCGCACGCGCGGCCTGGACCCCAAGGACACGAGCCTGGAGATCGCCGTGCTCGGCGCGGAGCCGTGGAGCGAGTCCATGCGCCAGGAGATCCAGGACGGCTTCGGCATCCGGGCCAGCGACATCTACGGGCTGAGCGAAGTCGTCGGCCCCGGCGTGGCCGGCGAGTCGGTGGAGCTGCAGGACGGTGCCACGGTCTGGGAGGACCACTTCCTGCCCGAGATCGTCGACGCCGACGATCTGAGCCGCGTGCTCGACGACGGCGAGGAGGGCGAGCTCGTGTTCACCTCGCTCACCAAGCAGGCGATGCCCATCATCCGCTACCGGACCAAGGACCTCTCCGCCCTGCTGGAGCCGACCGCGCGGCCCGGCATGCGCAGGATCGCCAAGATCAAGTCCCGCACGGACGACATGATCATCCTGCGCGGCGTGAACATGTTCCCCTCCCAGATCGAGGAGCTCGCGCTGCGCATCCCGGAGCTCAGCCCGCACTACCACCTGGAGCTCACCCGGCCCAAGCGGATGGACGAGCTCACGGTCGTCATCGAGCGGCGCCCCGAGAGCACGATGGAGCAGGCGGAGGCCGGCGGCCGGCGGCTGCAGCACGACATCAAGATCCGCATCGGCTCCTCGGTGCGCATCCACGTGGTGGACCCGAACACGGTCGCCCGATCCGAGGGCAAGATGAAGCGGGTCTTCGACTTCCGGGAGAACGGCGACGGCGCCCGCTGAACAGAACTCGTGTCGGCGGGCGGGGTGAAACGCCCGCCACCACGGGTCCGTGGCATCCTGGAGGGCGCCCGTACGTACGCTCCGGAGGTGAACATGCCGATGTCCCGAGCCCGCCGAGGTCGGCCCGGCCACGCCCAGGAGGACGTGATCGAAGCCGCCGTGGAGCTGTTCAACCGTCACGGCTACGACGCGACGAGCATGGGCATGCTGGCCGAGCGCCTGGGGATCTCGAAATCGGCGATCTACCACCACGTGCCGGGCAAGGAGCAGCTGCTGGGCATCGCCCTGGACCGCGCACTGCACGAGCTGGAGTCGATCCTGGACCGGCCGGAGATCCTCGCCCGGCCCGAGGACGAGCGGGTGGAACTCGCCCTGCGGGCCATGGTGGGCGTGCTGGTGGACGATCTGCCCCACGTGACCCTCCTGCTGCGGCTGCGCGGCAACACGCCGATGGAGCGCCGGGCGCTGGAGCGCAGGCGCGCCTTCGACCGGCGCATCGCCGAACTCATCAAGGCCGCCGCGGCCGAGGGCCGGCTTCGCGACGACCTGGACCCGGGCGCCGTCACCCGGCTGCTGTTCGGCATGGTCAACTCGATCACCGAGTGGTACCGGCCCCACGGCACGATGGACAAGCGGCAGCTGGCCGACACGGTCATCGCGATCGCCCTGCAGGGCCTGCGCCCTCGGGCCTGATCCGGACCGGGCTCGGGCAGGTGGTCGACCCCTCTTCTATTCCTCGTTGTCCTCTTCTTCGCTGCGCGCGAAATCGATCCAGACGTCCATGACACTCCTCCTTCCAAGACGTAACCGAATGTGCTTCGAACGCTCCGGTCGAGCATGCCACACGCGTCCCTCGCTCTTTCCATGGGCGCGCCCGGTCCCTGTCCGTGCCCTCGTCTGCTCGATGCGGCGGACCCTCGCCTCGTCGAAGAGCCTGCGGCGACCTCGCCCCTGCGCACTCTCGGCCTCGGAAACAAGAAGGTGCAGCGCAGCGTAGATGCGAGTATTACGCTCCCGAGCACGTGCGATGAACTCCTCGTAACGGGCGTAGCTGGCGACGACCATCGTCCCGCCTATCTGCATGAGCACGTCCCGGTCGTAGATCATCGTCTCCGCCCCGACCGCGAGCCGTTCCAAGCCGTTCAGAACTCGGCGGAGCCGACGACGCAGCTCCCGCGAACCCTCCTCGTCCACCCGACGCATCGTCCCGTCGGAACGACGGATCACATGAAAAGCGAGGCCTTGGTCCAGGCACGCGCTCTGCTCACGGTTCAGAGCGGTATCGACGGAGAAGAAGCGAGCGAGTTCCCGTCGATCCTCAGCGCTTCCGTCCTTCCATGCGCTCCAGGCCTCCAGGGTGGCCTGGCTCCTGGTCCGCGCCCAACTCGCGTAGGAGCTGACCGCCGTGACCGTGACCGAGGTGATCGCGATCACCGCGGCGGCGGCCGCGATGGTCGGCGTGGCCTGCCGGGTCGAGAGCCACACCGGGAGCACCGCGGACAGCAGCAGGAGCACGGGCGCGAAGACGAGCACCCTCATCGTCGCGCTCCACAGCCTCCACGGCGGAACGAGCATGTGCGGAGTATACGCGGCCGGCTCGGAACGTACCAGGGGCCCCGCCCGTTTCGAGCGGGGCGCCCCTGCGATCGTGCCCCCGACAGGAGTCGAACCTGCGACCTACGGTACCGGAAACCGGCGCTCTATCCACTGAGCTACGGAGGCGTCGGTCGAAGAGCCTAGCAGGCTTTCGCGAGGTCGTACGCCACGGGCGCGCCGCGTCCTCCCCCGGACCGAGATCCCCGAGCGTCGCGCCGCGGGGCCGCCCGCCCACCGATAACGTTGGCAGCGTACGATCGGCCGAGGAGGACACCGATGCGGAATCGACTGCGCGAGATCGTCGCGTGCCTGGTCATCGCCCTGCTGACGGTCGGCGGCGCACTCGTCGGCGCGCAGGCGGCGCACGCCGAGAGCCCGCTGCGGCTGGAGAGCTACGCGACCGACACGACCGGCAGCATCTCCGAGAGCGGCGCGCGCCGCATCGAAGAGGCCTCGCAGCAGCTGCGAAGGGACACCGGGGTGGAGCTGTACGTCGTGGTCGTGCAGAGCTTCACGAACCCCACCGGCGGCTTCGAGTGGTCGAACGAGCTGGTCGAGCTCAACGGCTTCGGCGAATCGGTCGTGATCCTCTACGTCGGCCTGTCCGACCAGGACTTCGGGCTCAACGCGGCGCAGAGCCTCGACATCAGCGATGCGCAGCTGCGGAGGATCGAGAACACCGAGATCGCGCCGAAACTGAACGAGGGACGGATCGCGGAGGCCGGGGTGGCCGCGGCCGAGGAGCTGCGCGAGGCCCTGCTGGGCGAGGACGGGGGCGCCGCCGCGCCCAGCGGTCAAGACGGACAGGCCGGCGGCTCCGGCCAGTCGGCGAGCTGGCGGGGCACGGGCGGTCTGAGCGTGCTGGTCTTCTTCCTCGTCGTCGCGGCCCTCATCGCCGGGGTGCTCCTGTGGATCCGCCTGTCCCGGCGCAAGCGCGTCAAGCAGGCCCGCGAGCAGCTGCGCAGACAGCTGGAGGAGATCAGCGGACAGGCGGCGCAGCGGCTCGTGCACATGGACAACCAGCTGGCCGCCGCCGAGCAGGAGGTCGGCTTCGCCGAGGCCCAGTTCGGCAGCAAGCCCGTCGAACCCTTCCGTCTCGCGATCGGCGAGGCGCGGGGCAAGACGCAGCAGGCCTTCGCGCTGCAGAACCAGATCCTCGACCATATCCCGGAGTCCGACGAGCAGCGGATCGAGTGGAGCCGACAGATCATCCGGCTCACCGAGGAGGCGCAGAGCCGCCTGGCCGCCGAGAACGAGCGCTTCCAGCGGCTGCGGGAGATGGAGCGCAACGCGCCGCGGCTGCTGCAGGAGATCACCGAGCGCGCCGAGCGCCTGAGCGAGGCAGCCAAACGCGCCGCCGCTTCGCTGGCCTCGCTGCGGGAACGCTACGCCGCCGCAGCCCTGCGTCCCGTGGACGACGCGGCCGCCCAGGCCGGCCGACTGCTGGAACTGGCGATCGCCGAGGCGCAGAGCGCGAGCGGGCACCTGAGCGCCGGCCGGGCGGGGGAGGCCGTCGTGGACATCTCGGACGCGCAGCAGGCGCTCGCCGAGACCGAGCAGGCCATCGCCGGCATCGAGCACCTGCGCACGCAGCTGGAGCAGGCCGGGCACATGATCGCAGCCGAGATCGCAGACATGACCCCGGACATCCAGCGCATCCGCAGCGGCGAAAGCACCCGCTCGCTGGGCGCCGAGTTCGTGGAACGCGCCGGCCGCGCCGCCACCGTCGCCGAGCAGGCGATCGAGGCGGCCCGGCAGCCCGGTGCGAGCGAACGCGATCCGCTCCCCCTGCTGGAGCGGCTGCGGCAGGCGAACCGGGAGCTCGACGCGGCGATCGGTGCGACTCACGAGGAGCGGCACCGCCTGGAGACCCTGCGGCGGCGCTTCGAGCGCAGCGTCGACTCGGCCCGCTCGAAGATCCGGCAGTGCGGCGACTACATCGCCTCCCACCGTGGCCTCATCGGCGACGGACCCCGAGCCCGGCTCCGACACGCGGAGGACCTGCTGCAGCGGGCCGAGCGCCGCATCGTCGAGGATCCGGAGTCGGCCCTGCGGGACGCCGACGCGGCCGAGCAGACCGCCGCCGGCGCGCTGGCCGCCGCCATGGACGAGGCCGATCGCAACAGCATGCCCCGACAGGGCTACGGATACGCCTCGCACGGCCGCGGCGGCAGCAGTGGCAGCACCGAGGCCATCATCGGCGGGATCATCGGCGGCATCCTCTCCAACGCCGGGCGCAGCCACCGCAGCGGCGGCTTCGGCGGCTT
>JAUNLB010000080.1:11038-11931 GCA_030532485.1 Pseudoclavibacter sp.
CCGGTCCTCCGGCGGCGGGTTCCGGTCCTCCGGAGGACGCCGCTGAGCGCCGCGGCGCGCCCCGTCCGCGAACACGCACGATCCCACGCAGAACGACGAACAGAGCCGTCACACCCGAAAACAGGAATGGAGCACCCATGTCGAACAAGCAGTCCATCTTCGGCCGCATCAGCCAGCTCGTGCGCGCCAACATCAACGCCCTCATCGACCAGGCCGAGGACCCGGAGGTCATGATCGACCAGCTCATCCGGGACTTCTCCTCGAACATCCAGGAGGCCGAGGCCGCGATCGCCCAGACCATCGGCAATCTGCGGATGCTGGAGGACGACTACCGCGAGGACAAGCGGGCCGCCGCCGAGTGGGGGCAGAAGGCCCTGGCCGCCAGCCGCAAGGCGGACGAGTTCCGGCAGGCCGGCAACACCGCCGACGCGGACAAGTTCGACAACCTCGCCAAGGTCGCCCTCTCCCGCCAGATCGACAGCGAGAACGAGGCGAAGGCCGCCGAACCGCAGATCGCCTCGCAGACGGAGATCGTCGAACGGCTCAAGGGCGGCCTGGAGGGCATGCGCGGCAAGCTTCAGCAGCTCACCTCGAAGCGCAACGAGCTGGCCGCGCGCAAGAAGACCGCGGACGCCCAGGTGCAGGTGAACCAGGCGCTGCAGTCGGTCAACGTGCTCGACCCGACCAGCGAGCTCGGCCGCTTCGAGGACAAGGTGCGCCGTCAGGAGGCGCTCGCCCGCGGCCAGCAGGAGCTGGCGGCCAACAGCCTGGACAACCAGTTCGAGCAGCTCGAAGACCTGGGCCAGATGACCGAGGTGGAGGCCCGGCTGGCCGCCCTCAAGCAGGGCGGTCAGCCGCAGGCGCTGCCCGGCTCCGGGCAGTAGCCCTGCGCT
>JAUNLB010000081.1 GCA_030532485.1 Pseudoclavibacter sp.
CGCCCGCCTCGACGACGCGCCCGGCGTCGCGGATCCGCACCTCCAGGCGCACCTCGCCGTCCAGGCTGGACTCGGTGCGGGTGGACAGCAGCTCGAAGCGGCCCCAGCGGCGCTGCTCGTCGGAGTCGGGCAGGAACTCGTCCGAGAAGATGCGCCAGATGTCCTCGGCGGTCATCTCGCAGCCCTCGCTGTCCGTGTGCTCCTGCACCACGCCGGAGAACTCGATCTGCAAGCGGCGGGGCAGGTCCAGCTTGCGGTGCTCCTTCAGCAGGTAGGCGACGCCGCCCTTGCCGGACTGGGAGTTGACCCGGATGACCGCCTCGTAGCTGCGCCCCAGGTCCCGCGGGTCGACGGGCAGGTAGGGCACGGCCCAGGGCAGCTCGTCCACGCTGCGCCCGGTGCGCTCGGCCTCGGCGGCCATCGCCTCGAAGCCCTTCTTGATGGCGTCCTGGTGGGAGCCGGAGAAGGCGGTGTAGACCAGGTCCCCGCCCCAGGGGGAGCGCTCGTGCACGTTCAGCCGGTTGCAGTACTCGACCGTGCGCCGCACCCGGTCGATGTCCGAGAAGTCGATCTGCGGGTCGATGCCCTGGGTGAACAGGTTCACGCCGAGCGTGACGAGGTCCACGTTGCCGGTGCGCTCGCCGTTGCCGAACAGGCATCCCTCGATGCGGTCGGCGCCGGCGAGGTAGCCCAGCTCGGCGGCGGCGACCGCCGTGCCGCGGTCGTTGTGCGGGTGCAGGGACAGGACGACGCTGTCGCGCCGGTCGAGGTGCCGGTGCATCCACTCGATGGAGTCCGCGTACACGTTCGGGGTGGCCATCTCGACGGTCGCCGGCAGGTTCACGATCATCTGCCGTTCCGGAGCGGGGTCCAGCTCGGCGATCACGCGGTTGCAGACCTCGGCGGCGAACTCCAGCTCGGTGCCGGTGTAGGACTCCGGCGAGTACTCGTAGAAGATCTCGGTGCCGGGGCACAGGGGCTCGAAGCTCCGGCACAGCCGCGCGCCGTTCAGGGCGATCTCCACGATGCCCTCGCGGTCCTGGCGGAAGACGACCCGCCGCTGCAGCACCGAGGTGGAGTTGTAGAAGTGCACGATCGCGCGCCGGGCCCCGCGCAGGGACTCGTAGGTGCGCCGGATCAGGTGCTCCCGGGCCTGGGTCAGCACCTGGATGGTCACGTCCTCCGGGACCAGGTCCTCCTCGATGAGGGTGCGGACGAAGTCGTAGTCGGTCTGGCTCGCGGAGGGGAAGCCGACCTCGATCTCCTTGTAGCCCATCTCGACCAGCAGCTCGAACATCACCCGCTTGCGCTCGGGCGACATGGGTTCGATGAGCGCCTGGTTCCCGTCGCGCAGGTCCACCGCGCACCAGCGCGGCGCCTGCTCGATACGCCGACCGGGCCAGCTGCGGTCGGGCAGATCGACTCGGATCTGCTCGTGGAACGGGGTGTAGCGGTGGACCGGCATCGACGACGGTCGCTGCATGTTCTTCATCCGGAGTGCCCTCCTGTGCCTTCTCGTGAACGCCTCCCCGGAGGCGTCCGTCTACGGATCGGGGGCAAAGCCGACGGCGGACTCCGCGGCGAGAGGGGCTTTGCGGTGCTAGCCCTCGCCGCGGCGAAGAAGAAGGAGCAGGGCGCCGTTCATGGTGTCCGAAGCGTAGCACAGCGGCCGCGGCCGCGGGCGCCGAGCGGGGCGATGAGGCGGCAGGCGGCGAGCCCGGCTACATGAGCCCGTGCTCGTAGGCGTAGACGACCAGCTGCACCCGGTCGCGCAGGCCGAGCTTGGCGAGCACGCGGGAGATATGGGTCTTGACCGTCGCCTCGCTGAGGAACTCGGTGGCGGCGATCTCGCTGTTCGACATGCCGCTGGCCGCGTGGAAGAACATCTCCCGCTCGCGCTCGGTGAGGGTCGCGAACTCCGCGGGGGTGCCGCCCATGCGGCCCGGGGAGCGGGAGAAGCGGCGGATGAGCTCCGCGGTGGCCTGGGCCGCGAAGACCTCCGCGCCCGAGGAGACGGTCCGGATGGCCGCGAGCAGGAACTCGGGATCGGCGTCCTTGAGCACGAAGCCGCTCGCGCCGGCGGCGACCGCCTTGGCGACCGCCTCGTCCAGATCGAAGGTCGTGAGCACGAGGATGCGGGTGCTCAGCCCCCGGGCGACGATCTCCCTGGTCGCCTCCAGGCCGTCCATGCCGGGCATGCGCACGTCCATGAGCACCACATCGGGGGCGATCCGCTCGGTCAGCGCGACCGCGGCCCGCCCGTCGCTCGCCTCGCCGACGAAGACCATGTCCGGCTGGCTCTCCACGAGCATGCGGATGCCGCCCCGGAACAGGGCCTGGTCGTCCACGAGGGCGACCCGGATCATGTCGTGCGCTGCTTCGTTGGTTCCCATGCGGCTGGCCCCTCGCTGAGTCGTCCGGGGCCGAACGCGGTCCCCTGCGCTCTAGGCTACAGCCGTTGCGGACCGGCTCCGCGTCCCGGAACGCGCTCCGCGTCCTGGAACGGCTCCCGGGGCCCGTCCTCGCCGGCCGCGACCAGCCCGTCGAGGGTGGGCACGGTCGCCCGCACGACGAAGCGCCCCTCCATCCTGCCCGTCTCGACCGTGCCGCCGGCCATGATGATGCGCTCCCGCATGCCGATCAGGCCGTGCCCGGACCCCTGCCGGGGCGGGGGCGGGGTCGGGGAGACCACGTTCTCGATCGAGACGGTCAGACGGGCGTCCCAGTGCACCGAGATCACGACGGGGTGCCGGCGGTCCCCGTGCCGCAGGGCGTTGGTGAGCGACTCCTGCACGAGGCGGAAGAGGGCGATGTCCGCGTTCGGGCCGAGCCGGCGGGGCTCGCCGCTGCCCTCGACCGAGATGTGCAGCCCCGCGTGCCGCATCCGCTCGATGACCGCGGGCAGGTCCGCGAATCCGCGCTGCGGCCCCTCGGACTGGTTGTGGCGCAGCTGGGCGAGCAGTCCCCGCACCTCGCTCAGGGCCTCCCGGGCGGTGTCCGAGATCGTGACCAGCGTCTCCTCGCCCGCCCTGGGGTCCACCCGCATCGCGTAGCGGCCGCCGTTGGCCTGGGCCACCACGACCGCGAGCGAGTGGGCCACGACGTCGTGCATGTCCCTGGCGATGCGGTTGCGCTCCTGCTCGACGATGAGCTGCTCCTGGTTGCGCTCGCTCTCCAGCTCCGCCAGCTGCCGCCGGTGCCGGGAGTCCCGCGCGTCCGCCTGCAGCCGCCGCGTGAACCCCGCGAACCAGAAGCCGAAGCAGAGCACGCAGAGCGGGAAGAAGACGAACAGCGACATGACGAGCGCGAGTATCGCCGGATTGTTGACGCCCGGGCCGATGTAGAAGAAGTGCCAGCCCATGCTGCGCGGCTCGTGCAGGAGGAAGAAGAGGATGAGCGCGAGCGGCAGCATCATGCAGCTGGCCAGGCTGGCCAGTTGGACGCTCCGTCCGCCGTACGCGGCGCAGGCCATGATCACCAGCAGCACCGCGACGTCCTGGCCGTGGGGCTCCATGACCAGCAGGAACTTGACCGCCACGCCCAGCAGGGCGAGGACGAACGCCGCGCTCGGCCGCCACCTGCGGATCGCGACGGCGACCAGGAAGAGGATCCCGCTGGGGATGAGCTCGGGCATGAAGTAGACGCGCCCGTTGCCGTTGATGACCATGGGCCAGCCGAGCAGGACGCCGACTCCGAGCGAGACGCCGATGTCGGCGAGCCATCGGGCCGAGGACATGTGCCTGCCGCCCCCGCGGAGCCACGCGACGACGCGGGAGCCGAGGAAGGGCGCCGGGGCGTGCGCCCTAGAAGCCGAGCCGGCCGAGCTGCTTCGGGTCACGCTGCCATTCCTTCGCCACTTTCACGTGGAGCGAGAGGACGATCCGATCCTCCGAGATGGCCTGGATCTCCGCCTGCGCCGCCTCCCGGATGCGTCGCAGCCGGCCGCCGCCCCGTCCGATGACGATGCCCTTCTGGCTGTCCCGCTCCACGATCAGGTTCGCATAGACTTCGCGGGCCGAGCCATCCTCCCGCAGGACGACTTCCTCGATCGTGACGGCGATCGAGTGGGGCAGCTCCTGCCGGGCGTCCTGGAGCGCCGCCTCCCGGACCAGCTCGGCCGCGCGCTGCTCGAAGCTCTCCTCCGTGCGCATCTGCGCCGGGTAGAGCGGCGGTCCGGGGGGCATGAGCCGCAGCGCCTCGCGCACGAACTCGTCCAGCCGGATCCGCTCCAGCGCGCTCACCGGCATGAGGAACTCCCATGGCGCCATCGCGTCGAGCTGGAGCAGCTGGGCGGCGACCGCCTCCGGCGACGCCTTCTCGACCTTCGTCACCAGGCCGATCTTCGCGGGGCCCGGATGCGCCGCCAGCTGCTCGACGATGTACCGGTCGCCCGGCCCGATCCGCTCGTCCGCGGGCAGACAGAAGGCGATCGCGTCGACCTCGGAGAGGGTCGCGGCCACCACGTCGTTCAGGCGTTCGCCGAGCAGCGTCCGAGGGCGGTGCAGGCCGGGGGTGTCGACAATGACCAGCTGCCCCTCCGGCGCGTGCACGATCCCCCGCACCGCGCGCCGCGTCGTCTGCGGCTTGTCCGAGGTGATCGCGATCTTCTCGCCCACCAGCGCGTTGGTGAGCGTCGACTTGCCCGCGTTCGGCCGGCCGACGAAGGTGATGAACCCGGAGCGGAACGGCTCCCGACGCCCCTCGTCCGCGTCCGGCGTCCCCGCCTCGGTGCCGCTCATGCGTCCTCCCGTTCCCTTGCGTCCTCCGGCTCTCCGCCCCTCGGGCCGTCGCCGCCGATGCTCCTGGCGACGACCGTGTCCACCCGGCCTCGCCTGCCGATCCGGTCCGCGCGCAGCTCGATGCCGTCCACGAAGGCGACGTCGCCCCGGCCGGGCACCTTGCCCAGCAGCTTGGCCATCAGCCCGCCGACCGAGTCCACGTCCTCGTCGTCCAGCTCGGTCCCGAACCGTTCCCCCAGCTCGGCGGCGGACATGCGCGAGGAGACCCGCAGCACGCCCGGGGCGAGCTCCTCGGCCTCGTCGGCGTCCCGGTCGTACTCGTCGCTGATCTCGCCCACCAGCTGCTCGATGAGGTCCTCCATGGTCGCGATGCCCGCGACGCCCCCGTACTCGTCCACGACGACCGCGAAGTGGTTGGAGCTCGCCTGCATCTGGCGCAGCAGGGCGGAGGTGGCCAGGGACTCGGGCACGAACGCCGCGGGCCTCGCCAGCCGCTCCAGGGGGGCCTGCCCGCCCGACCGCCCCCGCAGCTCGCGGCGCACGAGGTCCTTCAGGTAGAGCACGCCGCGCACGTCGTCCCGGTCCCGGCCGACGAGCGGGGCGCGGGAGATGCCGTGCTCCAGCATGCGGTCCAGCGCCGCGGCCGCGGTCTCGTCCGCCTCCACCGCGATCATGTCGGTGCGGGCGATCATGACCTCCCGCACGATCCGGTCGGAGAAGCCGAAGACCGAGTGGATGAGCTCCCGTTCCTCGTCCTCCAGCACGTCCAGGTCCGCGGCCTCGTCCACGAGGTCCAGCAGCTGCTCCTCGCTCGTCACCGCATCGGCCCGGCGGGGGCGGCCCGGGGTGACCCGGTCGCCGATCGCCACCAGCAGGTCCGCGAGGGGGCCGAGCACGAAGCGCACGGTCCGGGCGATCCAGCCGAGCGCCCCGAGCAGGCCGCGCGGATGGGCCCGGCCGACCGAGCGGGGGCTGGTGCCGGTCACCAGGAAGGAGACGACGAGCATGACCCCCACGGCCGCGGCGAAGGCCTGCCAGCGCGCCGGGAAGACGTCCAGCAGCAGCATGGTGGCCAGCACCGCGGACATGCTCTCCAGCAGCACCCGCGCGAAGGCCAGGGCGTTGGCGTGGGCGGCGGGCGCCGCCAGGACGGCCCGGGCGGTGCCGGCCGAGCGGCCGGCGGCCAGCTCCTCCTGCTCGCCGCGGGAGATCGTGACGATCGCGCTCTCCAGCGCGGCGAACAGGCCGCTGGCGCCGATCATCGCCGCGATCGCCGCCAGCAGCCAGGCGATCGTCACGCCCGCCGCCGTTCCGCGGCCGCGAAGCCGCGCAGCAGTTCGTCCTGCAGCCCGAACATGCGCCGCTCGTCCTCCGGCTCGGCGTGGTCGAAGCCCAGCAGGTGCAGCATGCCGTGCGCGGTGAGCAGGAGGATCTCGTCCATGGTCGTGTGCCCGGCGGCCCGGGCCTGGGCGGCCGCGACGTCCGCGCACACCACGACGTCTCCGAGCAGGCCCGCCGGGGCGGGCCGCTCGGGCGAGCCCGGCCGCAGCTCGTCCATCGGGAAGCTCAGCACGTCCGTGGGGCCCGGCTCGTCCATCCAGCGCAGGTGCAGCTCCGTCATGGTCGCCGTGTCGACGAAGATGACGGAGAGGTCCGCGTCCGGGTGCACGTGCAGCTCGTCCAGCACGTGCCTGGCCAGGCGCAGCAGGCGCGCCTCGTCGACATCGGCGCCGGCCTCGTTGCTGATCTCGATGCTCATCGCCGCGGCCTCCTGGCGGCCGCGTCGCGCATCCGCCGCTGCTCCTCGGCCGTGTAGGCGTCCACGATCCGGCCGACCAGGCTGTGCCGGACCACGTCCTCGCTCGTCAGATCCGCGAAGGCGACGTCCTCGACGCCGCGCAGGATGCGCCCGGCGTCCCGCAGCCCGGACACCCCGCCGGGCAGGTCGACCTGGGTGACGTCCCCGGTGACGACCATCCGGGAGCCGAAGCCGAGCCGGGTGAGGAACATCTTCATCTGCTCCGGCGTCGTGTTCTGGGCCTCGTCCAGCACCACGAAGCTGTCGTTGAGCGTGCGGCCGCGCATGTAGGCGAGCGGTGCCACCTCGATCGTCCCGGTGGCCATGAGCTTGACCACCAGCTCCGGATCGAGCATCTCGCCGAGCGCGTCGAACAGGGGCCGCAGGTACGGGTCGATCTTGTCGCCGAGCGTGCCGGGCAGGTACCCGAGCCGCTCCCCCGCCTCGACCGCGGGCCGGGTGAGGATGATCCGGGCGGCCTCCTTGCGCTGCAGCGCCTGGACCGCCTTGGCCATGGCCAGGTAGGTCTTGCCCGTGCCCGCCGGACCCACGCCGAAGACGATCGTGTGCTCGTCGATCGCGTCCACATAGGCCTTCTGGCCCGCCGTCTTGGGGCGCACCGGCCGGCCGCGGGCCTGCACGATCGTCTGGCCCAGCACCTCCGTCGGCGCAGGACCCTCCCGGTCCAGCATGCCCTGCGAGCGGGCCACCTCCTCGGGCTCCAGGTCCACGCCGCCGGCCGCCATGCGGACCAGCTCCCGGATCAGCTCCTCGGCCCGGGCCACGTCGCCGCGCTCGCCGGCCAGAGTGATCTCGTTGCCGCGGGCCAGGATCCGCACCCGCGGGTGCTCCCGCTCGACCGTCTTGAGCAGCCGGTCGCCCGGGCCGAGCAGCCGCACCATGGCCACCCCCTCGACCGTGACCGTCCGCTCCTCGAAGGCGCCCGCGATCCGATCCGGGCCCGCGGCGGCCGAACCGGGCTGCACGCTAGACAAGTCGCGCTTCCTCCAGTCCGCCGGCGAGCACGTGCGCGTGCACGTGGAAGACCGTCTGTCCCGCGCCCGCGCCCCGGTTGAAGATGAGCCGGTAGTCGCCCTCCGCGTGCTCGGCCGCCAGGCGCTCGGCGAGCGAGACCATCTCGGCCAGCAGAGCGGGGTCGCCCGCGGCGAGCTCGCCCACGTCCCGGTAGCGGGGGTCCTTCGGGACCACGAGCAGGTGCACGGGCGCCTGGGGGGCGATGTCCCGGATCGCGATGACGCGGTCGGTCTCGGCCAGGATCTCGGCCGGGAGCTCCCGGTCGACGATGCGCGTGAAGATGCTGGGTGCCTCGCTTGCCTCGCTGCTCATGGCTCGATTCTACGGAACCCGCCCGCGGAACTCAGCCCCAGCCGCCGAGCACGGCCTGTGCCGCCGCGAGCGCCGCGGGGCCCGCGGTCGAGCTGCGCAGCACGTGCGGGCCGAGCCGCAGGACCGGGCAGCCGGCCGCCGCGAAGGCCTCCAGCTCCTCGGCGGCCACCCCGCCCTCCGGGCCGACCGCGAGCACGATGCGGCGCGCCCCCGCGAGCGCGCCCCGGGGCCGGCAGGCCGCCGCCAGCGACTGCTCCGCGGACGGGTCCAGCACCGCCACCTCCACGCCGCCGTCCGGATCCCGAAGCCGCGCCAGCCGCTGCGCGCAGGCCGGCTCGGCCAGTTCCGGCACGCGCGCCCGCATGCTCTGCTTGGCGGCTTCCCGCAGGATCGCGCGCCAGCGCTCCAGGGCCCGCGGCGTGCGCTCCGGCCGCCACCTGACGACGCTGCGCGCCGCCTGCCAGGGGACCACGCCGACGGCGCCGAGCTCGACCGCGGCCTGGACGGCCAGCTCGTCGCGCCCGCCCTTGGCCAGCGCCTGGGCGAGCACGAAGGCGGGCCGCGGCTCCGGATCCCGCTCCAGCCGCTGCGCCCGCACCTCCACCCGCTCCGGGGCGAGGCTCAGGACCGGGCCGATCGCCCGCAGCCCGGCGCCGTCCGCCACGTGCACCGTCTCGCCCGGCCGCAGACGGCTGACGACCGCCGCGTGGCGCGCCTCGGCGCCGGTCAGGACGATCGAGCCGCCGGCTTCGGGCAGGGGATCGTCGCTGTAGAACAGCCGGGCCACGCTCAGCGTCCGAAGCGGTTCTTGAGCTTGACGAACAGGCCCTGCTTCTCCCGCGCGAGCGCGGGCGGCTCGAAGCGGCCCCGCTCGCGCAGCTCCTCCACCAGCTGGCGGGAGCGGTGGTCGAGGCGGGAGGGGGTGACCACCTGGATCATGACGTCCAGGTCCCCGCGGTGGGTCGAGCGCAGGCGGGTCACCCCGCGACCCTTGACGGTCAGGATCTCGCCGGACTGCACCCCGGCGGGGACCTCCAGCTCCACGTCCCCGTCCAGGCCGCGCAGGAGCGCCTTGGTGCCGAGCACGGCGTCGGGCATGGAGACCTCCAGCACGCACTGCAGATCGTCGCCGTCGCGCGTGAACACCTCGTGCGGCCGCACCTTGATCTCCACGTACAGGTCCCCGTTGGGGCCGCCGCCGGGGCCCGCCTCGCCCTTGCCGGGCAGGTGGATCCGCACTCCCGTGCCGACTCCGGCCGGGATGTCCAGGGGCAGGCTCGTCTCGCTGCGCACGCGACCCTGGCCGTGGCACTCCTCGCAGGGGTGCTCGATGATGTTGCCGTAGCCGTGGCACGCCGTGCAGGGCTGCGTGGTCACCATCATGCCGAGCACCGAGCGCACCTGGCGCTGCACCTGGCCGGAGCCGTGGCAGCTCGGGCACACGACGGGGCTCGTGCCCGGCGCGCTCTGGCTGCCGTTGCAGCCCTGGCACACCACGGCCGTCTTGACCGGCACGTCCCGGTGGGTGCCGAAGACGACCTCGTCCAGGTCCAGCTCGACCCGGATGAGGGCGTCCCCGCCGCGCTCGGAGCGGGGGCGGGGGCCGCGCGAGGAGCCGGCGCCCTGACCGAAGAAGGTCTCGAAGATGTCGCCGAAGGTGAAGCCCGCCCCGTCGCGTCCGCCCTGGTCGTACTGCTGCCTGCGGGCGGCGTCGCTGAGCGTGTCGTACGCCTGGGTGACGGCCTTGAAGCGCTCGGCCGCCTCCGGCGTGGGGTTGACGTCGGGATGCAGTTCCCGGGCGAGACGGCGGTAGGCCCGCTTGATCTCGTCCTGGCTCGCCTCCCGGGTCACCCCGAGCGTCTCGTAGTAGTCAGCCACGTGGGGCTCTCCTTCGGTCCAGGCGCCCCGGTCGGGGCGGTGCGGAAAGATCGGGAAGGTGCGTGCGCGGGCGCGTCATCCGGCCCGTCCGTCGTCCAGTGCGCGGGAGAGGTAGCGGGCGACCGCGCGGACCGCCGCCATGTTGCCGGAGTAGTCCATCCGGGTCGGCCCCAGCACCCCCAGGCGGGCGGTCCCCCCGTCCGCCTGGTAGTCCGTGCTGAGCACCGAGGTCTCGCTCAGCTCGCTCTGGGCGTTCTCCCGGCCGATGCGGACCTCCACCCCCTCGCCGCCGTCCACCTCGCCCAGCAGCCGCAGCAGCACGACCTGCTCCTCGATGGCCTCCAGGACCGGCAGGATCGAGGACGGGAAGTCCGCCTCGCTGCGGGCGAGGTTCGCGGCGCCCGCCACCACGACCCGGTCCCGCCGGTTGGCGGCCAGCTGCTCGATCAGATTGGCCACCACGGGGGCCACGAGCTCCGCGTCCTCGGGCGGTAGCACCTCGCTGAGGTCCCGAAGCGACTCGATCGCCTCGGGGATCGTGCGGTCGAGCATGCGGGCGCCGAAGCGTTCGCGCACGGTGAGCAGCAGCTCCTCCGAGACCGGCGCCGCGGCTTCCGCCACCCGTTGCTCCACTCGGCCGGAGTCGGTCACCAGCACGGTCAGGATGCGCCGCTCCCCCAGGCGCACGAACTCGACGTGCCGGATGCTGGCCTGCACGAGCGAGGGGTACTGGGCGATCGCCACGCTGCTGGTGAGCCGGGCGAGGGTGCGCACCGAGCGGACGAGGACCTCGTCCAGGTCGTTCGCCCCCGCCAGGAAGGAGTGGATCGCACGCCGCTGCGCGGCGCTCATGGGGCGGTGCTCGGCGAGGTGGTCGACGAAGACGCGGTAGCCCTTGTCGGTCGGCACCCGCCCGGAGGAGGTGTGGGGGGCCTCGATGAGCTCGGCCTCCTCCAGCTGGGCCATGTCGTTGCGGATCGTGGCCGAGGAGACCCCGAAGCCGTGCCGCTGGGCGATCGACTTGGAGCCGACCGGTTCGCGGTTCGCGACGTAGTCGCTCACGATGACCCGGAGGACCTCGAGGCTGCGCGCGCTCACCACGACGTGGGCTCCCTCCGTTCAGCTCGTCCGGCCGGGGCGCGTGCGGCGCCCCGCTCCGGCTGCGGACTGGCACTCGACAGCCGGGACTGCCAATCGTACCCCGCCCCGGGCCCGGCGGGCTGCAGGCGCGGAGCCGGAGGGCGGCGCTCTTCACCGGATGAAGAATTCCTACCTCTTCGAGACGTCCGGATCATTGCCGCACGCAAAGCGGGCGGTAATGAGAGCGGCACAGCGACACGCCCGCATTCAGCAGAGATTGACATATACGACGCCCCGGAGATGGCGGAATCCCACATGAAACGCCCGAGTGAAGACTGGAACGCCACACCGCGTTCCTCGGGTTCCCCGGATTGTGGCATGCTGAAGCGTCCCCGAGCGAGGATCGCTCTCGGAAAATAAATCACATTCACAAAATCCTCAGGAGGATCAGTGACGTACAACACCACCCCTGCCGGGACCGCCCACGGCGGACCCAACGCCGCTTCGCCCGAAGATCTGGAATTCGCCAAGTGGGCGCACCTCACGAACATTCTCGCGCCGCTGGGGCCGCTCGTCTTCTGGCTCGTCGGCAAGGACAAGGGGCCCGTCACCCGCCGCGAGGCCGCCGAAGCGTTGAACTTCGGCATCACGATCTTCATCGTGTCGGTCCTCGCCTCCATCGTGGGCTTCGTGCTGGACATGGTCACCGGCCTGGGGCTGTTCACCATGCTCGCCTACCTGGTCTCGCTGCTGGCCGTGGTCTTCGGCGTCATCGGCTTCCTGACGTGCCAGAAGCAGGGCTCGTACCGGTACCCCTTCGCGATCCGCTTCATCAAGTAGCGGCGACCCCGGACGCGGAGCGCGCACGCGACCAAGGCGACGGTGATGGCGGAGGAAGCGGCGGCGACCCCGGACGCGGAGCGCGCACCCCTCGCGGGGTGCGCGCTCCG
>JAUNLB010000001.1 GCA_030532485.1 Pseudoclavibacter sp.
CGTCCCCGACACCCCCGGGGTGTCGGTCGTGCCGCGCGAGCAACGCACCCGCCCCGCCGCCTTCACCATCACCGATCACCCCAATCCACAACACATCGTGAACCACTCCGAGAACCACCAGACACACATCGCCCGACCGGCTCTCGAACTCCCATCCCTCCAGGAGCCTATGCTTCCCCGATACCCCTGAAAGGACGCCACCAGCATATCCCAAAAGGTACGACACGACAAGCCCGACAGCACATTTCACCCTGGGTATTCCCTGAGTGCCGACACGCGAACCCGCCCGGAACCACGGGCCACACACGCCCCGAAAAGACCACCAGGGCGACCCCCTGGTCGGAAAAGTGAAAAGACACAGGAAGCGCCCGGTCGAATCCTATATGCCACCTCCGACAATCGTCGATCGAAGTGAGGTTGTTTACTTATCGCTCAAGTTTTTCAGGCCATCAAGCAGGAGGTCATGAATCAGGGCGCTCGGTCCTTGATCACGGTGGGGCGACCTCCAACCCGGCACCGGGAGCATCTGGGCCTCGGAATCCAGAAAGTAGGGAGAACGCGGTGCCCCGGCGCCCAGGGGAGCCGGGAGGCAGCCGCCTGGATTGTGTCCGCTGTCGGCGGTTCCGGGCATCATGGTTCGCGGCGCCCGGCGGCGGCCGGGGAACACGGACGGGAGGGTCGGGATGCGGGAACCCATGGCGCAGGAGCCGTCGGCCGACGGGCACGACGGAACGATCGCCGAGCGGGCGCTGGAGATCCTGCGGCGCCTGAGCGGACGCGCGGACGCCGAGTTCCGTCCCGGCCAGCTGGAGGCGATCCTGGCGCTCGTGGAGGAGCGCCGCCGCACGCTCGTCGTCCAGCGCACCGGCTGGGGCAAGTCCGCCGTCTACTTCATCGCGAGCCTGCTGCTGCGCGAGCGGGGATCGGGGCCCACGCTGCTCGTCTCGCCCCTGCTGGCCCTCATGCGCGATCAGATCGCCGCCGCCGAGCGGGCGGGCGTGCGGGCCGCCACGCTGAACTCGGCGAACCAGCACGAGTGGCGCGAGATCTCCCAACGACTCGCCGACGACGAGGTGGACGTGCTGCTCGTCTCACCCGAACGGCTCAACAATCCGGGGTTCCGCGAAGAGCACCTGCCCCGGCTCACCTCCTCCACCGGCCTGGTGGTCGTGGACGAGGCGCACTGCATCTCGGACTGGGGGCACGACTTCCGGCCCGACTACCGGCGCATCGCCCGGCTCGTGGCCGGGCTGCCCGAGGGGCTGCCCGTGCTGGCCACCACGGCCACCGCGAACGAGCGGGTCGTCCGGGACGTCGAGGAGCAGCTCGCCGGCCCGGCCGGGGCGCCGCACGGGGTGCTCACCCTGCGCGGTTCGCTCGCCCGCGACTCGCTGCGTCTGGGGGTGCTGCGGCTGGCGGACGCGCAGGAGCGGCTCGCCTGGCTCGTGACGCATCTGCGGGAGCTGCCCGGCAGCGGCATCGTCTACGCCCTCACGGTCGCCGCGGCCGACGACACCGCTCGGATGCTGCGCGAGGCCGGATACGAGGTCGACTCCTACACGGGCAAGGCCGACCCCGAGGCCCGCGAGCGCATGGAGGCCCGGCTGAAGGAGAACCGGTGCAAGGCGCTCGTGGCCACGAGCGCGCTCGGCATGGGCTTCGACAAGCCCGACCTGGGATTCATCGTGCACCTGGGCGCCCCCTCCTCCCCGGTCGCCTACTACCAGCAGATCGGCCGGGCGGGCCGCGGTTCCGAGGACGCCCGGGTGCTGCTGCTGCCGGGCGCCGAGGACGCCGAGATCTGGCGGTACTTCGCGACCGCCTCGATGCCGGTGGAAGAGACGGCCAGGCAGGTCATCGCCGCGCTCGGCCCGGAGCCCGTCTCCACCCCCGAGCTGGAGACCCGGGTGGAGCTGCGGCGCACTCGGCTGGAGCTGCTGCTCAAGGTGCTGGACGTGGAGGGCGCGGTCGCCCGGGTGCGGGGAGGCTGGGTGACGACGGGACGGCCGTGGCGCTACGACGCCGAGCGCTATGCGCGCATCGCCCGGGCCCGCGAGCAGGAGCAGCGCGCCATGCTCCGGTACCAGGAGGGCGGCGAGTGCCGCATGGCCTTCCTGCAGCGTGAGCTGGACGATCCGAGTGCGAGGCCCTGCGGCCGCTGCGACGAGTGCGCGGGCCCCTGGTACCCCGTGGGGGCAGACGATGCGGCGCGCGAAGCGGTGGGCGGCGCGTTGCGCCGCGCAGGCGTCGTGATCGAGCCGCGCCTGCGCTGGCCGACGGGGATGGCCTGGCTCGGCGTGGAGACGGGCCGGGCGGGCATCCCCGCCGAGGAGCGCTGCCAGGAGGGCCGCGCCGTGGCCCGCCTCACGGACCTGGGCTGGGGCGGGCCGTTGCGCCGACTGTTCCGGGGCGGGGACGGGACGGTCCCTCCCGGCATGGTCGAGGCGTGCGTGCGGGTGCTGAGCGAGTGGGGCTGGCAGCGGCGGCCCGCACTCGTCGCCTCGGTGCCCTCCCGGTCCCGGCCGCGGCTCGTCGCCTCCCTGGCGGCCGAGATCGCCCGCATCGGCCGGTTGCCGGACGCCGGTCCCCTGCGGCTGCGGGCCCCCGGGCCGCAGCGCGGGCACGGCGGCAACAGCGCGCACCGGCTGGCCGGCGTGTGGAACGCCTTCGAGGTGCCCGAACCGATGCGGGAGCTGCTGCCCGCGGGCCCGGTGCTGCTCGTCGACGACCGCGCCGACAGCCGCTGGACGCTCGCCGTCGCGGGCCGCGCCCTGCGCCGGGCGGGCGCCCCGGCCGTGCTGCCGCTCGTGCTCGCCCTGGAGGCCTGAGCCCGACGCGCCGCTCCGGGGCCGGACTCAGGGGCTTCATGCAAGGATCGCATCCGGGGAGGTGGACAGTGGGAGGCTGACAGCACGCTCGGAGGCGATGCCATGACGGTTACGGCGATCGAGACGACCGACGAGGCGCGAGCCCTCGCCGAACAGCTCCTCGGCTCCGAACGGCGCCGCCCCGTCGCGCTCGTGAGCATCGCCGCCGGGCAGAGCGAGCCGTTCATCGACGCCGCGCGCATCGACGCGGAGCTCGGCGACGCCGTCGACGTCTACACGATCGTCACCGGTCCGGTCACCTTCGCGTTCCGCGACGCGATGCCCCCGGGCACCGAAGCGTACGGGGGCGCGGGGCGGGTCTACCCGGTCGGCACCGAGTGGGTGGAGGACCTGCGGGTCTCCCCCCTGCGCTTCGCGTTCGACGCCGAGCACGCGAGCCGGTCCACCGACAACCTCATCGACGACGCCCACCGCATGTCGGACCGCGCCCGCACGAACGGTCGGAACTCCCGGCACGGCGGGCTGGTCCGGACCGAGGCGCAGGTGCACGCGGTCCTGGGCGATGCCAGGGCCATCGTCAAGACGGATTCCGGCTGGAACGCGACGATCGCGCAGGAACGCATCGCCCGAGGCGTCCCCCTCGGCTGGCTGCTCTCGCCCGGGATGCGCCTCACCGGGCTGCTGGACGAGCAGAGCCGCAGTTTCGCCCCCGATCAGCCGGCCGACCGGGCCTCGCTCGTCGCGGACTACCCGGACGGCGCCGTCGTCCTCGCGCTGGTCGCCGACGTCGCCGAGGACGCCGCCCAGCTGCTGCTGCACCCCTGGCTGACCGTGCGGGTCCGCCGCGGCGAGGTCTCGCAGGACGCGCAGGGCGCGCTGGCGATGCTCCTCGCGCCCGGCGACGTGGTGGCCGCCCGGCTCCTGCGCGGCCCGGACGGCCGCCTCCGCCTGCGCCTGTCCGATGTGCGGGACGACGAGCCCGTGCTCCCGGCCGTCCCCTTCGCCCCCGGCGGCGAGCCGTGGCTGCTGCCGGAACGGCACCTGGACATCCCCGAACCCCCCGCCCAGCGCAGCGCCGCACCCGCCTCGACCGCACCCGCGTCGGCGGAGCCGGCCGCGCAACCGATCCGGCCGGTACCGAAGCCGGGCCCTCCCCCCGGTGCTCCGGGCCGGACCGCCGCGACCCCGCGCCCGGCGCCGCCCGAAACCGCGCCCGCACCGCGCCCGACCGTGTTCCCGACCCCGGGCGATCTGGCCCGATCCGGCGGCACGGTGGCCGTGCCGGACCCGGAGAGGACGAGCGAGAAGACGGCTCGGCGTCCCGCCGACGAATCGTCGGCCGAGCCCGCCCCGGAGACGGCGGCCGGGCCGCGACCGGCCCCCGGCCCGCACCTGGTCGCGGCCGCCGCCCAGCGGGACCTCGGTCAGGAGATGAACACGCTGCGCCTGGAGGCCGAGCGGGAGCGCCTGCGCCGCGTGCGGGCGGAGAACCGGATCGTCGAGCTGGAGCAGCAGCTCGGCGGAGCCACGGGCGGAGCCGAGCAGAGCGAGGCGCAGCGCGCCATGAGCGAGGCCTTCGACGCCGAGCGGCGGCAGCTGGCCGAGGAGATCACGAAGCTCGAGCAGCGCGGCAGCCAGATGCGGAAAGAGCTGAGCAGGCAGCGCGACGCCCTGCGGAAGGCGAACCGGACCTCCTCGGAGCGGTCCGGCCGGGTCACGGTCGACTTCGACGCCTTCCCGGACGCGGACGAGGCCGTGCGCTTCGCGATCCGCTCCAGCTGGGTCGCCCAGATCCCCGCCTACGAGAAGCGAAGCAAACCGCTGCCGGCGTACCGGCTGGGGCCGGATTTCGCCGACTCCCTGGCCAGATTCGACGAGGACCGGCAGGCGAAGGCGCTGCGCGCCGTCGTGGACGTGCTCACCGGCGCCCGGAACCGCACCGTCCACCACCTGAAGGAGAGCGAGTCCGGTCCGCCCGTGACCCGGGCCGAGGACGGCGCCGTCGCCTGGCGCGTGTACATCGAGGAGAACTCCCCCCAGGCCCGGCGGCTGCACTACTGGCAGCTCAAGGGCGGCGAGATCGAGCTGGCCCGGGTGGTGCTGCACGACGACTTCTCGATCTGACCCCGCGCGGGCGGCGGGGCGTCGACCGCGCGGCGAGCGGTGCGCCGAGGCGATCCGACGCGCCTGCGCGGCGGCGGGCGCTGCTGGCATGATCTGTGGTGACGGCCGGTCCCGGCCGCCCGCACCCCGCACGCCCAGGAGCCGCCCGTGCCCGACCCCGCCTCCGACCCCGAGCCCGCAGGCCGGACCGGACCCGCTCTGGAGACCGCCGGCATCGAAGTGATCGACGAGGCCCAGCGCACCGCCCGGCCGCGCGATCTGTTCTGGCCGTGGTTCGCGGCGAACGTCTCGGTGTTCGGCATGAGCTACGGCTCCTTCGTCCTCGGCTTCGGCGTCTCCTTCGCGCAGGCGACGTTCGTCTCGCTGCTCGGCGTGCTCGTCTCCTTCGCGCTGTGCGGGGTCGTCGCGATCGCGGGCAAACGCGGCTCGGCGCCCACCATGGTGCTCTCGCGCGCCGCATTCGGGGTGCACGGCCAGAAGGTCCCGGGCCTCGTGTCCTGGCTGACCTCGATCGGCTGGGAGACGTTCCTGGCGATCATGGCGACGCTCGCCACCGCGACCGTGTTCGAGCGGCTGGGCTGGTGGAGCGGGACGGGCGTGAAGCTCGCGGCCGCCGCCGCGGTCGCCGCGCTCGTCGTCGCCGCCTCGGTCGCCGGCTACCACACGATCATGCGGATGCAGTCGGTCCTCACCTGGATCACGGGGGCCGTCACCGTGCTGTACATCGCCCTGACGCTGCCGCGCATCGACCTCGCCGCGGTACTGGCGATCCCCGCCGGTCCCCCGCAGGCGGTGCTCGGCGCCCTGGTCATGGTGATGACCGGCTTCGGCCTGGGCTGGATCAACATCGCCGCGGACTGGTCGCGCTACCAGAGCCGCAGCACCCCGGGCGGACGGATCGTGCTGTGGAACACCCTCGGCGGCGCCGCGGCCCCGGCGCTGCTGGTCGTGTTCGGCCTGCTGCTGGCCGGCTCCGACCCGGAGCTGTCCGAGGCGGTCGCCGCCGACCCGATCGGGGCGCTCGCCTCGCTGCTGCCGGTCTGGGTGCTCGTCCCCTTCCTGCTGACCGCGGTGCTCGCGCTCGTCTCCGGGGCCGTGCTGGGCATCTACTCCTCGGGCCTGACCCTGCTGAGCCTGGGCGTGCGCATCCCCCGGCCGCTGGCCGCGGGCGTCGACGGGCTCATCCTGACCGCGGGCACGATCTGGGTGGTGTTCTTCGCCCCCGACTTCCTGGGGCCCTTCCAGAGCTTCCTCATCACCCTCGGCGTGCCGCTGGCCGCCTGGGCGGGCCTGCTCATGGCCGATGTGGCGCTGCGCCGGCGCGACTACGACGAGGCGGCGCTGTTCGACGCCTCCGGCCGCTACGGCGCGGTGGACTGGACCTCGATCGGCACGATGGCGATCGCCTCCCTCCTCGGCTGGGGGCTGGTGGTGAACGTCTTCGCCGAGGAGGCGGCCTGGAACAACTGGCAGGGCTACCTGCTCGGCCCGATCGGCGGCCGGGAGGGGCCGTGGGCCTCCGCGAACCTCGGCGTGCTGCTGGCCCTGGCGCTGTCCTTCCTGGCCGGTCTGCTGCTGCGCCGCGGCCGGGTGCGCCGCCAGGAACAGGAGCACTGAGCGGCCACGGGGGAGTCGGGCGGCCACGAGAGGACTCGCACGACACCAGGAGGACTCACACGACACCAGAGGGAGTCACACGGCACCCGAAATGTCTCGAAACGGGTCATTGCGAGGGCGAAATGTCACAAAACCGCCGTAGTGTGACATTGTGCACCTAAGCATGTTCACCGATCGCGCTCCGGGGATCCTCGTGGAACTCCGCGGGAGCGACTCCCGCACCGGTTCCTGGACGCACCGGGCATTCGTTCCGGATCCGCTCCCCGCCTCGATGCCGGAGCTGTCGCCGGCGACCTTCCTGCTCGTCGCCGATGCCAGAGCGGCTCTCGCCGCCCTGGACGGTACGGCCCGTCAGCTGCCCGAACCTCGGCTGCTGCGGAAACTCGCGCTGCGGCGCGAGGCCCACAGCACCTCGGCGCTGGAGGGGACGTACGCACCGCTGGCGGAGGTGGTCACCGCGGACGAGGAGGAGACCGCCTCGCTCGAGCTCGTCGAGATCCTCAACTACGTGCGGATGGCGAAGCTCGGCTTCGCCCGGGTGTCCGAGGGGCAGGCGATCACCCGCTCGATGCTCGCCGAACTGCAGGGCGTCCTCATGCGGGGAACCCGCCTCGAACCGCACGCGGGACGGCTCCGGGACGTCCCGGTGGTGATCGGGCGCCGCGAGGACGCGGGCCCCGAGGAGCTGCCCGTGCACGCCGCGCGGTTCGTCCCGCCGCCGCCCGGCGACCACCTGATCGCCGGCGTGGACGCGCTCGTCGAGTGGATGCGCACGGACCATCGCGGGCGCATCGACCCCGTCGTCGCCGCCGCGATGCTGCACTCCCAGTTCGAGACGCTCCACCCCTTCCTCGACGGCAACGGCCGGCTGGGACGCTACCTGATCAGCCTGCATCTCTTGGGCATGGGGGTGCTCGCCGAGCCCACGCTCATCGTCTCCCCCTGGTTCGAGTCCCGGCGCGGCGAGTACTACGACGCGCTGCTGGGAGTCAGCACCGAGGGCGCCTGGGACCGGTGGGTCGCCTTCTTCGCCCGGGGCGTCCAGGAGTCCGCCGACGACACGCGGGAACGGATGATCCGGCTCGTCGTCGTGCAGGAGGAGCTGAAGGAGGTCGTCCGCGCCTCCGGCATCCGGGCGAACAACGCCCATCGGCTCGTCGACTTCGCCGTCGCGAACCCCTCCTTCACGATCGCCCAGGCGCGCGACGGCCTGGGGATCTCCCAGACGAATGCGAGCAAGCTCGTCGGGCAGCTGGTCGATCTGGGCGTCCTGACCCCGGTCGCCCAGCAGCGCTACCGGCGCCGCTTCGTCGCCCCGCGCATCCTGGAGGTGCTGCTGGACGATCGGGGGGCGCGGCGCGATTGAGCCTCCCGCCTCAGCCGAGCTGCCGCTCCAGCCACGCCTCGTCCACGATGGGGGTGCCGTAGCGGCGGGCCGTGTCCGCCTTCTTGGAGAGCGAGTCCGGATCGGCCGCGACCAGCAGCTCGGTCGCCTTCGTCACCCTGGGCTGCACGACGCAGCCGCGGGCGGTCAGGCGGCGCTCCCACTCCTCGCGCTCCAGGCGCATCCGCCCCGTGAGGACGACGGTCACGCCCGGGCGGAGCGGAGCCGCACGGCGAGAGGGGGCAGTCGGGCGAACCGTACGCTGCGCCAGCTCACGCGGCAGCGCCCTCGCCCGCTGGCCCGTGGTCCCGACCATCGCGGCCCGGAACGGCGTCCGGGGGTGCTCCGCCCATACCGGAGAGCGCGCGTGCGCGCGCAGATATGCGGCCAGCAGCCTCGCGGTCGCCTCCGCATCGCCGAAGGCGCTGTGGGCACCGCGATTGCGGATGCCGAACGCCTCGCAGCACTCCCCGAGCCCGCGCCCTCGCCCGGGCAGCAGTTTCGCGGCCAGCCGCATCGTGCACAGGGCCGGCACCGGCAGCTCGTCGCTCTGCAGGCATCCGGCGCGACGCCACTCGGCGGCCAGGAATGCCGCGTCGAACGCGGCATTGTGGGCGACCACGATACGACCGTCGAGCAGCTCGCGCACCTGGTCGGCGATCTGCTCGAATCGGGGCGCATCGCGCATCTCCGCGCCTCGCAGACCGTGCACGTGCACCGGTCCCAGATCTCGGCCCGGATGCACGAGCGTCTGCCAGCCGCCCGTGATCCGCCCGTCCGGATCGCAGTGCACGATCGCGATCTCGACGATCCGGTTGCTCCGGCGCCCCACACCCGTCGTCTCCAGGTCGATGACGGCGTAGCCGAGCGATCCCTCCGCCGCGGTGCTCGGAGGGCTTGCCCGAAGCTCCCGGGAGGAGAGGGAGCGCACGAGCGCCCCGAGCCGACGGGCGAGCGCAGGAACATCCCTCATCGTGTTCATGGCTTCACAGTCTGCCGGACGCCCGGAACCCGCGGATTCCCCGGGACCCCGAAGGGGTCGATTCCGGCGCCGCACAGCGTCGCGAGCTTCACGCGCGAACGAAGAGGGGAAGGCCTCGCCGAACTATCGCTCGCCCCGGCGCCCCAGGAGCACATCGGCGAAGTCGTTCATGATCGCCGTGGGGGAGCCGTCGGGGTTCATCTCCATGTACTCGCCGTGCCGGTCGACCATTCCGGCCATGCTGTCGGGCGAGCTGGGGACGAAGTGGTTGCCGGGCCGCTCCACGACCCTGCGCTGCTGCGCGTCGAACTGCTCTTGCCGAGCAGCGGCCGCGGTCCCCGGACCCACCGGGCCCTGATCGGAGAGATGCTCGAACCCCTGCATCCTGGTCGGATTCGCCCCGAAGTTGCGGTCGGTCCCGACCCCCTGGACGATGTCGCCGGAGGGAACCGCAGAGACGTAGGGGGTGCCGGAGATGTTGTACTCCCGCACGTCGTGGACCCCCGAACCGGGCGAGCCGAAGAGCGTCACATCGTCGACGACCCCGTGCCGCACGTTCGCAGCCGCGATGCCGGTCGTGGTCGAGCCGTAGGAGTGGCCGAACATCGAGAGGTTCGCGTCCCCGGCCTCGGAGAGACTGCGGGAGGCGTGCATCCCCTCCACGAATCCCTGCAGAGATGCTGCTCCCTCCTCGGCCCGGGCGGTCGAGAAGGTCGCCGGGTCGGTGGGACCGGTGGGAGCGTCGTAGCCGAGCCAGGCGATGGTCGCGACGCTCTCGCCGTTCCCCCTGGCACTGGCCGTGCTCTGCAGATCGTCCGCGAAACCGACGTAGTCGCGGAGGGTGTCGCGGACGTTCGTCTTGATGCCGGGAGTGAAGGTGGCGACGTGCTCCGCGCTGTCCGGGTCGCCGATCGCGACCGCGGCGTGCACCTGCCTGCCGCTCTCCGCATCGAGCAGGGCCAGGCGCATCTCGGGTCCGGGGTCCCCGCCGCCGGCGATCCGGGCGAAGCGGTTGTCGTCGCTCAGCAGACCGTCGATCTCCTGCAGATCCGCCAAACGATTCCGCGCCGACTGGAGTTCCTCCATCGCTCGCTGCCGCGACCAGGACTCGCCGGGGCCGCCGGGCAGCACGGAGATGCTGTTGTCCAGATACCTCTCGAGCCGGTCCACCTCGGCCTGCGCCTCCTCGATGAGCCGGGGCAGGCGGATCATGTTCGCCTCGTGCCGGGAGCCGATGTCGATCCCGTCGAGGTTGCCGATCGCGTCGGGGTGCTCGCGGATGATCCGCTGCCGTTCCTCGTCGCTCAGAGAGCTCCACCAGGCGGCCACTTCGGTCGGCGACCACGCGGAGTCGGGCAGGTCCGGCAGACCCTGCGAGGCCGAGGCGTGGTCCTCGCCGCTGTCGGCCTTCCCCTCGGCGACCTTCTCCAGCCGGCTCCGGTAGTCCGTGTCCACCTGGTTCGCGAACGTGACCGCTTCCCGGATCATCTCCTCCAGGCTCGCCTTGTCGCGGAGAGCCAAGGCGTACAGCACGGGGTCGTCCGCGCAGGCGGCCAGCCTCGCCGGGGAAATCATGACGCCGCCGCCGGGGAGGATGATCAGCTCGTGCATGGCCGCGAAGCTGTGGCACTCGTGCACCTTCGTCTGCAGCAGGGACACCCCGTCCGCCGCTTCCGCAGTGGCCATCATGAGCTCGGCCACCTGGTCGACGAGGCGGTCCGTCTCGCTCACACGGCGCGTGATGAATCCGCGGATCTCCTCCGGCGAGTCTCCCTGGGACTCGAAGCCCGCGCCGCTCGCGAACAGGGCGTCCGAGACGCCTTCGACGGCCGCTTTTCGGCCCTGGCACTCCCCGACCAGCGTCAGCAGGGCGTCCGGACGCCACTGCTCGGCCTGCTCCCAGCGCACCGCCACGGTCACCACCCCGAAGCGGTCGAAACGGAGGCGAACCCTCGGGCGCACTGCTCGTCGAGCGCGGTGAACTCGCCGTCCAAGTCGGCGATGTCCTGGGAGGCGCCGCGGAGCAGCCGGACGATCTGGTCGATCTCCCGGTCCAGCGCCTCCCCGGACCGCTGCAGGACGGCGGAACTCGAGGCGCCGGGGATCGACGACGGGACCGCGGCGGCCGCAGCCTGGAAGCCCCTCTGCGACTCCAGGCCCGAGGCCGATTCGTCGATCTTTCCCGAGAGTGCGAGCAACTCGCCCTCGATGATCTCCAAGTACGGACCGGTCATGCCGCCCAAGCCCTTTCGCTCGCGTCGTTCTGGGGGGTCGGTGCCGCGGCACCCGCGCGAGCGGCAGCATATCAACGTATGATGATTTCATCAATCGTTCGGAGCGGAGCGTCCGCTCCTCGAGCGGGCCCGGGCGGCGATCCCCCCGCACGCCCGACGGCTCAGCGCAGCTCGAAGTCCGCGGCGCTCAGCTGCACGCCGTCGGGCACCGTCGCGAAGACGCGGGACGGCTCGGGTCCCGACCCGTCCGGGTCGAAGGACAGCGTGGCGCCGTTCTGAACGAGCCGCGTTTCGGGGGTCTCGGCGCCGGCCGTCGCGAACCATGCGCCGCCCGGCTCTCCGAAGACCACGCGGGGCAGCACGATCCGGTCCGCCTCCCCCTTCTCCCGGAAGTCCGCCAGGCGGTCGGCCTGCTCCCCGGGGGCCCCGGAGACGCCCGGTTGCACGACGAACACCCACGGATCGACGACGAAGCGGTCCGCCCCCTCGCCTCCCCACAGCTCGTCGGCGCCCTGGCCGCCGTGCAGCTCGTCCTCCCCGCCGCCGCCCTCGATCCGGTCCGCCCCGACCCCGCCGAAGATCACATTGCTCGATGCGTTGCCGTGCACCGTCACCCCGCTGCGGGCGATCACCCGCAGCCGCTCCACGTCCCCCGGCATCCTCGCCTCGGCCACGCTCGCGTAGAGCGTGTCGCTCCCGTCGCCCCCGGAGATCGCGTCGTCGGCCGCATCCCAGACGAGGAGGTCGTCGCCGGCCCCGCCCCGCTCGATCCGCTCGTCGCGGTGGATCGTGCCGAAACCGCCCTGGGCGAACTCGATCTCCGGCGAGGGCAGACCGGGCAGAACGCCGCGGTGCTCCCGGATCGTCTCCGTGAACTCCGAGCCGGCCAGGCGGTTGCCGGCCACCGTCAGCCCCGTGATGCCGCCCACGATCCGAGCCCGACCGCCCCGGTTCTCCGAGACGTCGGCGCCGAGGTAGACGATCGGCGCGTCCCCGCCCGCCGCGAGCAGCACGTTGTCGCGCACCGCGACGTTCCGAAGCGGCCCCTGCCCGCCCGCGTAGTCGAGGAGCGTGCCGTCGGGCGCGGTGATCGTGCCGCTGCCCATGTAGGCGGCTCGGTTGATCTCCCCCTGGGCCGCGCGCGGGGCGGCCGAGCGGCCGTCCCAGAGGGCTTCGATCCCGACGACCGCGCCGCCGGCCGGGGCGGAGACGATGTTCCGCTCGAAGACCGTCCCGTGCGAGTCGGTGGCCGTGTAGAGCACCCAGTAGGGGCGGGCCCCGCCCGCGGCCACGACGACGTTGTCGGCGAAGACGTTGTCGTCGCTGCCCTGATAGGCCTGCAGGAGCCCCTGTCCGGTGGCCCGGTGGGTGACGATCGTGTTGCCCTCCACCCGGTTGCCGTCCGAGTCGTAGGCGATGTGCACGCCGGAGGAGACGCTCTCGCCGAAGGAGTTCCCGCTCACGGTGTTGCCGCTCGAGCGGTTCTGCATCGACAGGTTCCGCACGTTGTCCGTCACCAGGTTCCCGGAGACGGTGCCGCCGCTCACCCCGCTCAGGCCGATGCCGTAGTAGCCGCCGACGATCGTGTTGCCCGAGATCTCGGCCCCGTGGTTGACGTGCCGGTTGCCGCTCACCGTGCCGTCCTGCGCATAGCGCTTCCACACGGGCCGGCCGGGCTCGAGGGACACCGCGGAGACCTTGATCGACTCGGCCCCGGGCTTCTTCGGATCGCCCCGCTCCCCCTCGATGCGGTTCCCGGTGATCCGCAGCCCCTCCACCGGCCCGTTCCCGGCGACCACCTCGATGCCGTGCGTGTCCAGACCGGTGATCCGGTTGTCCCGGATCGTCGGGTTGAACGCGGCGTTGGCGTACACGCCCTTGGTGCCCGGGGAGTCGGCCAGGTCGATCACGAGGTTCGCGACCACCGTGTCCCGGGAGCGGCTCGCGAGCTCCACCGCGACGGGGCGGCCTCCGCTCAGCGCCACGTCCAGGGTGGCGCCGTTGCCGTCGAGGAAGGGCACCTCGTCGGGGATCAGGAGCCCCCGCGAGAGCGGGTAGACGGCGCCGGGCGCCAGGCGGAGCCCGGCGCCGCGGCGCTTCGCCTCCGCCAACGCCTCGCGCAGCGTCGCCTCGTCCCGGCTCGCGGAGCCGGCGAGCTCGACCGCCTCGCCGGGGACCGGACCGCTCCCGCGCGGCAGGCCCGCGGCCGCGGGCGGGGAGGCGGGACCCGCCGCCTGCAGCGCCCCGGGGCCCGCCAGGCAGGCACCGAGCACGACGGAAGCGGCGAGCATCGAGCGCAGCCGGGACGACATCATCCGGGTCCTCCGTTCCGCGGGCGGGCCCGCGCGGCCCCGCCGACACCTCGCGAATGTACCCGGGCGCGCGCGCCGGTCCCGCGTGTCCGCCGCGGGTATGGAACCGGACCCGGTCCACGGCGCGCTCCGATCGCCTTCGCGGCGCCTGCGCGATCTGGACGTCGGCGAGACCCGGTCCCGGCGAGTTTCGGGAGTCTCTTCTCCCCGTTCGCCGGCCGAGGAACGGGGATCAGGTCCGTCTCATGCGCGGTCATGCGCGCGGTGCGCCGCTCTCTTTCCGTTCGCCGGCCGGGGAGAGCTGTGCGGGGCCTCCGCGCGGAGCTGCGGGTCGGACAGGGCAGGCGCGTCTTGCGCGTTCGTCCGCTCCAGCCGTCTCCGAAAGACCCGGAGTCGAGCCGCCGAATCGATCTGGAAGGAGTCCCCCGGCGCCGTCATGCGCAGGGGTGGCGGGAACAGCCTCTGCGCCTGCGCCGGTGTCATCATCGTGTTCTCGCCGTTCATGACTCCCGAACCTCCGTTCTCGGTCCCGTTCCCGCACGGCGCTCCCGACGGCCTCCTCGCCCCGTGCGACCACGGCTCAGCCGGTCTGCGCGGGCGGGGCGAAGGCGATCATGCCCTCGGGGCCCGCCACCACGTAGGGCCCTCCCGGCTTGAAGCCGGCCAGCAGCAGGCCCGCGGTGCTCGGCCCGCCGCCGGGCACCTCGGAGCCGTCGGCCGTGCACACCGAACGGGTCCGCACGACCGTGTAGGGCCACATCCGCCCCTGCGCCCAGCCGCTCAGCAGGCGCACCCGGGAGTCCCCGTTCCACTCGAAGGGCTCCAGGCACAGCAGCCCGGTGAGCGGCAGGGGGCGGATCGCCCCGCTCGCCGGGTCCACGAGGTGTGCGGCGCCGTCCAGGTGCACGAGCGGCCGCTCCGGGTGGGAGACCGTGTTCGCATCGCCCGTGTTGGTGACGACGTCCGGCTGCTTCGCGTCGATCGGGAGCTCCCAGCGGATCTCGCCCGTCGTCCGGTCCACGCCGACGAGCTCGACGTCGAAGTTCTCGTAGGACTCGCCGACGACCTCCCGGTTCCGCCACTGGATCGTGTGCACCCCGGAATTGAAGCGGCAGGCGACGACCACCTCCCCGGAGGCCGTCAGCCCGGCCGCCGCGGGGCAGGGGCCCACGCCCTCCAGCGTCCAGAGGGTGCCCCCGGTCCGCCGGTCGAAGCCGCCCATGCGGTGCTCGGCGTAGTCGTAGGGGATCTCGGCGTCGACGCCCGTGACGTCCCAGATCTGCCGGGCCGTGCCGACGATCGGGTAGCGCTCGTCGTCGTCGAGCCAGCTGTCCTCGAACGCCCCGCGGAAGCTGCCGAGCAGGGAACCGAACATCTCCCGGAAGCCGCGGGTCCACAGGACCTCCCCGTCCCGGGCGTAGCCGACGGAGAGGTCGAACTCGTCTTCGCCGGCCGTCTCGAAGGTGTAGTCGCCCAGCGCGACACCGGATCCGCCGGGCGCCTCGCGCCCGCTCGGAGCGAAGCGACCACTCGCCGGGTCGTAGCGCAGGACCCGCAGTCCCGTCGCATGGGGCAGAGCGCCCAGGCAGTAGCCGTCGTCGCACGCCACCGGCCGCGGGTGCCGGCCCGGCTGGCCGCTCGCGATCCGCTCGCCGCTGCGGGCGTCGACCACGACCGGGACGCTCTCGCTCGGGCCGCTCCCCTCCCGGGCGAGATAGGCGACCGTCGCCCGACCCTCGATCGTGTTCGCCGCCACCCGGAACGGCCGTTCCGGGAAGTCGGTGCCGGTGACCGACTCGGCGCTCCACAGCTCCTGGCCGGTCGCGGCGTCCCGGGCCACGAGCCCCACCAGTCCCCGGCCCGTGTGCACGTAGGCGAGCGCGACCCCGTCGGCGACCAGGACCGGGCCGATGAGCTCCTCCTCGCTGGTCCAGGCCACGGGGTTCGGCTCGTTCCAGACCGCCTCCTCGTCGAGCGAGGGGGCGCCTGGGCCCGTCCGCTGGGGGTCGCCGGAGCAGCCGCTCAGCACGGCCGCCGCGACGCAGGCGAGCGCGAGCGCCGAAACGGCCCGGCGACGGCCCGATCGAGGAGCACTGCGCCTGGATGCCTCCGTCTTCATCTTCTCCCCCGGGTCCGGACCGCTCCTCGCGGCGTCCACATCGGCCTCCTCGCCGTGTTCCCGGACGAGCCTAGCGGCTCGGACGCCGTCCGCGCCGAGATGTCGTCACCTCGATGTCCGGACCGGCACGGCGCCCGGGCCTTCGGCGAGTCCGGCGCCGCCCGCGAGCCGGACCGGCGGCAGGTCTCCGAGCTGCGCGGCCGCTTCGGGGCCGAGCACCGGGCCGAGTCCTCCGCGGAGCTGCAGCAGCGTCCAGATCCGCGGCCCGGAACGAACGCGCCGTCGATGTCGGCTCCCGCCGGAGGCCCCGGAGTAGTAGGAGTATCGCGCCGGCCCGACCATGCGAGAGGCCCGCCCGGACGAACCGGGCGGGCCGGCCGCTGCGGGTGCGCGAGGGGGGAGTTGAACCCCCACGCCCTCACGGGCACACGGACCTGAACCGTGCGCGTCTGCCTATTCCGCCACTCGCGCGCAACTCCACGACCATATCAGAGCCGGGGCGGGGTGGCGCAAACCGGCGCGCGGGTTTCCCGCCCACCGGCGCGCTCGAATACGCGATTCGAGAACTGTCGGGCTAGCATGCAGGGAGCATCGGCGTACCGACGGCCCGTGTGCCTCACGGTCCCGGCACGCCGCCCGCGAGCCGCCCCGGCGGCCCGCGGGCGCCCGTCCGACCGATATGCGCACTCACCCCCCGGGAGTCATATGGGAATCCTCGACCGCCTCGAACGAGGCCTCGAGCGCTTCTTCAATGGCGCCTTCGCGAAGACCTTCCGCTCGGGGGTGCAGCCGATCGAGATCAGCGCCGCGCTCAAGCGCGAACTGGACACCCAGGCCGAGGTCGTCTCCCGCGAGCGGGTGCTCGTCCCCAACCGCTTCCACGTCAACCTCTCCAGCGTCGACTACGACAAGATGACCGCGCTGGGCCGCAGCCTCACCGACGAGCTGCTGCAGGTGGTGGAACGGCACGCCGCGCAGCAGCGCTACCAGTTCCCCGGCGGGCTGAGCATCAAGCTGCTGGAGGACGGCTCGCTGCGCGAGGGGCAGCTGCAGATCGACTCCCGCAGCGTTCAGGGCCAGGTGGCCTGGACCCCGGTGCTGGACATCGACGGCCGGCGCATCCCCCTGCGGCGCGGCAGCACCGTCATCGGCCGCGGCTCCGACGCCGACATCACGATCGGCGACTCGGGCGCGTCCCGACGACACGCGGAGCTCGTGTGGAACGGCAAACGGGCGGGGCTGCGCGACCTGGGCTCCACCAACGGGACCAAGGTGAACGGCAGGCGGGTGCGCGAGGCCGCGCTGGAGCCGGACTCGGTCATCCAGATCGGCGAGCACAGCATGACCTTCCGGGTCGTCCCGCAGGCGCCGCCGAGCGACGAGACGGGGTACATCCCCAGTCAGCGGGGTCCGCGATGACCGGAGAGCTCACCCTGTTCGTGCTGCGGCTCGCCTTCCTGGCGGTGCTGTGGATCTTCGTGTTCTCGGTCATCTACGCCCTGCGCAGCGACCTGTTCGGCACCAGGGCCGGCGAGTACCGGATGCGGGTGGAGCAGTCCCGGCAGCAGACCTTCGGGGCCGCCGAGGAGGCGAGCCCGCGGCCGGAACCCGTCATGGCCGCCGCGGCCGGCGCGCGAGAGCCGTCGCGCCCCGCCGCCCCGCCGCCCGCCGCCGGACGGCCCAGCCGTCTGGTGATCACCTCCGGGCCCCGCCGGGGGACCGAGATCCCGCTGGCCGCGGAACCGCTGAGCATCGGCCGCGCCCGCGACTCCGGCCTGGTGATCCAGGACGACTACACCTCCACCCGACACGCCCGTCTGCTGCTGTGGGACGAGCAGTGGATGATCCAGGACCTCGACTCCACCAACGGCACCTTCGTGGCCGGCGAGCGGGTCGACCAGCCGACCCCGCTGCACGCCGGCACCCCGGTGCGCATCGGCACGACCACCTTCGAGCTGCGGTGATATGAGCATCATCTCGCGCGCAGACGCCGTCTCCCACGTCGGCCGAGTCCGATCCAACAACCAGGACTCGGCCTTCATCGGCGAGCATCTCTTCGTGGTCGCCGACGGCATGGGCGGGCACGCCGGCGGGGACGTGGCCAGCGCGATCGCGGCGAAGCACTACGCCGAGCACGACGAGGCCTTCGCCTCGGTGGAGGAGGCCCAGGCGGGGCTGCGACGCCTCCTGGTGGACAGCAACACGCTCATCACCGACGCCGTCGCCGAGCACGCCGAACTGCGCGGCATGGGCACGACCTCCAGCGCCGCGACCCTGGTGGGCGACAAGATCGTGCTCGGCCACATCGGCGACTCCCGCGTCTACCGCCTGCACCGCGGCCGCTTCAGCCAGGAGACCGTCGACCACACCTTCGTGCAGCGCCTCGTGGACGCGGGCCGCATCACCCCGGAGGAGGCGCTTACCCACCCCCGCCGATCGGTGCTCATGCGCGTGCTCGGCGATGTGGAGACCGAGCCGGAGGTGGACACGATCGTCGTGGACGCCGTGGACGGGGACCGCTGGCTGCTGTGCTCCGACGGCCTGTCCAGCTACGTGGACGAGGAGCGGATCGCCCGCGTGCTCGGCCGCCAGGCCCACTCCAGCCGGGAGATCGCCGACGACCTGGTGCAGCTGGCCCTGGACGAGGGGGCGCCGGACAACGTCACCGTCGTCGTGCTCGAGGTCGGGCCCGAGCCCTTGGAGGACCTCGAGCCCAAGCTCGTCGGCTCCGCGATCAACCCGCTGCGCTACACCTCCCGCAAGCAGCGGCGGCAATCGCAGCTGCTGCCGGCGATCCTGCACCCGCTGCGGCGCCAGCCCCGGCCGGAGGACGAGGAGTACGTCCCGCCCAGCGACGAGTTCCTGGAGCAGCTGATCGCCGAGGACCGCAAGCGGCAGCGCATGCGGCGGCTGTGGTGGCTCGCCGCCGTGGTGCTCGTGCTGGGGCTGCTCGCGGGTGCCGTGGGCATGATGTACGCGTGGACGCAGGACCAGTACTACGTGGGCGAGGCGAACGGGCACGTCGCGATCTATCGCGGCGTGCAGCAGGACGTGGGCCCGGTGGGGCTGCACGAGGTGGTCGAGGTGACCGATATCCCCGTCTCCTCGCTGCCGGAGTTCCAGCGCATGCAGGTGCAGTCGACCATCTCCTGCGGCTCCCTGGACGAGGCCAGACGGCTCGTGGAACGGTTGCGTGATGTCTCCGTCCCCTAGCACCATCGAACGCGAGAAGGAGCGCCTCGCCGTGCCCGGCGCGAGCAGGCGCCCCTCCCAGGGGCTCCGCAACATGGAGCTCCTGCTGCTGGTGTTCGCGGTCGGCATCAGCTTCGGCGCCATGCTGCTCGTGCAGCTGGGGGTGCGCGGCGAGTTCGACTGGAACGTCGTGCGCATGGCGAGCGTCATCCTCGGTCTCACGCTGCTCATCCACATCGTGCTGCGCTTCCGCGCCCCGCAGGCCGATCCGCTCATCCTGCCGGTCGCCGTGACCCTCAACGGCCTGGGCATCACCATGATCTACCGCCTGGACCTGGCAGACACCGAGCTGGAGGGGTTCTGGACCCCCTCCACGAGCCAGATGATCCTCACCGGCATGGGCATCCTCTCGGCCTGCGTGGTGCTCCTGCTGCTGCGCAACCACCGCGTGCTGCAGCGCTACACCTACGTATGCATGATCGTGGCGATCGGCCTGCTGCTGCTGCCGCTGATCCCCGGCCTGGGCGTGCGGGACGTCGCCGCCCGGGTGTGGATCCGGATCGCCGGCTTCTCCTTCCAGCCGGGCGAGATCGCGAAGATCGCGCTGGCGATCTTCTTCGCCGGCTATCTGGTGACGGCGCGGGAGACCCTCTCCGTGGTGGGCCGCACCTTCCTCGGCATCCGCTTCCCGCGGCTGCGGGACCTGGGCCCCGTGCTCATCGTGTGGACCGTGTGCATGGGCATCCTCGTGCTGCAGCGGGACATCGGCACCTCCTCCCTGTACTACGGGCTGTTCATCGTCATGATGTTCGTGGCCACCGGCCGGATCTCCTGGATCGTCATCGGCGGGGGCCTCGCGGTCGGCGGCGTGGTGATCCTGGCGAGCACCTGGGGCTACGTGCAGGGCCGCGTCTCGGGCTGGCTGGACGCCTTCGACCCGGAGGTCTACAACGGCGAGGGCGGCAGCTACCAGCTCGTGCAGGGCATCTTCGGCATGGCCGACGGCGGGCTCATCGGCCAGGGTCTCGGCCAGGGGCGGCCCGACATCACGCCCCTGGCCTCCAGCGACTTCATCGTCGCGGCGCTCGGCGAGGAGCTCGGGCTCTCCGGGGTGTTCTGCATCCTGCTGCTCTACCTGCTGCTCGTGGCCCGCGGCTTCCGCATCGGCCACGAGGGGCTCGACGACTTCGGTCGGCTGCTGGCCACCGGCCTGACCTTCGTGATCGCCATGCAGGTCTTCATCGTGGTCGGCGGAGTGACCCGGGTCATCCCGCTCACCGGTCTGACCACCCCCTTCCTCGCCTCGGGGGGCTCCAGCCTGCTGGCCAACTGGGTCATCGTGGCGATCCTGCTGCGGCTGAGCGACACCGTCCAGCGCTCCCCGGAGGTGAGGCGATGAGCCGCAACATCCGCGCCCTCAGCGTCTTCGTGCTGTGCATGTTCCTCGCGCTGTTCGTGTCCACCACGACCATCCAGGTGTTCCAGCGGGAGAACCTGCAGGCGAACCCCTACAACTCCCGCTCCATCCTGGCCGGCTACGAGGTGCAGCGGGGCGCGATCCTGCTGCGGGACGGCACCGCGATCGCCCACAGCGTCCCGGTGGACAGCGAGTTCAAGTATCAGCGGGTCTACGCGGACGGCCCCCTGTACTCGGCCGTGACCGGCTACTACACCTACAGCAAGGGCAGCACCGGCATCGAGCAGGCCATGAACCCCGAGCTGAGCGGCCGCAGCGACGCCCAGTTCCTCAGCGGCCTGGGCCAGCTGTTCACGGGCCAGGACCCGGCCGGCGCCTCGGTGCAGCTGAGCATCGACCCGGCGGTGCAGCGCGTCGCCTGGGACGCCCTGGGCGAGATGAAGGGCGCCGTGGTCGCGATGGACCCGGCCACCGGCGAGATCGCCGCCATGGTCTCCAAGCCGAGCTTCGACCCCTCCGCGCTCACCGGCCAGGACCAGGAGCAGGTGCTGGAGGTCTACAACGCCCTGCTCTCGGACCCCGAGCAGCCCCTGCAGAACCGCGCGATCGGCGGGGACATGAACCCGCCCGGCTCGGTGTTCAAGCTCGTCATCGCGGCCGCCGCGCTGGAGTACGGGGTGACCACCCCGGACGGCCCCCTGCCGAACCCGCCGACCTTCACCCTGCCCGGCTCGACCGCCGTGGTGAACAACCCCGTGCACGGCGCGCCCTGCGGGGAGGGGGAGACCACGACGCTGCGCCAGGCGATCCAGGACTCCTGCAACGTGCCCTTCGCCCAGCTGGCCATCACCCTCGGCGACACGCGGGTGCGGGAGATGGCCGAGAAGCTCGGCTTCAACCACGAGTTCTCGATCCCCACGACGGCGTCGGCCAGCAACTACCCCGAGGAGAGCCTGGACGACGCGCAGACCGCGCTCACCGGCTTCGGCCAGTTCGACGTGCGTGCGACGCCGCTGCAGATCTCCCTGGTCTCCAGCGCGATCGCGAACGGCGGCATCGTCATGAATCCGACGCTCGTGGACCAGGTGATCGCGGCGGACCTGCAGCAGCTGACCGGCGGCGACGGCTCCCAGTTCGGGCGCGCCTTCAGCGAGCAGACGGCGCGCGCCCTGCAGGAGATGATGGTCGGCTCGGTCTCCTCGGGCGTCGCGAGTAATGCGAGAATTGACGGCGTCGACGTGGCCGGCAAGACGGGCACGGCCGAGAACGGCGAGGACGAACCGTACTCGCTGTGGTTCACGGGGTTCATCGCCTCCGGCGATCGGCACCTCGTGGTCACGGTCGTGCTGGAGGACGGCGGCGGAGAGGGGCAATCGGGCACCGGGAACGGTCTGGCGGCCACGATTGCGCAGCAAGTGATGAAGGCGGTGCTTGACCAATGAGGCCAGCTCCTGGCGTGTCTTTCGAGGACCGGTACAAGCTCATCTCGCGCATCGCCATCGGCGGTATGGGCGAGGTGTGGGAGGCCACCGATCAGGTGATCGGGCGAACGGTCGCGCTCAAGATCCTCAAGGACGAGTACATGGGCGACCCCAGCTTCCTGGATCGCTTCCGCGCCGAGGCCCGGCACGCGGCGCTCGTCAACCACGAGGGCATCGCGAACGTCTACGACTACGGCGAGGAGAACGGCTCGGCCTACCTGGTCATGGAGCTCGTGCCCGGCGAGGCGCTGTCGAACATCCTGGAGCGCGAACGCGTGCTGCCCGCCCCCCAGGTCATGGACATCGTCGCCCAGACCGCGGCGGCGCTCCAGGCGGCCCACAACGCGGGGCTCGTGCACCGCGACATCAAGCCGGGCAATCTGCTCATCACGCCCGACGGCCGGGTGAAGATCACCGACTTCGGCATCGCGCGCATCGCGGACCAGGTGCCGCTCACCGCGACCGGGCAGGTCATGGGCACGGTGCAGTACCTCTCGCCCGAGCAGGCCTCCGGGCATCCCGCCTCGCCCTCGACCGACGTCTACTCGCTCGGCATCGTCGCCTACGAGTGCCTGGCCGGCCGCAGGCCGTTCACCGGGGAGTCCCAGGTCGCCATCGCCATGGCGCACATCAACGACGAGCCGCCGCCGCTGCCGGTGACGGTCCCCGAGCCGGTGCGCAACCTCGTCATGTCCTCGCTGGAGAAGGACCCCGAGGACCGGCCCCGGACCAGCGAGGCCTTCGGCCGCGCCGCCCGCGCCCTGCGGATGGGGGACGTGGCCAAGGCGGCCCGCTACGTGCCCGCCGTGCTCGGGCCCGAGGGCGAGGAGGAGACGGCGACCGCGGCCGTCGACCGCACCCAGGCGGTCGACGAGGCCCGCACCACGGTCTTCGCCTCCCCGCCCGCGAACGCGGCGGGCGTGGTGCCCACCACGACCGAGGCCTTCGACACGCTCATCACGGGCGAGACCCCGGCGCAGCTGCAGGCCGGGGCGCCGGAGGGGGAGCGCGCCGAGGAGCCCGGCCGCAGGCCCGCCTGGATGTGGCTGCTCATCGTCGCGATCGTGCTGTTCGCGCTGGCCCTGGCGTGGTTCGCCTGGGCGCTCGTCGGGAACCGCCCGGACGCCGGCCCCACCGCGAGCCCGAGCGCGAGCAGCACGACCGCCTCCCCCGCCGCCTCCACGCCCACGCCCACCTCCACGACCGTCAACGTGCGCCGGGACGAGTACCTGGGGCTGGACTACGAGGAGGCCGCCCAGAAGCTGCGCGCCCTCGGCCTGATCCCGCAGCGGCAGGAGGGGGCGCCCACGAACGAGCCCAACAGGGTCGGGAAGGTCTCGGAGATTAACCCCTCCGGGAACATCCCGATGGGCAGCACGGTCACGCTCACGGTCTACACGGCCCCGCAGCCGTCGAACACCCCCCAGCCCACCAACGACAACCCCCAGCCGCCACCCGAGCCCTCCAATCCCCCACCCTCTAATCCCCTGCCCACCAACACTCCCCAGCCCACCGGCGGAGCCGGCGGCAACGGCGAGGAGGGGACCGAGAACGAGGGCGCCAGGGAGGAGTAGTCCCCCGCGCGGCGCGCATCGACCGCTGGGTATCATCGAGAAGCCGACGACCGCACCCGGACCGACGTCGGAGCTAAGGAGTCCATCACCGTGATCCAGGGGGAGCGCACGCTCGCCGGCCGCTACGAGATCGGCCGACGCATCGGCCGTGGCGGCATGGCCGAGGTCTACCTGGGCACGGACGAGCGCCTGCGCCGCCGCGTCGCCGTGAAGCTGCTCAACACCTCGCTCGCCGGCGAGCCGGACTTCCGCTCCCGCTTCCGCCGGGAGGCCCAGGCGGCGGCGCGCATGACCCATCCGACCATCGTGCGCGTCTTCGACGCCGGCGAGGACACCTTCGTCCGCGCCGACGGCCACGAGCTGATCGTGCCCTACATCGTCATGGAGCACATCGAGGGCCGCCAGCTGCGGGACGTCATGATGGACGCGCCCCTGCCCCTGGACAAGGTGCAGCACTACATGTCCGGGCTCCTGACGGCGCTGGAGTACTCGCACCGGGCCGGGGTCGTGCACCGCGACATCAAGCCGGGCAACGTCATGATCACCCCCGACGACTCGGTCAAGGTGATGGACTTCGGCATCGCCCGAGCGATCTCCGACACGGCCGGCACGATCGCCCAGACCACCGCCATCCTCGGCACCGCCTCCTACTTCTCCCCCGAGCAGGCCCGCGGCGAGCAGGTGGACGGCCGCAGCGACCTCTACTCGGCGGGCATCGTGCTGTACGAGATGCTCACCGGCCGGGTGCCCTTCCAGGGCGACTCCGCCGTCGCGGTCGCCTATCAGCACGTCACCGAGCGGCCCATCGATCCGGACCAGATCAATCCCTCGATCTCCCCCGCCATGAGCGCGGTGGTCATGCGCGCCCTCGCCAAGAACCGCGAGGACCGCTTCCAGTCCGCCTCCGAGTTCCGCCGGGATCTGGAGCTCGCGGTGCAGGGGATCATGCCGACCTTCGCCGCGAACGCGGACGAGACGGACGACACGCAGCTCTTCGGCGCGGCCCCCACGGCGGTCGGGCAGACCGAGTCCGCCTTCGCGGCCCTCGCCGAGAGGGACGACCGGGCGCCGCAGGTGCAGCGCCGACCGCCGGCCATGTGGATCTGGAGCGCCGCGGTGCTCATGCTCGTCGTGATCGTGGCGGTCGTCATCTGGGTCGTCTCGCTCGGCGGCGGCGACGGGGTGGAGGCCAACTCCACCCAGGTGCCCGACGTCGTCGGCAAGACCTGGGAGGACGCCAGCCGCGAGCTGTTCCAGGCCGAGCTGGATCCGCGCCAGGAGACCCAGCCCAGCGAGAGCATCCCGGCCGGCGAGGTGATCAGCACGACCCCCGTCGCGGGTCTCACGGTCACCAAGGGCCAGATCGTCACGGTCGTCGTCTCCTCGGGACCCTCCGCGATCCCCCTGCCCGATCTGACGGGCATGACCCAGGAGCAGGCCACCGCGGCCCTGGAGGCGGCCGGGCTCCGCCTGGGCGTGGTGACGACCGAGAACTCCGGGACGGCGCCCGCGGACACCGTCATCCGCACCAACCCGGCGAAGGGCTCGGGGGTGGCCCCAGACTCGGCCATCGACCTGGTGATCTCCACGGGCAAGGTGGTCCTGCCGGATCTGCGGGGCGAGTCGCTCGACGAGGCGAACCGGACGCTGAACCAGCTGGGCCTGCTGGTGGTCGTCGAGGTCGACGACCAGTGCCCGGCCAAGGAGGGCAACCCGGTCGAGGAGATGTCCGTCTCGCCCGGCCTGGTGGAGCAGCACACCCCGGTGACGATCCGCTACTGCGCGGGCCAGCCGGAGCCCACGGCGACCCCGACCCAGACCCCGCAGCCCACGCCCACCCAGACCGCCTGACCTCGGTCGGACGTTCGGCGCCAAAGGCCAGCCGCCGGACCGGGCCGCGTGGAAGACTCCGAGGCCGCCCCCGGGACCCCCGCACCGCCCGCTCCCAACGCCACGCGGAAGCCCGCGAAGAAACGGCGTCGAGCGGCCCGGGAAGACGGGGCGCCCCACGCCGGCGGGCGGATTCCGCTCTTCGGGCGGGCTCCGCTCAGTCGAGCGCGGTGTGCGAGAGGCCCGCGCCGACCGTGACGTCCTGCACGTTCGACTCCAGGATGGAGTCGAACCACGGGAAGACGTAGAACACGAGGGCGTAGAGCAGGGCGGCCAGGAGCACGAGGCTGATGAGCGCCTTCACCGGCCAGGGGCCCGGCATCGCCCGCCACAGGGCTGCATACATTCGGGGAGTCTCCTCTTCGTCTCGTCCGGTCCTCGCCGGGGCTCAGCCGGCCGCGCCGGCCAGGGCCGGCGGGGGGCCGTCGGCCGCGGGCCGGAAGCTGTCGAACACGGCGTAGGCGATGATCCGCTCCTCCGTCGACCAGAACGGGTTGCAGCTGGTGAGCGTCAGGATCCGGTCGCTGCCCAGTCCCTCGGGCACGCGGGGCACCGAGTTGAGGACGTCCACCTGGGAGGGCTGCACGTACTCGCCGGAGCGGTAGACGTAGGTGTAGTACCCCTCCTTGGTCTGCACGATGATCTCGTCGCCCACCCGCAGCTCGTGGATGTGCTGCATGGAGGCGCCGTAGGCGAGCCGGTGCCCGGCGATCGCGAAGTTCCCGACCGCCCCGGGCATGGGCGAGTCCTCGTAGTGGCCCACGTGCGTGTTGAGCACCTCGTGGTAGCCCGTGCCGTGCGCGATGGGCCGGCTGTAGTCGGCGCCCCAGGCCGGCACGTACAGCACCGCGAACTCCTCGCGGGTCTCGGTCGGGGCGGCGCCCACGGGGATGCCCAGCTGCGGGTCGTAGCTGGGCTCCGGCGCCCCGGCCTCGCCCTGCTTCTCGCCGAGCTGCTGGGCCAGCGAGGCGCCGGCCTGGTTCTGCTCGCTGCCGGCGATGCGGTCGTTGAGCCAGTACTTCCAACCGACGAAGAGCATCATGACCACCCCGAGGGTCATGAGCACCTCGCCGATCACGCCGATCACGGACAGGCGCCGCCGGGGAGGGGCGGCGGCCGCGGCGGCCGGGGCCGCGCGGCGACCGGCGGCTCGCTGCGCCGGTTCGTCGTCGATGTCGAGGCCCAGCAGCACACGCGGGTCCTCGTCGTCACGGAGGGAAGCCATGACCGCCATTGTAGATACAATGGCGCCCATGCCTTCTGACAAGCTGCCCGCCTCCTCCCGCGACCGGGACGAGGAGTTCGACGAGGACCTGCTCGACGACGAGGACGAGGGGTTCGTGCTCGACGAGGACGGGGAGGACGGGCTCGACGGCGAGGAGCTCGAGGGGGCGGAGCACGACGAGGAGGAGTCCGAGGACCAAGCCGCCGCCTCGGCGGCACGCGGCTCCCGCACGCGCAGCGAGGCCGAGCGCAAGGCCGAACGGCGCGAGGAGGCCCGCAAGCGCGGCCGCGAGGAGCGGGCCAAGAAGAAGGGCGCGGCGAACGCCAAGCAGTCGGCCGCCAAGAAGAAGGCGAAGACTCCCGCGGGCTCGAAGAAGAACCGCTCCTCCCAGGCCTCGGCGGCGGCGAACGCCGCGGCGGCCGCGAGCAAGCGCCGGGTCCGCGGCACCGACGAGAACCCCGTATGGTTCAAGCCGGTCATGTTCGGCTTCATCCTGATCGGCCTGCTGTGGATCCTGGTCTACTACCTCTCCAGCGCACGACTGCCCATCCCGGAGCTGGGCGATTGGAACATCATGGTCGGCTTCGGCATCGCCTTCGTCGGCTTCCTCATGACCACGAACTGGAAATGACCGCACCGGGCGCAATCGGCGCCCGGCGGCCGAATGACACGGGTGTGATTCTCCACATGTGGAGGGGCCCTGTGGAGAACGACTGTGGAACGATCCCGCCGGGACGCTCCGGTCCGGGGATCCGCCCGCTCCGTGCTCAGCGCAGGCCGAAGAACACGGCGGCCCCCGCCACGAGCGCGCCCAGCGCGAGCGTCAGCCAGGCGAAGGCCCCGAAGCCGCCCGGTCGGGCCAGATCCCGGTGCATGAGCGCCCCGCAGGCCGCTCCCGTGAGCAGGCCGCCCACGTGGGCCTGCCAGGAGATCCCCGGCAGCAGGAACCCGGCCGCGAGGTTCAGGCCGATGAGGATCACGAGCGTCCGGGTGTCCATGCGGGCCCGGCGCATGACCGTGAAGTAGGCGCCCATCAGGCCGAACACCCCGCCGGAGGCGCCCACGACGGAGACCCCCGGGCTCAGCAGCAGCACCGCGAGGGAGGATCCGAGCACCGAGACGATCCACACCGCCAGCAGGCGCCGCGGGCCGTAGACCTCCTCCAGCGCCCGGCCGAAGATCCACAGCGTCAGCATGTTGAACAACAGGTGCAGGAAGCCGCCGTGCACGAGGCTCACGGTCAGCATGCGCCACGGTTGGAAGCCCGGTGCGTCGGCGCCCTCCAGGAAGCGGGAGTTGAACAGCAAAAGGCCCGCGACCGGATCCCGACCGGAGAAGACCAGACCGAGCAGGAGCTGCGCGAGGAACACCGCGACCGTCAGGGCGATGATCCCGTAGCTCACGGGCGCCGAGGAGATCGCCGCGCGGCGCAGCGCGCCGGCCCGGCGGACGCGGGCCGGCGCGGCCGCGCGCAGGCACTCGGGACAGATCACGCCCACGGGCGCAGGGGTCTGGCAGGCCGGGCACACGGTGCGCGCACAGCGCTGGCACAGCACGAAGCTCTGACGTTCGGGGTGCCGGTAGCAGCCCTCCCCGCCGGACCGCCCGGACGGTCCGGGCCGCTGCATCATCTCCGTGTCGTCGCCCCGATCAGGCGACCGGCTCGACGGTGAAGGACTCGATCACGACGTCCTCGACCGGACGGTCGCCGGGCCCGGTCGCGACCCGCCCGATCCGGTCCACCACCTCGCGCGAGGCGGGGTCCACGACGCGGCCGAAAATCGTGTGCTTCCCCTGCAGCCAGGTGGTCGGCGCGGTCGTGATGAAGAACTGGGAGCCGTTCGTGCCCCGCCCGCCCTGCAGGCCCGCGTTCGCCATGGCGAGCACATAGGGCTCGGTGAAGTCGAGCTCGGGGTGGATCTCGTCGTCGAAGCGGAAGCCCGGACCCCCCGTGCCGGTCCCCGTCCGGTCCCCGCCCTGGATCATGAAGTCCGGGATGATGCGGTGGAACACGACGCCGGCGTAGAAGGGCTCCTGCTTGCGGGCCCCGTCGACGGGATCCGTGAACTCCAGCTCCCCGTTCGCCAGGCCCGAGATGGTCTTGACAGTCTTGGGGGCGTGGTGTCCGTAGAGCTCGGCGACGATGGGGCCGTGGTTGGTCTGGATCTTCGCGATGGCGGTGGGGGTGGGCATGCGGCCGATTCTCCCACAGTCGCGTCCCTCGCCGCCGGATCGCGGCCTCCGCGGCGTCCGCCGGCAGCGAATCCGCCTCCGCGACCCGGCGGTGGCGCGGTGATCGAGGCCCGTTGCCCGGAAAGCGCGAATCCCGCGCATGCGACGCGGCGGTATCTCAGGCGCACGGGGGGCGGCACGTGCCAAGATGGGGGACGATCCCACGCTCATCCGGAGGCACATCCATGGCACTGTCACGCAAGAACAAGCGCAAGCTCAAGAAGCTCCAGAGGGACGCGAACAAGCTCTGGGCCGAACAGCAGGCGGTGGCCGGCCACGCCCGCTCGCTGCTCGCCTCGGCGGGCGACCAGGCCAAGCTGCTGCGCGACACCGAGCTCGTGCCCTCCCTCCGTCGCGGCTACGACGCCAAGCTGCGTCCGGGCCTGGACCGGGTGCGCGGGGCCGCCGGCGATGCGCGCGTGTGCGTCAACGGCCGCCTGATGCCCGCGCTCGCCGGACTGGGCGGTTCGCTGGCCGGCGTGCTCGCGAAGCTCGCCTCGGGCAACACCGACTACAAGGACGCGGCCAAGCGCGCCCGCGGCTTCTCCCGCGAGCTGGACCGACGCGCCAAGGCGGCCGCGCGCGAGTACGACCGCAAGTACAACAAGCGCGGCATCGGCCTCGGCGGCTGGTTCGGCATCGGCCTGGCGGTGACCGCGGTCGGTGCGATCGGCTACGCGCTGTGGCAGACCTTCCGCGCCGACGACGATCTGTGGATCGCCGACGAGGAGCTCGACGCGCCGGTCACCACCGTCTCGCCCAACTGAGAGCCCTCCCGAATCGGACGGGGCCCGGCCGCACATCCGCGGCCGGGCCTCAGTTCGTTGTGCCGGAGTCCTCCGGTGTCTCGGGCGCGGCGAGTCGGCCGTCTGCGGGCCGTTCGGCCAGCAGGCGCAGCCCGGTCTCCACGAGCGAGAGCGCGTCCAAGCGTCCGAGCTCGGCCAGCGGGAACCAGGCCGCCTCGTCGGTGGTGCCGTCCTCCTCCGCGCGCAGCGCGCCGCCGAGGATGCTCGCCGCGTAGACGATCCGAACCGCCTGCAGATCCTCGCCGGGCCGGGAGATGCGCTCCCGGCCGGGGATGATGCGCGAGTCGATGCCGAGCAGCTCGTCCACCCGGGCGTGGTAGCCGGTCTCCTCCCGGATCTCCCGGACCGCCCCCTCGACGGGGTCCTCCCCCGGCTCCAGGCCGCCGCCGGGCAGCGTCCAGCCGCCCCGGCCGGGCGCCCGCCAGTGCGCGAGCAGGATGCGCCCCTCGCGCAGGATCACGCCGTACGCGGCGAGCCGGACCCGCATGCCTGTCTCCCTCCCTGAGCGAGCACCTCCCGACTCCCGCTCGCGGGGCCGGCGGGGCCATGCTACCGGCGCCGACGTGCGAGCAGGCCTCAGCGGCGCAGCACCAAGCGGTTGAGGCGGTTGCCCAGGAACTGCACGAACTGGACGATGAGCACGATGAGGAACACCGAGGCGTAGATCACCAGGTAGTCGCTCTGCCGGTGCCCGTCCTGGATCGCGAAGGTGCCCAGGCCCCCGCCGCCGATCCAGCCGGCGACCGCGGACATGTCCACCAGGGCGACGAAGACGTAGGTGTAGCCCAGGATGAGCGGGGCCAGCGCCTCGGGCACGAGCACCGTCCACACGGTCCGCCAGCGGCTCGCGCCCATCGCGCGGGCCGCCTCCAGGACCCCGGGCGGCACGCTCAGCAGGTTCTGCTCGACGATGCGTCCGATGCCGAAGATCGCGGCGATCGAGATCGCCACGATGATGGGCGGGTTGCCGATGCCGGTGCCCACCACCAGGCGCGCGAAGGGCACGACCACGACGAGCAGCAGGATGAACGGGATGGGGCGCACGAAGTTCACGAGCACGTTGAGGATCGTGAACACGGGACGGTTCGAGAACAGGTTCCCCGGCCGCGTCAGGTACAGGGCCAGGCCCAGTAGCAGCCCGCCGGTGCCGCCGACCAGCAGGCTCAGCACGACGATGTACAGCGTCTCCCAGGCCGCGAGCGCCAGCTCCGGCAGGATCTCCACCACCTCGCTCATGCGTCGCGCTCCTCTCCGTGCTGCGTCTCCGGGGCCCGCTCGGGCCCGGTCGGGGCCTGCGCCGCCTGCGCCGCGATCTCGGCGTGGGTGAGGGGGATCGTGACGTTCGCCACCTCGCCCACCGAGCGCAGTGCCGCGTCCGTCCGATCCTCTGGACCGGTCACCGCGAAGGTCAGGTGGCCGAAGGAGCGGCCGCGGATCTCGTTGAGCCCGCCGAAGACGAGCTGCACGTCCGTTCCCGCCTCGTGGAACCTGCGCAGGATCTCGCCCTGCTCGCCGTGCTCCGGCCGGACCGAGACGGTCGCGATCCGGGCGCCGGGATGCCTGCGGCGCAGCTCCTCCACCTCGAAGGGGTTGGGCACGCCCTGCACCACGGTGGAGACGAAGCGCCGGGTGGCCGGGTGCTTCGGCTCGCTGAACACGTCGAAGACCTCGCCCCGCTCGATGATGCGGCCCTGTTCCATGACCGCCACGTGTGAGCAGATCGTCTTGACCACGTCCATCTCGTGGGTGATCACCACGATCGTGACCCCGAGCTCCTCGTTCGCCCGGCGCAGCAGCGCCAGCACGTCCGAGGTGGTCTGGGGGTCCAGGGCGCTGGTCGCCTCGTCCGCCAGCAGGATGTCGGGGTTCGTCGCGAGCGCCCGGGCGATGCCCACGCGCTGCTTCTGGCCGCCGGAGAGCTGGTCGGGGTAGTTGCGCGCCCGCTCGTCCAGCCCCACGAACTCGAGCAGTTCGGCGACGCGCTTCTTGCGTTCGGCGGCCGGGCGCCCGGCGATGCGCAGCGGGTACTCGACGTTGCCGGCGACGGTGCGGGAGGAGAAGAGGTTGAACTGCTGGAAGATCATGCCGATGCCGGAGCGCAGCGAGCACAGGGCCGCCTCGTCCATGCCGGTGATCTCCTCGCCGTCGATGCGGATGGAGCCGCTCGTGACCGGCTCCAGCGCGTTCAGCAGCCGCACGAGCGTGGATTTGCCCGCGCCCGAGTAGCCGATGATGCCCCAGACCTGGCCGCGCTCGACCTCCAGACTGACCGAGTCCACGGCGCGCAGCGGGACCGCGCCGCCGGATCCCGGATACTCCTTGACCACATCGCGAAGCGTGATGAACGCCATCTCTGCTCGCCTCCCGCGCCCGCGGCGCTCCGGCTACTCGCCGGAGACGGAGCGGTAGTCCGCCTCGACTGTCGCCAGGGTCTCCTGCAGCTCGGCGGGGGGCACGATCGTGAACTCGGCGGTGCCGCCGGACTTCTCCTGCACCGCGTCCAGGACCTCCTGGGTGTTCTGGTAGATCTCCACGAGCTGCTGATAGCGCGGGTCGTCCTTCTTGTCCGCCGTGGTGGCGAAGACGTTCACGTAGGGGCGGGCGGAGGCGTCGGCCGGCTCGTCCTGGGCGATCGCGTCGGAGGCCTGGAAGCCGGCCTGCTCGATGAAGTCGTTGTTGATGATCGCGCCGGCCAGATCGGGCAGCGACTGGCCCATCTTGTCGGCGTCGATCGTGACCACCTCCACCCGGGAGGCGGCCGGGTCGATGTCGTCCGTGGTGGAGAAGGCGTCGCCGCCGCCGCGCAGCGTGATCAGGCCGGCCGACTGGAGCACGAGCAGGCCGCGGGCCTGGTTGGTGGTGTCGTTGGGCACGCCGATCTTGGCGCCCTGGGGGATGCCCTCGACCGAGCCGTACTCCTTGGAGTAGAGGCCCAAGGGGTAGATCGCGGTCGAGCCGATGGGCTGCAGATCGGTGCCCGAGTCGACGTTGTACTTGGCCAGGTACACGAGGTGCTGGAACTGGTTGATGTCCACATCGCCGGCCGTGACCGCGGGGTTGGGCTGGGTGTACTCGCCGAAGTCGACGATCTCCACCGGGATGCCCGCGTCCCGGGCCGCGCGCTCGTAGATCTCCCAGGCCGGGTCGGAGGCGCCCACGACGCCGATCTTGACGGTGTCCTCGCCGGCCTCGGCGGAACAGGCGGACAGGCCGCCGATCATGAGGATCGCGCTGGTCGTCGCGGCGAACAGCTTGGCGAAACGTGACATGGCAGGCCTCCGGTGGATGGACGTGACGGGCCGCGGCGCTCGGGGGCCGGGCACGATGTCACTGTAGGAAATCCCCCTCGACGCCCGCTGCGCCCGCATTCACGCGACGTAACACGAACCCCGTGCCGCCCTCGACGGCTCAGGGCAGCAGGCCCAGCCGCCGGGCCTCGGCGACCGCGCCGTGCCGCGAGCGCTGGTCGAGCTTCCGCATGGCCGCCGCGAGGTAGCTCTTGACGGTCGCCTCGCTCAGGCCGAGCTCCCGGGCCGCCTCGGCGTTGCGCAGCCCGAGGGCGACGTGGCCCAGTACGTCCAGCTCCCGCGGCGAGAGGTGCACCTCGACGGGCGGCCCCTCGTCCGGGCCCTGCCCCGGCCCGGCGCCGCTCAGGTTCGCCAGCCGCTGCTCCAGGCGGCGCAACCGCTCCAGCAGCTCGGGATCCTCCACCCGGGCGGCGATGGCGCGCAGCTCGGCGTAGCCGGCCCGCAGCTCCTCCAGGTGCCCGGCCGGGATGCCCGGATCGGCCTCGCCCGCCCGCAGCCCCAGGCGCATGCGCTCGGCCTCGTCGCGGGCGGTCAGGGCCCGCTGGAGCCGCACGGCGGCGTCCACCGCCGGACGCACCGCGACGCCGCCGAGCGCGCAGTCCTCGCGTCGGGCGCCGTAGAGCACGCCCCGCACCACCCCGTCCACGATCACCGGGACCGCCAGCAGGGTGCGCACGCCCTCGCCGAGCACCTGCCGGTCGTAGTCGTGGGTGATGACGCGGGAGGAGCGGTAGTCGTTCGCGATCCGCGGACGCTGCTCGATCATGGAGCGTCCGCCCAGGCCCCGGCGCAGCTCCACGTGGAGCCCGGCCAGCAGGGGCGTGCGGTGCCCCCGCAGGGAGGAGATCCGCAGCCCCGTGGAGCCGCTCAGGCCGCCGAAGACCAGCGCGAAGGCCCCGGATCGGCCGAGCTCGTCCACCGCGTCGTCGAGCAGTTCGTGCTCGCTTCGTGTCGTGCGTCTTCGCATGAGCGGATACCAACTTTCGGGGGTATCCCACCGCCCGGCGGGTTCTTAGGGTTGGACCCTAACACGCGGACCGGGGCGCAGAATCCGGCCGCTGTCCCGAGCACGCGACGATGCGGAAAGCAGAGGACCGCTGATGACCACCGAATCGACCGATCCGCCGACGGCGCAGCTGCGGCACGACTCCTACGAGCCGATCTGGCGGCGCAGCCTGGAGGACCCGGAGGGCTTCTGGCTGGAGACCGCCGAGCTCGTCGACTGGGACGTGAAGCCCGAGCGGGCGCTGGAGACGCGCGGCGAGCACGAGTGGCGCTGGTTCCCCGGCGGCCGGCTCAACACCTGCTACAACGCGGTCGACCGGCACGTGGCGGCCGGACACGGGGACCGCACCGCGGTCATCTACGACTCGGCCATGACCGGCACGCAGAAGCGGCTCAGCTACGCCGAGCTGCAGGAGCGCGTCGCCCGCTTCGCCGGCGTGCTGCGCCAGGCGGGCGTCGAGACGGGCGACCGGGTGGTGATCTACCTGCCCATGATCCCGGAGGCGATCGTCGCGATGCTCGCCTGCGCCCGCATCGGCGCCATCCACTCGGTCGTCTTCGGCGGCTTCGCCTCCAGCGAGCTGGCCGTGCGCCTGAACGACGCCGAGCCCGGGGTCGTGGTCACCGCCTCCGGCGGCCTGGAGCCGAACCGGGTGGTCGAGTACCTGCCGATCGTGGAGCGGGCGCTGGCCAAGTCCAGCGGCAGCGTGCACACGGTGATCGTCACCGACCGGCCCAAGGTGCCGGGATCCGCCGCCGACTACCCGAGCGAGGCGTACCGGGACGCCGGGGTCCGCTACCTCGACTGGACCGAGGCGGAGGCGGCGGCCGAGCCGGTCGACCCGGTGCCCGTCCCCTCCGAGCACCCGTCCTACATCCTCTACACCTCGGGCACGACCGGGAACCCGAAGGGCATCGTGCGGGACACCGGCGGGCACGCCGTGGCCCTGGCCCGCTCCATGAGCAAGATCTACGGCGTCGAGGCGGGGGACGTGTTCTGGTCGGCCTCCGACGTCGGCTGGGTCGTGGGGCACAGCTACATCGTGTACGCCCCGCTGCTGGCGGGCGCGACGACCGTCATCTACGAAGGCAAGCCGGTCGGCACCCCCGACGCCGGCGCCTTCTTCCGCATCGTCGAGCAGTACGGCGTGAAGGTGCTGTTCACGGCCCCGACCGCGATCCGCGCGATCCGCCGCGAGGACCCGGAGCTGGCCGGCGCCGCCCGGCACGACATCAGCTGTCTGCAGGCCCTGTTCCTGGCCGGCGAGCGGCTGGACCCGGAGACCTACCACTGGGCGAACGACGGCCTGCACTGCCCGGTCATCGACCACTGGTGGCAGACCGAGACCGGCTGGGCGATCTGTGCGAACCCGCGCGGCATCGAGCTGCTGGAGGCCAAGCCCGGCTCCACCTGCGTGCCCTGCCCCGGCGTGGACCTGCGCATCCTGAACGGGAAGGGCAAGGACGTCACCCGGCCGGGCAAGGAGGGCAACATCGCCCTGCGCCTGCCGCTGCCGCCGGGCTACCTGCTGACCGTGTGGGGGGATCCCGAGCGCTTCGTCTCCTCCTATCTGCGGACCTTCCCCGGCTACTACGCGACCGGCGACTCCGGCTACGTGGACGAGGACGGCTACGTCTTCGTCATGGGCCGGACCGACGACGTCATCAACATCGCCGGGCACCGCATCTCCGCGGGCTCCCTGGAGGAGGCCCTGACGATGCACCACGCCGTCGCCGAGGCCGCGGTGGTGGGCGTGCGGGACGAGCTGAAGGGGCACCGGGCCTTCGGCCTGGTCACCCTCAAGCACGGCGAGAGCGCCGAGCACGACGTGCTGGAACGGGAGCTGCGGGAGCTGGTGCGCGAGCACATCGGCCCGGTGGCCGCCTTCCGCGACGTGGCGATCGTGCCGCGCCTGCCGAAGACGCGCTCCGGCAAGGTCCTGCGCAAGACCCTCCGGCAGATCCTGGACGGCGACGAGTACAAGGTCCCGGCCACGATCGAGGACGCGAGCGTGCTCGAGGAGATCCTCGCGATCGCCCCGGCCGCGCCGACCGGCCCGCCCACCGGCATGTTCACGGGCCCCGTGGACACCGTCCGGCCGGACGCCTAGACGTGCGGCCGCACCGGCGCCCCGGGCCCGGCGCGGCCGCCGCCCGCTCGACCCCGAGCGGATCGGACCATCCGAATCATCCCACCCAGTCCACGAGACCATGCGGCGAGGAGGCCCCATGCAGGAAGCGAACCACCCGGAGCACGCGGTGCCCGTCGACTATCTCGCGTTCCGCGGGAAACCCGAATTCCAGAGGCTGCGCAGACGACAGCGCTCCTTCGTCTTCCCCATGGCCGTCTTCTTCCTGCTCTGGTACTGCGGCTACGTGCTGCTCGCCGCCTTCGCGCCCGGGCTGATGGCCGTGCCCGTGCTGGGCAACATCAACCTCGGCATCGTGCTGGGCCTGCTCCAGTTCGTGACGACCTTCGTGATCACCATGTGGTACGTGCGCTTCGCGGACCGCCGCCTCGACCCCGAGGCGCGCTCCATGCGCCACGAGCTGGCCGCGATCGAGGGCGGGGAGGAGGAGCGATGAACCCGGTCGAGCACGCCCGACGCGCCCTGGCCCAGAGCGCCGAGACGGTCGAGAACAATCCGGTCCTCAACATCTCGATCTTCCTCGCCTTCGTCGCGGTGACGATGTTCATCGTGTTCCGGGCCAGCCGGAACAACAAGACGGCCGCCGACTACTACGCGGGCGGACGCTCCTTCTCCGGCACCCAGAACGGCTTCGCGATCTCCGGCGACTACCTCTCGGCCGCCTCCTTCCTGGGCATCGTGGGGGCCATCGCGATCAACGGCTACGACGGCTTCCTCTACTCGATCGGCTTCCTGGTCGCCTGGCTGGTGGCGCTGCTGCTGGTGGCCGAGCTGATGCGCAACACCGGCAAGTTCACCATGGCCGACGTGCTGTCCTTCCGGCTGCAGCAGCGGCCGGTGCGGATGGCCGCGGCGACGACGACGCTCGCGGTGTGCTTCTTCTACCTGCTCGCCCAGATGGCCGGCGCCGGCGGCCTGGTCTCGCTGCTGCTGGGCATCGACGACCGGGTCGGCCAGAGCGTCGTGGTGGCCGTGGTCGGCGTGCTCATGATCGTGTACGTGCTGGTGGGCGGTATGAAGGGCACCACCTGGGTGCAGATCATCAAGGCGTGGCTGCTCATCGGCGCGGCGTTCGCCATGACGATCTGGGTGCTCGGCCTCAACGGCTTCGACCTGTCCCAGCTCATGCAGCAGGCGGTCGAGAACAGCGAGAAGGGCGCCGCCGTGCTCGGACCCGGCCTGCAGTACGGCGGCCGGGAGCTGGACTTCATCTCCCTGGGCCTCGCGCTCGTGCTCGGCACGGCGGGCCTGCCCCACGTGCTCATGCGCTTCTACACGGTCCCGACCGCCAAGGAGGCGCGCAAGTCGGTGGTGTGGGCGATCTGGCTCATCGGCGCCTTCTACCTGTTCACGCTCGTGCTCGGCTACGGCGCCGCGGCCCTCGTGGGCCCGGAGACGATCGAGAACGCCCCCGGCGGGGTCAACTCGGCCGCGCCGCTGCTCGCGCTGAAGCTCGGCGGCCCGGCGCTGCTCGGCTTCGTCTCGGCGATCGCCTTCGCGACGATCCTCGCGGTGGTCGCGGGCCTCGCGCTGACCGCGGCCGCCTCCTTCGCGCACGACATCTACGCGAACGTGCTCATGAAGGGCCGGACCGACCCGCAGACCGAGGTGAAGGTCGGCAAGATCACGGTCGTCGTGCTCGGACTCATCGCGATCGTCGGCGGCATCGGCGTGCAGGGGCAGAACATCGCCTTCCTGGTCGCCCTCGCCTTCGCGGTGGCCGCCTCGGCGAACCTGCCGACCATCCTGTACTCGCTGTACTGGCGCGGCTTCACCACCCGCGGCGCCGTGTGGAGCATGTACGGGGGCCTGGCCGCCGCGCTCGTGCTCATCTTCTTCTCGCCGGTCGTCTCCGGCAACGAGAAGGCGCTGTTCGGCGCGGGCGTGGACTTCGCCTGGTTCCCCCTGCAGAACCCTGGGATCGTCTCCATCCCGCTGGGGTTCCTGCTGGGCTGGCTCGGCTCGATCACCTCGACCCGCAAGGAGGACGAGGCGCTCGCCGCCGAGATGGAGGTCCGCTCGCTCACCGGCCACGGTGCGGAGGCGCCGGTGGAGCACTGAGCCTCGGAGCGCGGACCGGGTCGGGACGGCGCGGGGGCCGCCCCGGCCCGGTCCGCGACGCGCCGGCGTCGCCACTCCGCCCGGTCCTGCGGGCAGGATGAACCCTGCGGGACGAGATCGCCCCGCGGGGATGATCGAGGCGGACGGGTCCGGATCAGCCGGAGCGGAAGGGGCGACGATGGCCGAGGAGCAGCGGGGGGTTGTCCGGGGGGAGCTGGGCCCGGTCCGCATCGGATCGATCTGGCTGGCCGCGAACCTGGTGGTCACCACCCTGTTGACCGGCACGCTCTTCGTGCCCGGCGTGCGCCTCGGCGAGGCGATCGCCTGGATCGCGGCAGGCACGGTGCTGGGGGCCGCGGTGCTCACGCTCGTCGCGGTGCTCGGGGTGCGCACGGGCCTGGGGACCATGGCGCTCACCCGCTCCTCCTTCGGATCGCACGGCTCGATCGTGCCCTCCCTGTCGAATCTCGTCATCCTCATGGGCTGGTCCTGGGTGCAGGCCATGCTCGCGGGCCTCTCGCTGAACGAGCTGCTGCGTCTGGCCGCGGGCTTCTCGAACCCGGTGCTGTGCTCGGTGCTGTGCCAGGCGGCCGTGGTCGGCCTCGCGGTGTTCGGGCACCGGGGCATCGAGCGCGTGCAGCCGCTGCTGGGCCTGCTCGTGCTCGGCTTCATGGCCGCCGTGTTCGCGATCGCCCTGCGCGCCCACCCGCCGGCCGAGTATCTGGCGATGCCCGCCGATCCGCGGGCGGGCGTGAGCGGCTCCGCCGTGTTCGACATCGTCTTCGCGACCGCGATCTCCTGGACCGTGCTGAGCGCCGATCTGACGAGGACCGCCCGCTCGGTCCGGGCGGGCGCCGTCGGCGCCGCCTGCGGCTACACCGCCTCCACCGTGATCGCGATGACCCTCGGGGCGACCGCCGCCGCCTACCTCGTCCTGCAGGGGGCGCAGCCGCGTCCCTTCGACCCGACGGTCCTGGTGGCGGCCTTCGGGCCGCCGGCCGCGCTGGTCATGTTCCTCTCGGTCATGGTGACGAACACGATGGTCATGTACGGGATGACCGTCTCGCTCCAGCACGCCCTGCCGGGGCGGCCGCCGCTGCGATTCCTGCCGACCGCGCTGGGGCTCGGCGCGATCGCCGTGGCCGGCTCCGCCTGGCTGCCGCTGCTGGAGCGCTTCACCGGCTTCCTGTCCCTGATCGGGGCGCTGTTCATCCCGGTGTTCGCGATCATGATCGCCGACGCCTACCTTCTGCGCCGGGGCGGCGGGACGCCGGCCGGCGAGCCCGAGCTCCGCTGGAACCCCGCCGCCCTCGGTTCCTGGGCGATCGGCGCGATCGTCTGCGCGCTGCTCTCCTTCCTCTGGCCCTCGCCGGCGGGGGCCGCCCTGCCGACCTTCCTGATCGCCGGGGCCGTCTACCTGCCGTGGAGCGCGGCGACTCGCACTCGGGCGGCTCGCGGCGGGGATGGGCCATGATGGGAGCGGGCCGCGAAGCGCGCGTCCCCACGATCCGAAGGAGAATCCCGTGAGCGAGACCGCGAATCTGCACCAGCTGCGAGCGAGCCTGCCGGTCGATCGGATCGCCGCGCAGATCGGCGTGGACCCGGCCGTCGCCTCGAAGGCGATCGACGCGCTGCTGCCGAGCCTGGTCGGCGGACTCGGCGCGAACGCCCAGGACCCCGCCCGAGCCGCCTCGCTCGAGCACGCGCTGGCCGACCACCGCGAGGGACCGGCCGCGCCCGGCGCCATCGACCCGGCCGCGATCGACACCGCGGACGGCGCCCGGATCGTGCGCAACATCTTCGGCGAGAACACCGACGAGGTCGTCCACCGCCTGGGCGGCGCCACCGGCGGCAGCGACGAGGTGGTCAAGAAGCTGCTGCCGATCCTGGCCCCGATCGTGCTGGCCTGGCTCGCCTCCCAGCTGACGAAGAGCCGGAGCCAGGCGCAGGCGGGCGAGGGCGGCGGCCTGGTCGGCCAGATCCTCTCGAACGTGCTGGGCTCCGGCTCCTCGGGGGGCGTCCTGGGCGGCGTGCTCGGCGGCGGCGCCCAGAGCTCCTCCGAGCGGCGCGCGGAGGCGGGCGAAGGGGAGGAGGACACCTCCAGCGTGCGCATGCCGGACGTCTTCTCGAAGCCGGAGGACGCGCCGCAGCAGGCGCAGGCCCCCGGGGAGCAGTCCGAGCAGTCGACCGGGCGGTCCCCGCTGGACGATCTGCTCGGCGGGCTGCTCGGCAAGGGCAAGCGCTGACACCGCGATGACCGCGGGGCGGACATCCCCGGGAAGCGACCGCACGCCCCGAGGGAGCTGACGCCGGGATGAGTTCGGGCCGGGCGAGGCCGCTCACCCGCGCCGAGCGCGTCGTCGACGCGGCCGCCCGGCGCCTGCTCGAGCTCGCCCCGGAGCGGGGACCGGGCGCGGCCGCGGTCGATTTCCTCGTCTTCGGACTCAAGCAGGCCTGGGCCTGCCTCTTCGGCGGGCTCATGCTCGCGGCCATCCTGGCGACCCGGCTGTGGTGGCCCGAACAGGCGCCGCTGGCGAGGAACGACGCGCTCGTCGTGGCGGCGGTCGGCATCCAGCTGCTCATGTTCGGCCTGCGGCTGGAGACCGGCCGCGAGGCCCTGGTCATCCTGCTCTTCCACCTCGCGGGCACCGGCATGGAGGTCTTCAAGACCGCTCAGGGCTCGTGGAGCTACGAGGAGGGCGGGCTGCTGCGCATCGGCGGGGTGCCCCTGTTCACGGGGTTCATGTACGCCGCCGTCGGCTCCTACCTGGTGCGCACGCAGCGATTGTTCGATCTGCGCTTCGATCGCTACCCGCGGCGGCTGTGGACGCTGCTGCTCGGGGCGGCGATCTACGCGAACTTCTTCGCCCACCACTACCTCTGGGACGCCAGGTGGCTGCTGCTGGCGGCGGCCGCGCTCCTCTACGCGCCCGTCGTCATGCACTACCGCGTCTTCCGGCGCACTCTGCGCATGCGGCTGCTGCTCGCCTTCGGCCTGGTCGCCCTGTTCATCTGGTTCGCCGAGAACATCGCCACCTGGGGCGGGGCCTGGGCCTATCCGGACCAGCTGGACGGCTGGACGCCGGTGTCGCCGAGCAAACTGGTCTCCTGGTTCCTGCTCATGCTCGTCAGCGTCGCCCTCACGACGCTCGTCCACCCGCCGGCGGCCCCACCGCGCCCGCGCTCCGCCACCACACCCCGTTCTCCCGGAATCAGATCTCGAAGAAGTGGCTGACCACGGGGATCGAGGCGGTCACGGGGGTGCCGTCCGCCCGGGTCTTGCCGGTCACGCCGCTCTTGCCGGGCCCCTCGCCGGGGATCACCGGCCCCTGGTCGGGCAGCGGCACGACGGTGGGCACGCCGGGCACGAGTTCCACGTGCTCGCCGCGGACCCTGACCGTCACCGCCTCGCCCTCCACGATGTCGAAGGCGATCGCCTCTCGCGTCAGCCGGACGTTGAAGGCCGTGCCGTGCCAGCGCAAGCGGAAGCTCAGCGAGGACCACTCCGCCGGCAGCCGCGGCTCGAAGGAGAGGTGTCCGCCGTGGTCCCGCATCCCGCCGAATCCGTTCACGAGCGCGGCCCACACCCCGCCGGTCGAGGCGATGTGCACCCCGTCCGCCGTGTTCGCGTGCAGATCGGCGAGGTCCACGAACAGGCCCTGCAGGAAGTAGCGCATGGCGAGTTCCACGTACCCGACTTCCGCGGCGATGATCGACTGCACGACCGCGGAGAGGGAGGAGTCCCCCGTGGTCAGCGCATCGTAGTACTCGAAGTCCCGTCGCTTCTCGTCCGCGGTGAACAGGTCGCCGCGCAGGAACAGGGCGAGCACGACGTCGGCCTGCTTGATCACCTGGAAGCGGTAGATGACCAGCGGGTGGAAGTGCAGCAGCAGCGGCCGCTTGTCCTGCGGGGTGTTCTCGAGGTCCCACACCTCCTTGTCCAGGAAGGCCTCGTCCTGCGGGTGCACCCGGGCCCGCTCGTCGTAGGGCACGTACATCCGCTCCGCGGCCTGCTGCCACTCGTGCACCTCCGACTCGCTCAGGCCGAGCCGGCGGGCGAAGCGCTCGTAGACCTCCGGCTGGTGGACGTGGAACCACCGGACCGTGCGGGCGGCGACCTCCAGGTTCTCCTTCGCCATGACATTGGTGAAGAGGTTGTCGTTCACGACCGTGGTGTATTCGTCCGGTCCGGTCACGCCGTGGATGTGGAAGCGGGCCCCCTCCTCGCCCGATCGCCAGAACCCCAGGTCCGCCCACATCCTTGCGGTCTCCACGAGCACCTCGACGCCGCCGGCGAGGAGGAAGTCCTCGTCCCCGGTGGCCATGACGTACTGCATGAGCGCGTGGACGATGTCGGCGTCGATGTGGTATTGCGCCGTCGAGGCCGCGTAGTAGGCGCTCGACTCCTCCCCGTTGATCGTGCGCCACGGGAACAGGGCGCCCTGCTGGTTGAGCTCGCGCGCCCGGCGCCTGGCCGCGTCCAGCAGCTGCACCCGGAAGCGCAGCGCGTTGCGCGCCACCTGCGGGGCCGTGTAGGTCAGGAAGGGCATCACGAAGATCTCGGTGTCCCAGAAGTAGTGTCCGCCGTAGCCGGAGCCGGTCACGCCCTTGGCCGCGATCCCGCCGCCGTCCGTGCGCGCCGAGGCCTGCGCCACCGAGAACAGGTTCCAGCGGATCGCCTGCTGCATCTGCGGACATCCTTCGACCCACACGTCGGAGGCCTCCCAGAAGCGGTCCAGCCAGGCCCGCTGCCGCGCGTAGTGCTCGGCAAGGGGCGTCCCCGCGGCCCGATCCAGGATCCGGTCGCAGCGGTCCGCGAGCTCCGGCACCGGCACTTCGGCGGCCGTGCCGTAGGCGATGTACTTGACCACGCGCACCGGCCGGCCGCGGCGCGCGTGCACCGTGAACACATGCTTGGCGAGGTCCTCGCCGATCCGCTCGAGCTGCTCGACGGGGCAGTCCGTCTCGATCCGGTGCTCGACCGCCACCACGATCGTCATGCCGGAGTTGACCGTCTCGTAGCCGAGCGCGTACCTGCCCTCCTCCACGCGCTGGAGCTTCGGCTGCAGGATGCGTCCGGCCAGCTGCTCCGCCTGCCGGGGGTCGAAGCTCTCCGAGGCGTCCCGCATGCGCCGGGGCGCGCGGCGGCTGTATTCGTGGGCGCCGTCCTGGCGGTTCAGGATCTGACTGGAGATCACGATCGAGGCGTCGCTGTCCAGGCATTCCGCCTCGTACTCCACGATCGCCAGGTGCCGGTCCGAGAAGGAGGCCATGCGTCGGGAGACGATCCGCACCCGCTTGCCTGCCGGCGTCCGCCAGATCAGGCGGCGCTCCAGCACCCCGGAGCGGAAGTCCAGCCGCCGCTCGTACTCCTCCAGATCGGCCGTGGCCAGCACGAACGGTTCGTCGTCCACGTACAGCCGCATGGTCTTGGCGTCCGGAGCGTTCACGATCGTCTGCCCCACCCGGGCGAAGCCGAAGGCCTCCTCGGCGTGCCGGATCGGCCAGGTCTCGTGGAAGCCGTTGACGAAGGTGCCGTGCAGATGCCCCTCCCGGCCCTCGTCGATGTTGCCGCGCAGGCCGAGGTAACCGTTGCCGACGGTGAAGACGGTCTCGGCGTGCCCCTGGTTCTCCGGATCGAACTCCCGCTCGACCAGGGCCCACTCGTCCACCGGGAACCGCGCCCGGTCGAGCATGTCCGGGAGGCCGCTCGAGGCTCCGGGTGCCGACTCCTCCGTCATGCGCGCTCCTCCCGCTCTCGGGGCCGCCCGCCGCCGGACAGCCCGGGCAGCAGTTCGGCCAGGTCCGCCACGACCAGATCGGCGCCGGCCGATCGCAGCGCCTGCGCGCCGGTGCCGCGGTCCACCCCCACCACGAGGGCGAAGCCGCCGGCCCGTCCGGCCGCCACGCCGCTGACGGCGTCCTCGACGACGGCGCTGCGCTCGGGCGGCACCCCGAGCAGCCGCGCCGCGTGCAGGTACGTGTCGGGGGCCGGCTTGCCGGGGAGGCCGAGCTCGGCGGCGACCGTGCCGTCCACGAGGCGGCCGAAGCGGGGGCGCAGGCCCGCGGCCCGCAGCACGGCCTCGCCGTTCCGCGAGCTGGTGACGACCGCGCCGGCCAGGCCCGCGGCCTCCACGGCGTCCAGCAGGGCGAGGGATCCGGGGTAGGGGGCGACGCCCTCCTGTTCCAGGATCCGGGTGAAGACGGCGTTCTTGCGGTTGCCCAGCCCCCAGACGGTCTCCCGTGCGGGGTCGTCGTCGGGCGAGCCCTCGGGCAGGACGACGCCGCGGGTCGCCAGCAGGTCCCGCACCCCGTCCGGCCGCGCCTTGCCGTCCAGCTGCTCGTAGTAGTCGGCCTCGCGGTAGGGGCGCACGCCGCGGGCCGCGAACTCCGCCTCGAAGAGCGCCGCCCAGGCGCGCCGGTGCACCTCCGCCGTCGGCGTGAGCACGCCGTCCAGATCGAAGAGGAAGGCGCGCACGGGGGCCAGGGCCGCACGGATCTCGTCAGGGCTCACGGGGTTCCTTCCTGCCCGGCCGCTCCGGTCGGGTCCCTCTCATTCTCACCCGTCCGGGGACTCGGAGGAAACCGCCCCGGCCCCGTGCAGAAGAGGAAGGGGCCCGGTCCCGTCCGGGGACCCGGAGCAAACCGCTCGCGCCCGGCTCGGCTCAACCGCCGTCCGCCCGGCGGCGCCGTGCGCGGGCCGGCGCATGCATGTCCACGGGCGTCGAACGGAAGACGCGGTCGATCAGCGTCTCGAAGAAACGCTCGGCGCTCAGCGCCCGGGGCACCAGATCCATGCGCACCCGCACCTCCCGGCCGGCCGCGACCCCCTCGCCGAAGGGACCGAGCCCGAGGCAGGCCGCCTCCGGCAGGGCCGCCGGGGCGGGAGGCTCGCCGTACTCGATCATCACCAGGCACGTCGCGTGGTAGGCGTCCCGCCCGTCGCCGAGCTTGGCGAGCATGTCCGCGAGCCACTCGAAGCGGTCGGGCTCGTCCAGCACCTCGCTGCGCAGACCGAGGACGAAGCCGGTGGCGGCCAGGGGGTGGCGCGAGCGCAGGCCCCGGACGTCGCCGTAGGCCTCCTCGATGCGATTGGCGGCGTTCTTGCCGTAGGAGGAGTCCATCCGCTTGGTGGACACGAGGATCTCCGGACCGGTCGTCCAGTCCGAGAGGACCACCTCGACCTGCCTGCGAGTGGTCCTGCCGAGCACGTGGGCGGTGGACCCGGTCGCCCCGGCGATCGGGCCGGAGCGCTGCAGCCGCTCCCGCACCGCCTCCCGCTGCTGGACCGGCAGATGCTCCAGCAGCCCCACGAGGGCGGCGGGCAGGATCCTGGGCTCGCTCGCCCGCGGCCACACGGCGTCCGGGTCGAAGCCGGCCCGGCGCAGCTCGTAGGCGATCCACACGTCCAGGGCCAGGGCGGGCACGCCGGTCTGGCTGGGCTGCACCTCGCCCGGGCGCAGGGTGAGGGGCACGTCCAGCAGCCGGGCGAGGGTCTCGTAGTCCGGGAGGTACCTCCGTTCCCGGCCGTCCGCCCGCCAGGGATTCGAGAAGCGCCCGGCGGGCGCGGCGCCGGCCACGATCCGGTCGAAGCGGGCCCAGGCCGCTCGCCTGACGCTCGCGACCCGGCTGCGAGCCGGGCCCTCGCGCTCCTCCCGCCCGGACTGCCCGGACCCGGCCTCCGGACCCGTGAGGAGATCGTCCCAGTCGAAGCCGTCCAGCTCCAGCTCGTCCGGCTCGATCGCGTACCCGCTCTCCTCCACGCCGTCCGCCGCGCTCGCGCCGCCGTCCACTCGTCCCGCTCCTCTCGTTCCCCGATCCGCCTCTCACGCCCGACCGCGCCGCGTCCCGCGGGCCGCCCGCCTGGCGGCCAGCTCCTGGCGGGCGGCCCGCACGGGGGCGATCTGCCCCTCGTCCAGCCCGGCCCCGTCCCGGAGCACGAGCTCGTCGACGAGCCGCACCGCCCCGGCCAGACGCCCGTCCCGCAGCAGCGCGGCGACCGGCGCCCTCGCCTCGTCCAGCGCGCCCCGGCAGCGCTCCAGCAGCCCGGGGGCGGGCACGAGCCACTCGTCCGCCTCCCGCGGCTCGAGCTTGAGCACCCCGCCGCCGTAGCTGCGGCCGACGAGTTCGGCCGCCAGCAGCGTGACGGAGTTGAGGCTCGCCAGCGGCAGCAGCGCCCGGCCGGTCTCGCGCAGCCGCGGATGCAGGTAGACCCCGTGCACCGAATTCAGGTGCCTGGCGCCGGCCCGGTTGTCCGTGAGTCTGGGCGCGTCCGCGTTCATGTAGGTGAGCAGCAGATCCGCCGGGTCCGCGAGCGGCACCCGGTACCAGACCCGGCGCGCGCGGCACTTGTAGGCGCGGTGCACGCCCGCCCGCTCGCCGCGGCGCACGTAGCGCGCCGCGGCCGGGGACATCGTCTCCGCGGGCGAGAACAGCCGGGTGGCCCGGCCCGCCTCGCCGAGCCGCTCCAGCTCCTGCGCCGTGAACTCCAGGCCTCGCAGGTGCGAGCTGCCGGGCGGGGACAGCGGCAGCAGCTCCTCTTCCCCGATGCCCAGGCCGCGGGCGCGGGCGGGGGACATCGCGAAGTAGCCGTTGGCCCCCGTCACGATGCCGAGGGCCGTCCGGCCCCATTCGGCCAGGCGGGTGAACCGGCCCTGTTCCTCCAGCAGGCGCAGCGGCTCGGACGCCCGCCGCGTCACCAGTCCGCCCAGCCATTTGTCCCCCGGCCGGGCGGGCCGCCAGCTGCGCCCCGCCGACACTCGCTCCAGGCCCGCCGGACCGCGGGCGTGCCGGAACACCGCCCCCTCGGCGGGACCGGAGCCGGCACCGGAGGCGAGCAGCAGCAGCGTCTCGGTCTCGGCCTCCGGGAACAGCCGCTCCCGGAACAGCACGAGTTCCACCCGGGCGAATCGCTCCAGCAGCAGGGCGCGCACCGGGGCCGCGTAGTTCACCGAGAGCAGTTCGGCCGGCAGGACGAGCGCGAGCCGGCCGCCGGGACGCAGGAAGCGGCTCGCGTGGACCGTGAAGGCCGCCCAGCTGGAGGCGAGCCCGGAGAGCCGGACGCCGGAGCGGGCGGCGGCGTTGCGGGCCAGGCGCCGCAACTCGCCGGTGAACTCCTGGTAGCGGATGAAGGGCGGGTTCCCGACGACCGCGTCGTAGTCGGCGGCGGCCTCGATACGGAAGAAGTCCTGCACGCGGATGCGCGCTCGACCACCCGCGTCCTGAACCAGACGCCGCGCGCGCCGGGCGCTCGCCTCGTGGATCTCGACCCCGTCCACGGTCGGGGAGGCGCCCGAGCCGCCCAGTTCCCGCAGCCGCTCGACCACCGGCACGAGGAAGGCCGCCTCCCCCGCGGCCGGCTCCAACACGCGCTCGCCGGCCTCCCGCACGGCCCAGCGGGCCAGGAAGCGCGCGATCGGCGCCGGGGTGAAGAAGGCGCCCCGCGCCTTACGCAGCGCGGGGGTGTCGATTCCGGCATCGGGCGGCGCGAGCGTCACCCGTCCATTCTGCTGCACGCCCGGACCGCGCCGCACGCCCGGCCCACGCGAAGCGGCCGGGACACGGCCTGCGCGCCTCGTCGGCTCCAGGGGGTCAGCCCGGCCCCGCCCCGTCCGCGAGTCGGCGGATCCGGGCGGCGGTGAGCAGGGAGCCGGCGATCGCCAGCCCGGCGCTGGCAAGACCCGCGATCCCGCCGAGGGGGTGCTGCACGTCCGGGCGGAACCCGTCGGCCCGACCCGGTCCGTCGGGTTCCGGGGACTCCCTCGGCCGCTCGTCCGGTCCCGGTTCGAACAGCCCTCCCACCCGGCCCGGATCACCCGGCGAGGACGGGGAACCGGGGGAGGAGGGGACCGCTGTGCCCGCGGGGCCCGGCCCGCCATCCGGCCCCGGCGCGTCCGGCGCCGAGGGAGAGCCCCCGGCACCGCCGCTGGGAGCAGACGGCTGGGAGGGGCCCGGGCCGTCCCCGCGGCCGCCGCCCGGTCCGGGGCTCTGCCCGCCGGACCCGGCGTCCGGGACCGAGGGGCCGGGGGCCACGGGAGCGGACGGCGGCTCCGGGGCGGGCTGCGGAGGCTCGGGTCGGACGGGCGGCTCCTGCGGGGGCTCGGGCTCCGGCTGGGCCCCGGTGGGCTCGGGCTCCGGCTCGCCGCTCTCCTCCGGCCCCTCCGGCTCGCCCGGCGGGTTCTCGACGATCGAGGACCACGGAAGGTGGCCGAGCGGTTCGGCAGCGGCCTGGGCGGGGGCGCTCGGCACGAGCACCGCGAGCGCACAGGCGATCGCGAGCAGGCGGATCCTCATGGGTGCGGTCTCCGGGGTGGCGTCGTCGGGGACGACGGGATCTGGGGGAGGTCCGAGCGCCGGGCCGAAGGAGCCGCGCGACTCGTCCGATCAAGATATCGATTCCCTCAACTCCTCACCAAACTCGCGACGTTCCGAAGAGAAGCTACGGGAAGCATCGCGTTCGTGAAGCACGACGACATTGCACAGATGAACTGACGAAACCACGTGAAATGCCCTTATATCCATCGATATAATATTGCTTCGAGCAGGCGTCGAGAACTCAGCGCTCCCCCTGACTTCCAACACTCCGGTATGCATTCACAGCTTGTCGGCGAGACTCCTTCAAATCTACTATCCGGGGCATATGGCGCGGGTTCCTCAGTGAAAGCCAGCGGTCGACGTAGTGGTCGCTCGAGTCGAAGGTGCGCCGCTGCACCTCGGGGTTGAAGACGCGGAGGTAGGGCGCCGCATCCGCCCCGCAACCGGCCGCCCACTGCCACTGAACGGGATTGCTGGCCTCGTCCGCATCAGCTCGACCATGCCCGCGTCCACCAGCGCGATGCCGGCCCGGCCCCGCCGCCCGGCACGCAGCAGTTCCCGGTCCTTGCGGAAGGGGAAGGCCTGGAAGCGGGGGCATCCTCACCGATGTTTGAAGAAGCCCGGCGGCCGCGAGCGCCTCGTGGTCGACCGGCCGCAGATCGTCCCGCAGCCACAGCAGCGTCGTCATCGCCCCTCCGCCCGCTCGGGCGGGAGGAGGACGGGATCCTCGCCCCGCTCCCGGAGTCCCGCCTCGCCCCGCCGGGCCAGCTCCGCGGCGACCCGGCCCGCCGCCGGCATCAGCTCCCGCCACCGCTCGCCGCCGACCGCGCGAGCCGCCTCGCTCGCTCGGACCCCGGCGCCGCCGCGATGCCCCAGCAGGGCCCGGACGACGGCTTCGAGCCGTTCCCGGCGTCCCCGCTCGCTCGGCTCCCACCACGGTTCGCCCCGTTCGCCGAGGACCACCTTGGCGTCGTGGACCCTCGGCCGGGCACGCGCCGGGTCGCTCCGCACCAGCCTGCGGGCGGCCATGAGTTCGGACACCAGCTCCGCCCGCAGCTCCTCCGGGATCGCGGGGTCGCTCGCACGCCAGCGCCTGCCGTTCACGACGATGTGACGCCCGTCGGGCGTCCGCTCCGCCCCCGTCCCCTTCATGGCATCGGCTCCTCGGCTCCTGTGGCGGGCGGGCGCATGCATTGCCCGCGACCGGGCTCGGTTGTCGTTCCGGCCATGGTAGGCGCTCGACGGAGCTGCGGGGCCCCTCCCCGCGCCTCAGCGGATCACGTCCCCCGAGCGGGCGGGGGCTCGCGGTCAGCGCGGCCTCAGTTTCTGCGCGCAGCAGCACGTCCCCCGAGCGGGCGGGGGCTCGCGGTCAGGGCGATCGCGTCCGCCGCCCCCTCCGGGGCCAGATGCATCGCGTCATTGTCGGCGGTGTGCTCCTGGGCCCGGGTGAACAGCCCGCCGAGGATCGGGACCTCCGAGATCATGGAGTCCGACAGGAGCCGCCAGGAGCTGCCGTGACCGGCCGCGATATGACCGATCTCGTGCGCGATCATCCAGCGCATCGCGTCCATTCGACCGTTCTCCCGGCACCCCGCGGAGAAGTCCGTGCCGATCGAGACGAATCTCCGCATCCCGTGATCGGCGCTCCGAGGGCTCTCGGCTTCGCCCTGCGAAGACCGATCGTGAAGACCATGCCGAGCGGCAACGGCAAGGCCAGGAGGGCTTCGATCACGATGCTCTCCTCGAGCAGCTCGAACGGGACGAGCAGCGGCACCGCTCCGGCGAGGAGGGTGGCGGCGACCGTGCAGAGCACGCCGAAGACGACGCCGGGGATCTCGGCGGGGTGACACAGCCGACGACGCAGGAGTCGAGGCGATGGACCGGCCCGCGTCCTCTTCCGGACGCATGCGCTGATCCCCTTCCCCGCGGGCGCCGCCGGGCAGATCGAGCCCGGTGCCGGCGGGGCGTCCCGCTCGCGCAGCTCGCGAACGCCGCGGCGAGCACAGCCGGAGGAGGCCGGATCGGCAGGCTTCGGTGGAGACGAGGGGAATCGAACCCCTAACCCCCTGCTTGCAAAGCAGGTGCTCTGCCAATTGAGCTACGTCCCCGGGCTGCGTCCTCGTGATGTGGACGGACCGCGGTGTGTTCGATTTTGACGGAGTGGGGCTACCAGGACTTGAACCTGGGACCTCTTCGTTATCAGCGAAGCGCTCTAACCGCCTGAGCTATAGCCCCGGAGCGACACCTCACTGTACACGACAGCCGCGCCTCGCGCGAGCCCGACGCGGGCGGGGTGTCGCTCCCCCTCCCGTCGGAGATCCCGATCTCGATCGGACGACGGACGACACCGCGACGCGACGCGACGAAGCTGGGAACCGCGGGCAGGGCCCGTGCCGGGCCGCCGGAGGGGCGGCGTCATGACGCGGAGGGAAGCGCCTTGTCGAACGATCTGCTGCCGTACGTCCTGCCGCACTATTCGATCGATTGGCTCAGCGAGGAGCCGACGACCAGCGAGCCGACGGAGATCCTCCGACAGATGGCGACCGTGGAGGACGCCGCGCTCGCCGGCCACGCGCCGTCCCAGGCCGTGCTGGTGCGCGAGCTGGTGCAGCGCCTGCACCAGGGACTGGTCCGGGCGCTGCGCGCCCGCGCGCGGTCCGCCTCGTCCGGCCCCGCAGCCCCGCCGGCTCGGCGGCGGAGGGTCCTGTCCTGCCTGGCCACGCTGTGCTCGTTCCTCGCCCTCGCCTTCCCCGTCGTCGGGCTCTCCGAGGTGCTCGGCGGCCGGGCGACGATCGTGCTCCCGTTCTGCGCGGCGATCGCCGCCGTCGGGGCGGTGGCCGCCCTGTGCGGCTGGTCCGCGCGAGTCCGGGCCGGCGCGCCCGAGGACCTGCGAAAGGTGTTCGCGCGCGGATTCGTGCTGACCGGGCTCGCGGCCGCCCTGATGGTCCCGATCGAGATCGGGCCCGGGCGATTCGACGGCTGGCCGCTGATCGCGATCGTCGTCACCGCCAGCTGCACCCACATCGTCCTCTACGCCCTCGAGCGGCGCCGGCTCGCGGCCGAGGCGCCGCAGGACCCGTCCGCACAGGGTCCGTCGGAACTCGTCCACCGGGCCCAGGAGGAACTGGACGGGATCTTCGCCTCGCTGCCGGAGGCCACGCGCGAGGCCTGCCGGGAGGACCGGGACGAGGGGCTGCGGGAGCTGAGGCGGCGAGGCACCTTCGCCGAGTTCACGCAGCCGGAACTGCTCGGCGGAGCCCTGGCCGGCTCTCTTCCCTTCGGTCGCCTGCTCGTGGACTACGCCGTGTTCTGCGCGGAGCAGCAGGCCGAACAGCCCCGTCTGGAGGAGGGGGCCGTCGAGTGCGCGGAGGAGCTCAGCCGTTCGTGAAGCCGAAGACCAGGCCGCCGGTGATCCGCACCGAGAGGTTGTAGAGGAAGGCGCCGACCGCGGCGAGCGCCGTCCCGGCCACGCAGTTGAGGGCCGAGGCGACGAGGGTGAAGCCCATGAGCGGGGCGAAGCTGACGAAACTGCTCACGCTGACCTGATCGGCCTCGCCGCTCACGTCGTTCAGCAGGCTGTTCACCGAGCCGAACACGCCGGTCTGCTCCAGCACCGTCCACAGCAGTGCGACCGCGATGAGCGAGACGACGATGCCGCACAGGCCGATGAGGAAGGTCAGCTTCACGATCGACCAGAAGTCGACGTGGACGAGCCGCAGCCGGACCTGCTTGCTCACCGTGTGACGGGCGGACTTCTGAGCGAGTTTGTCGGCGACGCTCGTCATGGATCACAACCTCTATAGCTCTGGGGCGTGCGTTTCGGAAGCTGCATGAGAGTCTGGCACACTCTGCCGCACCCCGCCGGAGGCCGTGTCCCCGCCCGGCTCCGCGCCTTCGTTCTCGGGGTCCTCCTGATCAGGGGATTCCTCGTCCTCAGGGTGGTCGCCGAGGTCTCGTTCGCTGTTCTTGGCGATGGCGATGACGTAGTCCCCGCCGCCCGGCCGGGCGAAGGTCACCCCCATCGAGTCGCGGCCGGTGACCGAGACCTCCGAGACGAAGGAGCGCACGACCTTGCCGCTGGCCAGGATGACGAGCACCTCGTCGCCCTCCTCCACCAGCAGCGCGCCGGCCAGGCCCCCGCGCTCCCGGCTGAGCTTGGCGACCTTGATGCCCAGGCCTCCCCGGCCCTGTACGCGGTACTGCGAGATCGCGGTCCGCTTCGCGTAGCCGCCCTCGGTGACGACGAAGGCGTAGCCGGCGGAGTCGTCCCGCACGACACGGGCGGTCAGCAGGTGGTCGCCCTCTCGGAAGGACATGCCCTTCACCCCGGAGGTGGAGCGGCCCATGGGCCGCAGCGCCTCGTCGTTCGCCTGGAAACGGAGCGACATCCCGGCCTTGGAGACCAGGAAGACGTCGTCCTCCGCGTTCGCGAGCATCGCGGACACCAGCTCGTCGCCCTCCCGCAGCCGGATCGCGATGACCCCGGCCTGCCGGTTCGTGTCGTACTCGGTCAGTGCGGTCTTCTTGACCAGCCCCTGCCGCGTCGCGAGCACGAGGTACTGCGCCTGCCGGTAGTCCTCGATATCCATGATCTGGGCGATCTGCTCGTCCGGTTGCATGGGCAGGAGATTCGCGACGTGCTGTCCCTTCGCGTCCCGGCCGGCCTCCATGAGCTCGTAGGCCTTGGCCCGGTAGACCCGGCCCAGGTTCGTGAAGAACAGCAGCCAGTGGTGGGTCGTGGTGACGAAGAAGTGGTCCACGATGTCGTCCGCCCGCAGCTGCGCGCCCTTGATGCCCTTGCCGCCCCGGTGCTGGGACCGGTAGTTGTCGCTCCGGGTGCGCTTGACGTAGCCGTCCCGGGTGACGGTCACCACGATCTCCTCCTCGGGGATCAGGTCCTCGTTCGTCATCCCCCCGTCGAAGCCGGCGAGGATCTCGGTGCGGCGCTCGTCGCCGTGCCTGGCGACGATCTCCCGCAGCTCCTCGGCGACGATCTCCCGCTGCCTGGCCGGGGTGGCGAGGATCGCCTCGTACTCGGCGATGAGCCGCTCCAGCCGCTCGGCCTCCTCCATGATCTTCTGCCGCTCCAGGGCGGCCAGGCGGCGCAGCTGCAGATTGAGGATCGCCGAGGCCTGCACCTCGTCCACCTCCAGCAGCTCCATCAGGCCGACCCGGGCCTCCTCCACCGTCGGAGAGCGGCGGATGAGCGCGATCACCTCGTCCAGCATGTCCAGGGCCTTGAGGTAGCCGCGCAGGATGTGCACCTCGTCCAGCGCCTTGCGCAGGCGGAAGCGGGTGCGCCGGACGATGACCTCGATCTGGTGGTCCGCCCAGGCCGAGACGAAGCCGTCGAGCGAGAGGGTGCGCGGCACCCCGTCGACGATCGCCAGCATGTTGGCGCCGAAGCTCTCCTGCAGCTGGGTGTGCTTGTACAGGTTGTTCAGCACGACCTTCGCGACCGCGTCCCGCTTGAGCACGACGACCAGCCGCTGCCCGGTCCGCCCGGAGGTCTCGTCGCGGATGTCCGCGATCCCCTGCACCCGGCCCTCCTTGACCAGATCGGCGATCTTGAGCGCGAGGTTGTCCGGGTTCACCTGGTACGGCAGCTCGGTGATCACCAGACAGGTGCGGCCGTGGATCTCCTCGATCGACACGACGGCCCGCATCGTGATCGAGCCCCGGCCGGTCCGATAGGCGTCCTGGATGCCCCTGGTGCCGAGCACCTGCGCGCCCGTGGGGAAGTCCGGTCCCTTGATCCGCTGGATCAGGGCCTCCAACAGCTCCTCCCGGGAGGCCTCCGGGTGCTCCAGGTGCCACAGGGCGCCCTCGGCGACCTCCCGCATGTTGTGCGGCGGGATGTTCGTGGCCATGCCGACCGCGATGCCGACCGATCCGTTCACCAGCAGGTTCGGGAACCTGCTGGGCAGCACGGTCGGCTCCTGGGTGCGCCCGTCGTAGTTCTCCACGAAGTCGACGGTGTCCTCGTCGATGTCCCGAACCATCTCCATCGCCAGGGGCGACATCTTCGTCTCGGTGTACCGGGGTGCGGCGGCGCCGTCGTTGCCGGGCGAGCCGAAGTTGCCCTGACCCAGGGCGAGGGGGTAGCGCATGCTCCAGGGCTGCACGAGGCGCACGAGCGCGTCGTAGATGGGCGCGTCGCCGTGCGGATGGAACTGCCCCATGACGTCGCCGACGATGCGCGTGCACTTGGAGAAGGCCTTGTCCGGCCGGTAGCCGCCGTCGTACATGCCGTAGATGACGCGGCGGTGGACGGGCTTGAGCCCGTCCCGGACCTCCGGCAGGGCGCGCCCGACGATGACGCTCATCGCGTAGTCGAGATAGGAGCGCTGCATCTCCAGCCGCAGATCGACCTGTTCGACCCGGTCCCCGGTCGCACCCTCCGGCCGATCGTCGTTCTCCGTCACGATCCCCGCCTCGGCGGCGGTGTCGAAGAGCTCGCCGTCGCCGGTCGCCTCGCCGTTCTCAGAGTCCGTCATCACTCAATCCCGATTCCTGTGGTTCGTGCGATTCGTCTGGAGCCGAACGGCTCAGATGTCCAGGAAGCGCACATCGTGCGCGTTCTGCTGGATGAAGGTGCGGCGGGAGTCGACGTCCTCGCCCATCAGGGTGGAGAACACCTCGTCGGCGGCCTCCGCGTCGCTCATGGTGACCTGCAGCAGCGTCCGGGTCTCCGGGTTCATCGTGGTGTCCCACAGCTCCTGGTAGCTCATCTCGCCCAGGCCCTTGTAGCGCTGGATGCCGTTCTCCTTGGGCAGGCGCTTGCCTGCCGCCCGCCCGGAGACGAGCACTTCGTCCCGCTCCCGATCGGAGAAGACGTACTGGTGCTCCGCATTGGTCCACTTGATGCGGTACAGCGGCGGCTGGGCGAGGTAGACGTAGCCGAGCTCGATGAGCGGTTTCATGTACCGGAACAGCAGGGTCAGCAGCAGGGTCGTGATGTGCTGGCCGTCCACATCGGCGTCCGCCATGAGGATGATCTTGTGGTAACGGGCCTTCTGAGGGTCGAAGTCGTCCCCGATCCCCGCGCCGAAGGCGGTGATCATCGACTGCACCTCGGCGTTCTGCAGGGCCCGGTCGAGCCTGGCCTTCTCGACGTTCAGGATCTTGCCGCGCAGCGGCAGGATCGCCTGGGTCTGGGGATTCCGGCCCTGCACGGCCGAGCCGCCGGCCGAATCGCCCTCCACCATGAAGATCTCCGAGACGGAGGGGTCCTTCGACTGGCAGTCCTTGAGCTTGCCCGGCATGCCGCCGGTCTCCAGCAGCCCCTTGCGCCGGGTCTGTTCGCGCGCCCGGCGGGCCGCCAGACGGGCGGCGGAGGCCTGCGTCGCCTTGCGGACGATGTCCTTGGCCTGCCCGGGGTTGCGGTCGAACCAGTCCTCGACCGCCTGAGCGGCCACCCGTTGCACGTAGGCCTTCGCCTCGGTATTGCCGAGCTTCATCTTGGTCTGGCCCTCGAACTGCGGCTCGCCGAGCTTGACCGAGACGACCGCGACCAGGCCCTCCCGGACGTCGTCGCCGGTGAGGTTCTCGTCCTTCTCCTTCAGCAGCCCCTTCTCCCGCGCGTAGCGGTTCACGATCGTCGTGAGCGCGGCCCGGAAGCCCTCCAGGTGGGTGCCGCCCTCCTTCGTGTTGATCGTGTTCGCGAAGGAGTGCACGGCCTCCGAGTACGCCTCGGTCCACTGCATCGCGATCTCCAGGGAGATGCGACGTCCGACGTCCTCGGAACGGATCTCGATGATCTCCTCGTGCACGAGGACCGACTTCTTGCGCTTCACCAGGTGCTGGACGTAGTCGACCAGGCCGCGATCGTAGCGGTAGCGCTGCTCCCGGGTCTGGGGCAGCGCGATCGACTCGGTGACGGGCTTCGGCTCCGCGGGTCCGTCCCCATCGGCCGCGGCCTCGCCCTCGACGCTGCGCTGCTCCGCCTCGGCGATCTCGCCCACGCTCTTCAGCCCGCCGGACAGCTCCGCGGGGTCACGCTCGTCGACGAGGGTGATGCTCAGCCCCCGGTTGAGGAAGGCCATCTGCTGGAAGCGCAGGCGCAGGGTCTCGTGGTCGTACTCGACCGTCTCGAAGATCTCCGCGTTCGCGTGGAAGGTGATCTCGGTGCCGGTCTCCTCCGTCGGCTCGCCCCGACGGATCGGTCCGGTGGGCACGCCGTTCTCGAAGTCCATGCTCCACACGTGGCCGTCGCGCCGCACGACCGCGCTGAACGAGGTGGACAGGGCGTTGACCACCGAGGAGCCGACGCCGTGCAGGCCGCCGGAGACCGCGTAGCCGCCGCCGCCGAACTTGCCGCCCGCGTGCAGCTTGGTGAGCACGACCTCCAGGGTGGAGACGCCCTCCACCGGGTGGGTGGCCACGGGGATGCCGCGACCGTTGTCCACCACGGTCACCCCGCCGTCCGCCCGCAGGGTGACGACGATCGTGTCGGCGTAGCCGGCCAGCGCCTCGTCCACCGAGTTGTCGACGATCTCGTAGACGAGGTGGTGCAGGCCCTCCGGACCGGTGGAGCCGATGTACATGCCGGGGCGCTTGCGCACCGCCTCCAAGCCTTCGAGCACCTGGATCTGGCCTGCGCCGTAGGCGCTCTCGACCCTGTGCGTCCCCGGGATGCCGTGGGGTTCGGGTGCGTTCTCCGACTCGGTGTCCCGGGGCTCTTGGGCCATGTGCGGACGACTCCTTCTCGATGGGCGCGACGGGGTGGAGCGATCGGTACCGATCCCCGCCGAACGTGACCCCCCATGCTATCAAGCGCGAGCACCCGAACGCCCATGACGCGGCCTCTGACGCGACCGCGGGGAGCGGGGAGTGGTATTTGCCCCTTCAGCCGTAGGTATCGCGCGGACCACGCCCTGGAACCGATCTGCGGCCGTGTTTCCAGGAAGGGACGCCCGGGTTCAGGAATCTGACGTCCTCGACCCCGGCGTCCGGGTGGTCCCGGGCGATCCGCCGGAGGATGTCCCGGCGAAGGCCCCGCAGCTGGGTCGCCCAGGCGGTCGAGTCGCACTGCACGACCAGGCATCCCTCGTCCACGTGCAGCGCCCGGGAGTGCTGCGCCGTCTCCTCGCCGGCGACGCCCGACCAGGAGCGCACCAGCTCCGCCTGGGCGATCGGGACGCTCCAGCCGAAGTCCCGGGCGAGCGCGCGGAACACCTCGCCGGCCGCGCGGGGATCGCGCCCCGTACCGAAGGGCCGGCTCGACTCCTCGTCCTCCTCCGATCCGGTCGAGGCCTCGGCCCGCCGCCGTTCCATGCGGGCCAGATAGGAGCTGCGCCGGGCGCCGAACAGACGCCTGCAGTGCTCGTAGTAGCGAATCGACTCGTTCATCGGCTCCCCCCGTCGTCCGGGAGCACGCGCCCGGCCTCGATGCGCGTGGGCGAAGCCCGCAGGGGGCCGGGCACGTCCTCCAGCACGGCGGCCGTGATCAGGATCTGCTCGACGCCCTGGATCGCGTCCCCCAGCCGCTTGCGCCGTTCGCCGTCCAGTTCCGCGAAGACGTCGTCGAGGATGAGCACGGGGTCGCCCGCGAGCGAGACCTCGCGCAGCAGTTCCAGCGCGGCGAGCTTGAGCGCGAGTGCATAGCTCCACGATTCGCCGTGACTGGCGGTGCTGCGCGCCGGCAGTCCGTTGAGCATGAGCACCGCATCGTCCCGGTGCGGGCCGACGAGGGTCTGCCCGCGCTCGATCTCCCGCTCCCGCAGCGCCAGCAGCCGCTCGGCGAACCGCGTCCTCAGCTCTTCGAAGGCGATGCTGCCGCCGGGCACCCGGGTTCCGTCCTCGTCGCCCGCCTCGGTCCCGGGCTCGGAGAGCGCGGAGACCCGCAGACGCACGAGGGCCTCCTGCTCCCGGCCCGCGAGGGCCGTGTAGGCGCGGGCCAGGGGGTCGGCCATGCGGGACACGAGCGCGGCGCGCTCGGCGATGATCTCGGTGCCCAGGGCCACCAGCCGCTCGTCCCACACCTCCAGGGACGGCGAGCCCGCCGCACCGCTGCGCCGCAGATGGCGCAGCACGCTGTTGCGCTGGCGCAGGACCCGCTCGTAGTCGGCCACGACGGCGCCCAGCCGAGGCGAGCGGGTCCCCAGCAGCCGGTCCAGGTGCTCGCGCCGCTGTGCGGGCTCGCCCCGGACGAGCGCGAGGTCCTCCGGAGCGAAGAGCACCGTGGCCACGTAGCGGCTCAGCTCTCGACCCCGCACCCGGCGTCCGCTCACCGTCGCGAGATTCGCGCCGCTGCGCCGGATCCGCACCTCCAGCTCGACCCGGCGCGAGCCGTGGACGAGCTCCCCCTGCACGAGGGCCTGCTCGCAACCGGCCCGGACCAGTGCGGCGTCGCTGGAGACGCGGTGCGAGGCGAGCGTGGCCAGGCAGCCCACCGCTTCCACGAGATTCGTCTTGCCCTGTCCGTTCGCCCCGAGCAGCAGTTGCGGACCGGTGCCCAGGCCCAGCTCGGCGTGCTCGTAGTTCCGGAAGTCGCGCAGCCGCAGTCGCGTCAGGTGCACCGCGCTATCGCATGAGGAGGTTCGGCTGCAGCAGGTAGCGGTAGTCGACGCTTTCGCCCTCGTCCCGGGAGGTCTGGGCGGTGAGCAGCACCGGTCCGGGCTTGCCGGGGGTGTCGTTGGAGGTGAAGGCGATGCGGACGAACTCCGCGTGCAGCGCCCCCACGCCGTCCAGCAGGAACTGCGGTTTGAGCGAGACGACGATGTCCTCGCCGTTGAGCACCGAATCGATCTGCTCGGAAGCCTGGGCGTGCTCGCTGCCGAGCGCCTCCAGCTCCACGCCCTCCGGCCCGAAGGAGAAGCGCAGCGCGGCCTCCCGGTCCAGCACCAGCTGCACCCGGCGCACCGCGTCCATCACATCGGAGACGGACAGCACGCTGTAGTGCGGCGTCTCGCTCGGGAACAGCCGGGAGACCGGCGGGAAGGAGCCCTTGATGAGCAGCGAAGTGACCGTCTTGCCGCCCGCGGTGAAGGCGATGAGCTCGCTCTCGCCCTGCTGGACGACGGTGAGGGTGATGGCGCCGGCCGAACCCAGGGACTTGCCGACCTCGGCCAGGGTGCGGGCGGGCACCAGCACGCTGCGGGTCTCCTCGACGTCCGAACGCCACGGCAGCTCCCGCACGGCCACCCGGTACCGGTCCGTGGCCACGAGCGTGAGCCGCTCGGGGGCGAGTGTGATGTTGACCCCGGTGATGACCGGCGCGACGTCCTCGCGGGAGGCCGCCACGACCACCTGCGAGACCGCCTCGGCGAAGTCCTGGCCGGGGACGGTGCCGGAGCTGCCGCTCACCTCGGGCAGGGAGGGGAACTCCTCGATGGGCATGGTCGGCAGGTGGAAGCTCGCCTGGCCGCAGCGGATCACGACGCCCGCGTCGTCGTGTTCGACCTCGACGGGGGCCTGGGGCAGGCGGTTCGCGATGTCACCCAGGATGCGGCCCTGGACGAGGACCGCGCCGGGGGTCTCCACATCGGCATCTACACGAGTCCTACTCGAGACTTCATAGTCGAAGGAGGAGAGCGAGAGGCCCCCGTCGGCGGCGTCGCGGACGACGCCGGAGAGGATCGGCTGGGTCGGACGGGCCGGCAGCAGCTTGACGACGAACGACACGGCATCGCTGAAGAGGTCGCGATTGACCACGAATTTCACGGAAGATCCTCTCGACGGACGTTGCCCTCATGGTAACCGTGCCCGTTCGTGCGACGGCTGCGACTCCGCGAGCGCCCGGGCGGGCCGTAGGGCCTCCGCTTCCCTCCATCGAGGCGAGCGCCGGATCCGCGGGCGTCGGGCGGGCCGCGGGGCTTCAGCGTAGCGGCTCCTGAGGCCGAAGGGAACCGACCTCGACTCATCGTTGTGGAGGCCCGTCCGAAGAGTTTGCTTTCTTGATCATGATCATAACCGCTGTGGAAACTGTGGACAGATGCGCTGTCGCCCGTCCTCGTGCGGATCCCGCTCCATCGGCCCTGTGGAGGAACGGTGGAGATCCTGTCACCACTCGAGCCCCCCGCTGTGGAGAAACCGGAATCCTCCACAGCGGACTCTGCGTTCTCCACGGCCCCCTTCCGCGTGTTCCCCGGTTTCTCCACAGTGTTCTCCACAGGCTTCGAGGGGTCGAGACGCACCGCAGCGGCTGGGGGCGCGGTGCTGCGGAGCGCGGCCCGAACTCCTGCGAGCGGGCGCGGGACCGTTCAGGCGTGCCGGTTCGCGCCCTGCCGCAGCCGGGCGGTGAGCTCGGCGACGTGGTTGTAGACGTCGCGCCGCTCCTGGATGAGCTTGGTGATGCGCTTGTTCGCGTAGATGACCGTGGTGTGGTCCCGGCCGTTGAACAGCTCGCCGATCTTGGGCAGCGAGAGGTTCGTCATTTCGCGACACAGGTACATGGCGATGTGCCTGCTCTGCGAGATGGGGGCGGATCGGGAGGCTCCCAGCAGATCGTCCACGGACTGGCCGAAGTACTGGGCGGTCGTGCTGATGATGTCGTGCGGGGAGATGAACGAGGACTCCTCGTCGCTGCCGAGGTCTTTCAGCACCGAGCGGGCCAGGGCGAGATCGGCGGGGACCCGGTTGAGTCCCGCGAAGGCCGTGACCCGGATGAGCGCTCCTTCGAGCTCCCGGATCGAGGAGGTCGCCCGTTCGGCGATGTAGAGCACGGCGTCGTCGTGCACCTCGAGCCGCTCGCGCTTGGCCTTGTTGCGCAGGATCGCGATGCGGGTCTCCAGTTCCGGGGACTGCACATCGGTGATGAGCCCCGATTCGAAGCGCGTCCGCATGCGGTCCTCGAAGCCGGTGAGCTGCTTGGGGTGCAGATCGGAGGTGATGACGATCTGCTTGTTCTGCCCGTACAGGGAGTTGAAGGTGTGGAAGAACGCCTCCTGCGTCGAGTCGCGCCCCTGTAGGAACTGGATGTCGTCGATGAGCAGGATGTCGGTGGTCCGGTAGCGCCCCTGGAACTCGTGCCCCCGGTTGTTCGCGATGGCGTTGATGAAGTCGTTCGTGAACTCCTCGCTGGAGCTGTACTTCACCTGGATGCCGGGGTACATGCTCTCGGCGTAGTGGCCGATCGCGTGCAGCAGATGGGTCTTGCCCAGGCCCGAGTCGCCGTGGATGAACAGGGGGTTGTACGAGCGGGCGGGTGCCTCGGCGACCGCGATGGCCGCGGCGTGGGCGAAGCGGTTGGAGGCGCCGGTGACGAAGGTCTCGAAGGTGTAGCGCGGGTTCAGCTTCGACTCGCCGCCGGCGCCGTCGCTCGGGATCCCGCCGTCCGGTTTCGGCGGGCTGGGCACAGGGGCCGGCAGCAGGCTCTCCACCGGATCCGGGGCGAGCGCGGGCTCGGGCTCCATGTCCGGGTTGACCAGCACGCCGAAGTTGGTCACGTGCTCGCCGACTCTGGCCAGCGCCCGCAGGATGTCGTTGCGGTTGCTGGCCTCGAGGGTGCGGCGGGCGAGCTCGTTGGGAACCTCCAGCAGGATCATGTCGTTGACGATCCCGGTGGGGCGGGCGACGCCGAAGAAGCCGTGGGCGGAGGGGCGGACGGTCTCGTCGGCGCGCAGCAGGGCGAGCACCTCGTGCCACAGAGCGTCGGCATCGGCCACGGTCTCGACGCT